>NZ_JAVTIZ010000002.1:0-406964 GCF_031843845.1 Microbacterium sp. WCS2018Hpa-23
TGGTACTGCAGGGGGGACCCTGTGGGAGAGTAGGACACCGCCGGACTTCTTTTAAACAGAAAAGCCACCCAATGTTGGGTGGCTTTTCTGCGTTAACGTGCGTTTCCACGCAACCGCAACCGCAACCGCAACCGCATCCGAACGACGATGTGTATTCGTGATGGCTGCACACACCGCAGGCCGACCTTCACCTCAGCGTTTCAGGCGGGACTCGAGCACTGCGGCGGTCTCGATCACCGCACCTGCAAGAGTTGCCTCATCGAGCTCACCGCCCGCCCAGGTCACTGCGACCGCGGCGACCGGCCAACCGGCGTGATCGCGGACGACGGCGCCCACACTGCGCAGTCCATCGGCTACCTCGCTGTCCTCGGTCGCATAGCCGCGCTCCCTCACGATGCGCAGCAGCTCACGCAGCTCGCCCGGCTTTCGCGGACCGAGTCCCGTGCGATCCGGGAATGCGGACGCACTCGGATATAGCGCCCGCACCTGCTCTCGAGGCAGCGCCGCGAGCATGGCCCGCCCCGAGGCGGTCAGATGCGCGGGGAGGCGGACGCCGACATCCGTGACGAGAGCCTGCCTCCGCGGCGCGCGCTCCTCGACGATGTAGAGCACGTCGCCGCCGCTCATCACCGCGAGGTGCGTGCTCTCGCCAAGACGATCTGAAAGACCGGCGACGAGGGGCCGCCCGATCCGCGCGAGCGGCTGCTGCCGCGCATATCCGCCAGCGAGCTCGAAGGCCGAGGTGCCCAGACCCCAGCGCCGATCCTCTTTCATGTGCAGCACGAAGCCGTGCGCCGCGAGGGTGGTGAGCAGGTGGTAGACGGTCGACCGGGGCAGCTCGAGCTCGCGCGCGATCGCCGACGCAGCGACGGGTGCGGGTCGCCCCGCCAGATAGCTGAGGATCCGCAGGGTGTTCTGGGCCGCAGGCACCTGGGCGGCGGTCTCCGCATTGTCTGGGATCACAGACACAGGATCCCACGATCGCCTGTCGCGCGCGACCCGTCGGGTGTGGAATCGACACATGAGCGAACTGCCTTCCGTCTTCGTCGGCGATGCCCCCCTGAGCCACGCCGATGTCGTCGCGGTCGCCCGCCACGGCGCCATGGTCACCATCAGCCCCGAGGCCCTCGTCCGGGTGGCCGAGACCCGGCGGGTCATCGACGGACTCGCGGCCGACCCGCACCCGCATTACGGGGTGTCCACCGGTTTCGGCGCACTCGCCACGACCTTCATCGCGCCCGACCGCCGCCTGCAGCTGCAGGCGAGCCTCATCCGCTCGCACGCCGCCGGCACCGGCGCCGAGGTCGAGCGCGAGGTCGTTCGCGGTCTGCAGCTGCTTCGGCTGCAGACGCTCTCCTCGGGCCGCACGGGCGTCCGCCCCATCGTGGTCGAGACATACGCGGGGCTGCTCAACGCGGGGATCACCCCGGTCGTGCGCGAGTACGGCTCGCTCGGTTGCTCCGGCGACCTCGCCCCTCTTGCCCACATCGCACTCGCGACGATGGGAGAGGGCGAAGTCCGCGACGCCGAGGGCACGCTCATCCCGGCATCCGATGCTCTGGCCGCCGCCGGCATCGAACCCCTCACTCTCGTCGAGAAGGAGGGGCTCGCCCTCATCAACGGCACCGACGGGATGCTCGGGATGCTCGTTCTGGCGCTGCACGATCTCGAGACGCTGCTGCTCACCGCCGACATGGCGGCGGCGATGTCGGTCGAATCGCAGCTCGGCACGGATGCCGTGTTCGCGGCCGACCTCATGGCGCTCCGCCCCCAGGCAGGGCAAGCTGTATCCGCCGCCCACCTGCGGTCGTTCCTCGGCGACTCGCCGATCGTGCACAGCCACAAGGGCCCGGAGGACGGCCGTGTGCAAGACGCCTACTCACTGCGCTGCTCGCCGCAGGTGCACGGAACCGCGCGCGACACCATGAGCTACGCGGCGATGATCGCCGACCGTGAACTCGCGAGCGTGATCGACAACCCCGTGATCACCGTCGACGGCCGCATCGAGTCGAACGGCAACTTCCACGGAGCACCGGTCGCTGCTGTCCTCGACTTCCTCGCGATCTCGGTCGCCGATGTCGCCTCGATCTCGGAGCGTCGCACCGACCGCGCCCTCGACCCCGCGCGCAGTCACGGCTTGCCGCCTTTCCTCGCGGATGAGGTCGGTGTCGACTCGGGCCTGATGATCGCGCAGTACGCTGCGGCGGGGATCGTGTCGGAGCTCAAGCGCCTCGCCGTTCCGGCATCCGTCGACTCCATCCCGTCGTCGGCCATGCAGGAGGACCATGTGTCGATGGGGTGGTCGGCGGCTCGCAAGCTCTGCCGCGCGATCGACGGACTGGGCCGCGTGCTCGCGATCGAGATCCTCACCGGCGCCCGCGCCCTCGACCTGCGCGCGCCGTTGCAGGCGGGCCCTGCGACCGGCGCCGTGCGCGATCTCGTCCGCACCGTCGCGGCGGGTCCCGGACCCGACCGCTTCCTCTCACCAGACATGGAGGCCGTGACCGCACTCGTGCAGTCCGGCGCCGTCGCCCGCATCGCAAAGGAGCACGCGAATGACTGACACCACGACCCCCGAATCGACCACGGCCCCCGAATCCGCGACGCCCGGCGGATCCCGCACGGTCCGCGCTGCCCGCGGCAACCAGCGCACCGCCAAGAGCTGGGGTGCGGAAGCGGCCAAGCGGATGCTCATGAACAACCTCGATCCCGAGGTCGCCGAGCACCCCGAAGATCTCGTCGTGTACGGCGGCACCGGAAAGGCTGCTCGCAGCTGGGAGGCGTACGACGCGATCGTCCGCACCCTCGACGAGCTCGAGCCCGACGAGACCCTGCTCGTGCAGTCGGGAAAGCCCGTCGGCGTCTTCCGCACGCACGAGTGGGCACCCCGCGTGCTGATCGCCAACTCGAACCTCGTTGGCGATTGGGCGACCTGGCCCGAGTTCCGCAAGCTCGAAGAGCTCGGTCTGATCATGTACGGCCAGATGACCGCCGGGTCGTGGATCTACATCGGAACCCAGGGCATTCTGCAGGGCACCTATGAGACCTTCTCGGCCGTCGCCCGCTCGCTCGGCCGGGACTCGCTCAAGGGCACGCTGACCCTCACCGGCGGCGCCGGAGGCATGGGCGGTGCGCAGCCGCTCGCCGTCACCCTCAACGACGGGGCCGTGTTGATCGTCGATGTCGACGAGTCGCGCCTCGCGCGCCGGGTGCAGCACGGATACCTCGACGAGTACACGACCGACCTCGATGCGGCCGTCGCCAGGGTCGTCGCAGCCAAGCAGGCCGGCGAGGCGCTCTCGGTCGGCGTCGTCGGCAACGCGGCAGAGGTCTTCCCCGAGCTGCTGCGCCGGGGCGTGCCGATCGACATCGTCACCGACCAGACCAGCGCTCACGATCCGCTCGCCTACCTGCCGGTGGGCATCTCGGTGGCCGACTGGAAGGCTGAGGCCGAGCGGGATGCCGAGGCGTTCACCCGCCGCTCTCGCGAATCGATGGCACAGCACGTGGCGGCGATGGTCGCGTTCCAGGATGCCGGGGCCGCGGTCTTCGACTACGGCAACTCGATCCGGGCCGAGGCGAAGCTGGGCGGTTTCGACCGGGCGTTCGAGTTCCCCGGCTTCGTGCCTGCGTACATCCGCCCGCAGTTCGAAGAGGGCCGTGGGCCCTTCCGCTGGGCGGCTCTCTCGGGCGACCCCGAGGACATCTACAAGACCGATCGCGCGATCGCCGAGCTCTTCCCCGACGACAAGGCCCTGCACCGATGGCTCGAGAAGGCGGGCGAGAAAGTGCACTTCGAAGGGCTGCCCGCGCGTATCTGCTGGCTCGGATACAAGGAGCGCCACCTCGCCGGCCTCAAGTTCAACGAGATGGTGGCGTCCGGTGAGCTGTCGGCGCCGATCGTGATCGGCCGAGATCACCTCGACTCCGGATCCGTCGCGTCGCCCTACCGCGAGACCGAGGCCATGAAAGACGGATCGGACGCCATCGCCGACTGGCCGCTGCTGAACGCGCTGCTCAACACGGCATCCGGCGCCTCGTGGGTGTCTCTGCACCACGGCGGCGGAGTCGGCATCGGGCGTTCGATCCACGCCGGCCAGGTCAGCGTCGCGGACGGGTCGGCGCTGGCCGCCGAGAAGCTCGAACGCGTGCTGACCAACGACCCGGGCACCGGAGTCATGCGCCACGTCGACGCCGGATACGAGCACGCCCGCGACATCGCCCGCGAGCGCGGCCTGAAGGTGCCGATGCTGTGAGCACCTCACTGATCACAAACATCGGAGAGCTGACGACCAACGTCGGCTCACCGGACGGAGACTGCTTGGGCACGCTGCACGATGCGGCCGTGCTGATCGACGGCGGGCGGATCGCCTGGGTCGGCTTCGCTGCCGATGCACCGGATGCTGCGCGGGAAGCCGACGACATCATCGACGCCGGTGGTCGCGCGGTCATTCCCGGGTTCGTCGACAGCCACAGCCACCTCGTGTTCGGTGGAGACCGTGCCGCCGAATTCGAGGCGCGGATGGCGGGGCAGAAGTACGCCGCGGGTGGCATCCGCTCGACCGTCGCCGCGACGCGAGCGGCGAGCGACGATGAACTGCGCGAGCGCCTGCGCGGCTTCATGCGCGAGCTGCTCGCGCAGGGCACGACGACGGTCGAGATCAAGAGCGGATACGGGCTCAGCGTCACGGATGAAGAGCGGCTCGTGACACTTGCCGCCGAGGTCACGCCGGAGGTCACGTTCCTCGGGGCGCACGTCGTTCCGGCCGAATACGCCGACCGTGCCGACGAGTACGTCGATCTGGTGACGGGTCCAATGCTCGACGCCTGTGCCCCACATTCGAGATGGATCGACGTGTTCTGCGAGACCGGCGCCTTCTCGGTTGAGCAGTCGCGGCGCGTGCTCGAGGCCGGCGTCGCGAAGGGCCTCATGCCCCGAGTACACGCGAGCCAGCTGGGGCCGGGCGACGGGGTGCGCCTCGCCGTCGAGCTCGGCGCCGCCTCCATCGATCACGGCACCTACTTGACCGACGACGACATCGAGGCGCTGGCCGTCTCGGACACGGTGCTCACGCTGCTGCCGGGCGTCGAGTTCTCGACCAGGCAGCCGTATCCCGACGCGCGACGACTGATCGATGCAGGTGTCACGGTGGCACTCGCCTGCGACACGAACCCTGGTTCGAGTTTCACGTCCTCCATACCGTTCTGCATCGCGATCGCGGTGCGCGACATGGGCATGACCCCCGCCGAGGCCGTGTGGGCGGCGACCGCCGGAGGAGCGCGGGCGCTGCGACGCGACGACGTCGGCGTGATCGCGGTGGGAGCGCGCGCAGACCTCGTGCTGTTGAGCGCACCCACGCGCATCCATCTCGCGTATCGACCGGGAGTGCCGCTCGTCGATCAGGTGTGGAAGGACGGCGTCGCGGTCGCGGTCCTCGCGGCGCCCGCGACCATTTCAGGAACGGAGAACCATGGCTCTCTCGCACGATGACCTCTGGCCGCGCGCCGGTTCCTGGCCTGCCTTCGCCGCGGGAGACGACGCGGATGCCGTGCTGGTCGGCGTCCCCACCTGGCGCACCTCGCTGTCGCCGACCGGCGCGCATGCGACGCCCTCGGCGATCCGGGAGGCGCTGACCCGCTACAGCGCGACGCTCATGGGGCCGCCGGTCGTCGATCTCGGCGAGGCGCTGCGCGTGCTCGACGCCGGGGATGTGGCCGAGCCCGACGGCGAGGCCGGCATCGCGGCGAGCGTCGCGCGCGTGCATGAGCTCGCCGAATCCGTGCGTCTCGTGATCGCGCTCGGAGGCGACAACGCGCTGACCTACCCGGTCGCGCGAGGGGCTGGTGCCACCGGGCTGATCACGATCGATGCGCACTTCGACCTGCGCGACGGTGTCTCGAACGGGTCGCCTGTGCGGCGATTGATCGAGGATGCCCCGGACGGCGAGCGGATCGACCCGACACGGATCGTCCAGATCGGAATCGCGGACTTCGCGAACTCCGCCGCCTACGCTACGCGCGCCGCGGAGTGGGGCATCCGGGTGATCACGCTCGACGAGGTCAGGCGCCGGGGCATCGACGACGTCGTCGCCGAGGCGACGAGCATCGCGGGAGCCGGCGCCGCCGCTCGCATCCATCTCGATGTCGACGTCGACGCCGCCGATCGGGCCGCAGCGCCCGGGTGCCCGGCGAGCGTTCCCGGCGGTTTCGCGGCGTGGGAGCTGCGCATGCTCGTCCGCTCGATCGTCACGGATCCGCGCGTCGTCAGTGCGGACATCGCCGAGGTCGACGCGACCGCCGACACCGACGACATGCGCACCGTCAGGCTCGCGGCGCTCTGCGTGCTCGAGATGCTCGCGGGCCTCACTACCCGCTGATCTCGCGGCGCGCAGACCGCGGCTGCTGGTCGCGCAGCCTCCACGACGCTCTGCGCCGTCGCGACTCCATCACCATGAAGGTCAGGAGACCGGCCAGGCCCAGGAGATCGACGACTCTACGATGGAGCCATGGATGCTCTGGACACCCTCGCTCTCGTCGGCGAGGTGCTGTCATGGGTCGGGTTGGGGCTCGGGTTGCCGCTGCTCCTGCTGGCCATGCTGATCCGCGCGATCGAAGGACCGTGGCGCAGCATCGAGATCGCGATCGTCGAGCGCGACGGCTTTGTGTTCGCCCGCTGGTTCGCCGCAGGCGACTTTCACGAGAGGCCGTTGCGGCGTGACGAGTTCGCGACCCCGGATGAGGGCTGGGCCGCGGGAGTCGTCAGTGCGAACGATCCCGCGCGCGCTCGTGTGGGGGATCCGCCGCATCTGCGCCGGGTCATCATGACGTTGGGGAGCGTCTTCGTCGGCGTGGGCGCGATCGGCCTCGTCGGATCCTTGCTGCCCCTGTTCCTCTGACCGGAGCGTCAGGTCGGGCGAACGTTCCCGCTCGCGGGCGGGTGCCGTCTCGTCGACGCTCGGGTCCTACTTCCGGTCGGGTCGAATGGCGCCGGTTCCCCCGCGCATGGCTCCTGTTCGTCGAGGCCGTCGAGACCGCTGGCCTGCGATGGTGTCGACGCCGATCGCGCGGATGCTCGCTGCGGCAAGTAGCCCCACGGGTGGGATGAGGTTGAGGCTCAGCCCTGGTTGCAGCACAGTCGCGACGATCAGCAGGATTGTCGCGACGACCCCCAGAATCCACGAGAGGGGCCCCGTCGGCACAAGGCTGAGCAGTCCCGCCGCGATGCCGAGCACGCTGACGACGGCCGCAGGGCCGACCGCCTCCAGCCAGTACTCGGCGCCCGTCATCGGTGCGTACTGATCCTGAACCTGCGTCGTCGACCCGTACCAGGTCAGCCCGAGGACCCACGCGGTGGACACTGCTGCGAGGATCACGAGCGTCGGACGCGCCTGTCGAGAGGGGCGGACGAGCAGGGCGATGACGCAGCCGGAGAGCACGACAGCGAGCCACCCCATACCGAGGATGCCTGCGATGCCGAGGTATCCGATCCCGTCGCTGCAGATCCAGGTGCCCGCTCCCTCGGAGCCCGGCGGCTGCATCCCGCAGTTGTGGTGCAACTGTTCCCGCACGAGATCCAGGGCGGAGCCGGCGAGGACGAAGGCGATGATGCCGCTGACCGCCACGGAGAGCGTTGCGACTATTCGCTGCCACGAGCCCCCGCCAGCGTGCCTGCGATGTGAAGCGGTGGATGCGTCGTCGGCGGCCATAGGTGAGGACCCTAGCAACTGCACCTGGATCGGGAGCATCCGTCCGACGGGTGTCGCCCGATCAGACCCCGGGGATCAGCAGATGGGCGATCGTGAAGATCGCGAGGCCCGCGAGGGCGCCGACGAACGTGCCGTTCAGGCGGATGTACTGCAGGTCGCGGCCGACCATGAGCTCGATCTTCTCGGTCGTCTCGACCGGATCCCAGCGCTCGACGGTGTCGGTGATGATCGATGCGATGTCGTGGCGGTAGCGGTCGACGAGGAACACGGCGGCATCCGACACCCACGTGTCGACGCGGTGCTGCAGCGCGGCATCCGTCGTCAGTCGCTCGCCGATCTCCTGCAGAGCCTGAGCCGCGCGCACCCGCAGCCCGCTCTCGGGGTCGGCGAGGGCGGCGAGCAGTCCGTTCTTGGCCGTGTTCCAAGCCTCGGCCGCGAGGGCGCCGACCCGTGGGCTGTCGAACAGCGACGACTTCGCGTTCTCGAGCTTCGCCCTGGTCTCCGGGTCGTTCTGCAGGCTGTCGGCGAGGCGGGCGAGGTACCCGTCGACGGCGATGCGGGCCGGATGCTTCGGATCGGCCTGCACGGCGCGCACGAACTTGACGGCCTCGTTGTAGGCGGTGTCGTCGACGAAGCGGTGCGCGAGCTTCGGCACCCACCCCGGCAGCCTTCGCGAGATGAGCCCCGAGAACGACTCGGCGTTGGCGTCCAGCCACCGGGCGATGCTGTCGGCGGCGAGGTCGACGGCTCCGTGGTGGGCATCCGCCTCGACGATCTTCTCGAGCCAGGCTCCAGCAGGCGGACCCCATTCGGGCGAGACGAGGTGCTCGCGGGCGAGGTCGGTGATGAGGTCGCGCACGTCGTCGTCGCTCAGGGCGTTGAGCACGGCGGTCGCGATCGTCGCGCCCTCCGCGCCCACGCGCTCGGCGTGGGTCGGCTCACGCAGCCACTCGCCGGCCCGCTTCGCGATCGCGGTGCTGGCGAGCTTGGTGCGCACGACGCTCGCCTCGAGGAAGTTCGTCTCGACGAACTCACCCAGCGTGCGGCCGATCTCGTCCTTGCGGTTCGGGATGATCGCGGTGTGCGGAATCGGCAGACCCAACGGCCTGCGGAAGAGCGCCGTCACGGCGAACCAGTCGGCGAGAGCGCCGACCATGCCGCCCTCGGCGGCGGCACGCACGTAGCCCAGCCACGGCTGCCGCTCCTGGAACGCGAACGCGATGACGAACGCGATCGCCATGAAGATCAGGGCTCCGAGAGCCACCGCCTTCATCCGTCGGAGAGCGCGAAGTCGTACCTGGTCTGCGGGCGACAGGAGCGCCATCGGGGTTCGCGGCATGACGTCATCCTTTCACGGGGAGTTCTCACTCGGGTCGGCCTGCGCCGCCGAGTCCGCCGTCCTTTCGAGAGCCTGCGCTTGTGTAGTACTCTCACTACATTCCGAAGTGAGGTGCATCGTGTTCACCATGACCGCTCGAGAGTTCAATCAATCCGTCGCACGCGCGCAGCGCGTCGCCGAGGACCAGCCCGTGATGATCACGAAGCGGGGCGAGCCCGCCTACGTGCTGCTCTCGATCGAGGAATACACCCGGCTCGCCCCGAATCGACCCCGATCGATTCTCGAGTTCCTTGCGATGCCGGCGGATGACCTCGCGGGGGACGACGGCGAGTTCGACCGCATCATCGACCAGATCGTCGCAGACCGGAAGAACGATTTCGGTCGTCCTCCGATCGAGTTCTGACTGATGTACTTGATCGACACGAACACGTTCTCCGAAGCGAGGCGCGGAACCGGGCTCGGCGTCGCCGCGCTGACGTGGATGGAGAGCGGGGCGCCGGAGGCGCTCCATATGAGCGTCATCACGGACTACGAGCTCGAAGTCGGTGTGCTCGGACTTCAGCGACGGGATCCGCGTCAGGCGGGCGCGCTCCGGCGGTGGCTGGACGCGCTCCGCCTCGGGCTCGGCTCTCGCATCCTTCCGATCTCTCCGCAGATCGCGCGCACGTGCGCCGCTCTCAACGTTCCGGATCGTCGTCCGTGGGCCGACTCGCTCATCGCGGCCACCGCGCTGCACCACGGACTGACGCTCGTCACCCGAAACGAGAAGGACTTCGACATCCCGGGACTCGCCGTCCTCAACCCGTTCTCGGGCTGACCGAGGCAGGATCCGAGTACCCTCGAAGCGTGATCGAAGACATCAAGAAGCGCGCCCTGCACCGCACCAGCATCCTCGAAGGTCAGATGCGCGGCGTCGCGCGGATGATCGAGAACGAGGAGTACTGCATGGACATCATCACGCAGTCCCGCGCGATCCAGCGCTCACTGGAGTCGTTGAACCGCCTGCTGCTCGAGAATCATCTGCGCACGCACGTGACGCACATGTTCGACGAGGGCGGGGAGGAGCGCGACAAGGCTGTCGCCGAGCTGCTCAAGGCGTTCGACTTCGACCGCAAGTAGGGCAGGTCCCGTCGCGCTCTTCTTGTTTAACCGCAGACGCCGCTCTTCAGAACCACGTGGGCGCCGAGATTGTCAACCTTGACCCATTTTCCTGTGAGGCCGATTCGGTTAGTGGTGCCGAGCTGAACCGCTCCTTTGCCCGCGGGGCGAAATGCCCTGGCGCAGTACCCGGCTGGCACATAGAACGCGTCCCAATCAGTTCCGGCCGTCGAGAATGATCCTCGTCCGACATATGCGGTGGACCCAGTCACTGTCGACCCGTTCCAGTCAGTACCTACTCTGATGCTCGCTGTTGAGGCGCTGCTGTTATACACCCAGCCGCAGATCACTCCGGCCGTGCAGCCTGCGGCCTGCGCTTCGGAAGCGGTTCCAACGAGTGTGCCGCCGCTGAGGGCGAGTACAGCACCGATGGCGACCACAGCTCGACCAACGCGTCGGCTGAGTCTTCCCGACAAGGCTTTGGTTCTCATTGAGTAAGACATCGTTTCTCCGTTCTCAACGGTTGACGCCGTCGTCAACACGCGATCAGTATGCCCCTGCCTGAGTCTCAGCCGTCAGCACTATGCCGAATTGGATGCTGAGATACCGCGGACTCGGAGCAGCACCCGATGTCAGTTCGCTGCTGCCTCGTCCGCGACGGCGAGAGCCTCGTCGAGTACAGCGAGACCGCGCACGAGCTCGTCTTCGGTGATCACGAGCGGCGGCGCCACGTGCATGCGGTTGAAGTGCGTGAACGGCCAGACGCCGGCTTTCTTCGCAGCGGCGGCGAAGGCGGCGACCGGCGCAGCATCCGCTCCGCTCGCGTTGAACGGCACGAGCGGCTCGCGCGTCTCTTTATCGCGCACGAGCTCGACCGCCCAGAACAGGCCGCGGCCGCGCACCTCGCCGACGCTCGGGTGGGTGTCGACCCAGCGGCGCAGCGTCGGCTCGACGATGCGCTCGCCCAGGTCGCGCACGCGCTCGAGGATGCCGTCGCGGCGGAACACCTCGAAGGTCGCGACACCCGCCGCGCACGCGAGCGGGTGGCCCGAATACGTCAGTCCGCCGGCGAAGGGCGTGGTGGCGAACGCCTTCGCGATGCGCTCCGAGATCACGACGCCGCCGAGCGGCACGTAGCCCGAGTTCACGCCCTTGGCGAAGGTGATGAGGTCCGGGCGGCCGTCGTAGGCGTCGATGCCGAACCACTCGCCGAGACGGCCGAAGCCGACCATGACCTCGTCGGCGATGTAGACGATGCCGTAGCGGTCGCACAGCTCGCGGACGCCCGGCAGGTAGCCGGGCGGCGGCACGAGCACGCCGTTCGTGCCGACCACGGTCTCGATGATGATCGCTGCGATGGTCTGCGGGCCCTCGAGCTGGATCGTCTGCTCGAGGTGGGCGAGTGCGCGCTCGGACTCCTGCTCGGGAGTCTCGGCGTGGAACGGCGAGCGATAGAGGTAGGGGCCGAAGAACCGCACGGCGCCCGAGTCCGGTGAGCCGTTCGCCCACCGGCGGGGGTCGCCCGTCAGCGAGATCGCGGTCGAGGTCGACCCGTGGTAGCTCCGGTACATCGAGAGCACCTTGTGGCGACCCGTCGACTGACGCGCCATGCGTACCGCGTACTCGTTGGCCTCGGCGCCGCCGTTCGTGAAGAAGACCTTCTCGAAGCCCTCGGGCGCGACCTCGACGATGAGTCGGGCGAGCTCGCCCCGCACGTCGTTGGCCATCGCGGGCTGGATCGTCGACAGACGCCCGGCCTGCTGCTGGATCGCTGCGACCAGATCGGGATGCTGGTGCCCGAGGTTCAGATTCACCAGCTGGCTCGAGAAGTCGAGGTAGGCGTTGCCGGCGTAGTCCCAGAACGTCGAGCCCTCTCCCGCGGCGACGGGGAGCGGATCGATCAGGCCCTGGGCGCTCCAGGAGTGGAAGACGTGGCCGCGGTCGTCCGCGCGCACCTGCGCCTCGGCCTCGGGGGCAGGCAGCGGGTGCGATGCGCCATGGCGGTCGGTGAAGTTCGTCATGTCTCGTGTCTCTCTCTGAGCGTTCAGTGGTTGCTCGGGAAGCCCAGGTCGATCTGCGAGGGCGTGTGGTCGGGCCAACGAGTGGTGACCACCTTGGACCGAGTGTAGAAGTGCACCGACTCGGGGCCGTAGATGTGCGAGTCGCCGAACAGCGAGTCCTTCCAACCGCCGAAAGAGTAGGCGCCGATCGGCACGGGGATCGGCACGTTCACGCCGACCATGCCGACCTCGATGTCGAACTCGTACTGGCGGGCGGTGCCGCCGTCGCGCGTGAAGATCGCCGTGCCGTTGCCGTAGGCGTTCGCGTTGACGAGCTCGACGGCCTCGGAGTAGGTCTCGACGCGCACGACCGAGAGCACCGGACCGAAGATCTCGTCGTCGTACACCTTCATGCCGGGGGCGACCTGGTCGATCAGGCTGACTCCGATGAAGAAGCCCTCCGAGTCGAACTGCGTCGTCGTGCCGTCGACCACGACCGTCGCACCCTCGTCGGCGGCTCCCTTTACGTACGAGGCGACGCGATCGCGGTGCTCGCGGGTGATGAGCGGACCCATCTCGCTCGCGGCATCCGTGCCCGCGCCGATCGTGAGGCCGCCGATGCGCGAGGCGATGGCGGCCACCAGGTCGTCGGCGATGTCGCCCACTGCGACGAGCACCGAGACCGCCATGCAGCGCTCACCGGCCGAGCCGTAGGCGGCCGAGATCGCGGCGTCGGCAGCGGCGTCGATGTCGGCATCCGGCATCACGACCATGTGGTTCTTCGCTCCACCGAGAGCCTGGACGCGCTTGCCCGCGTTCGCGGCGCGCTGGTAGATCGAGCGGGCGATGGGGGTCGAGCCGACGAAGCTGATCGCGTTCACACGCGGCGATTCGAGCAGAGCGTCGACGGCCTCCTTGTCGCCGTGCACGACGTTGAGCACGCCGTCGGGAAGGCCCGCCTCCTGGAAGAGCTTCGCGATCCAGACGGCCGCCGACGGGTCCTTCTCGCTCGGCTTGAGCACGACCGTGTTGCCGCACGCGATCGCCGAGGCGACCATCCAGAGCGGCACCATCACGGGGAAGTTGAACGGCGTGATCGCGGCGACGACACCGACGGGCTGCTTGACCGAGTGCACGTCGACCCCGCGCGAGACCTGTTCGCTGCGCTCGCCCTTGAGCAGGTGCACGAGGCCGGCGGCGAACTCGACGTTCTCGATGCCGCGCGAGACCTCGCCCGCGGCATCCGAGAGCATCTTGCCGTGCTCCGAGGTGACGATCGCGGCGAGCTCGGGCGTGCGCTCCTTGAGCAGCTGGCGCAGACGGAAGAACACGTCGGCGCGCTTGATGAGACTCGTCTCGCGCCAGGCGGGCAGAGCGGATGCCGCGGCGGCGATCGCCTCGTCGACCTCGGCCGTCGAGGCGAAAGCGACCTGCTTCGTCACCTCGCCGGTGGCGGGGTCGAAGACCTGGCCCGTGCGTGCCGCGTCGGCGGTCTCTGCTCCATTGATGATGTGACGGACGATGTCCACGGGGCTCCCTCGCAGTGCGTAATCCGCATCGAACACTCTGACCGGGGTTCGATACGCTGGCTTCCTCCCATGATCACAGAGCACAAGGAGCATCTGCGGTGTCAGAACGTAGTGAGATCGGCGGCAATCGGACAGATCGTCCGACGGGCGCCGTCTTCCTGACGGTGGCTGATGTGCTCGCCGAGGCTGCGGTACAGCAGGGTGAACCCGACGTGCTCGTCGGCGGTGCGGCGCTCGATGCCGCGGTGCGCTGGGTGCACGTCTCCGACAGCGTAGGCGTCGCGCGACTGCTCGACGGCGGTGAGCTGCTGCTGACCACAGGCGCCGGGTGGCCTGTGGGCGACGCCGAGCTGAGGGACTTCGCGTCGAGCCTGCATCGGGCGGGCATCGCCGGCATCGTGTTCGAGCTGAAGACCGCTCGGCAAGCGGTGCCGCAACCGGTCGTCGACGTCTGCGCCACGGAGGGGCTGGCCCTCATTGCCCTCACGCACGAGGTCAAGTTCGTCGCCGTGACCGAGGCCGTGCACCATGCGCTGATCGCCGCGCAGACGCAGGCGCTGCGCGAGCGGCAGCACCTGCACGAGCTCTTCACCGCGCTGAGCCTGCAGGGGGCGCCCGCCGACGTCGTGGTCTCCGAGACCGCTCGAGCGCTCGGAGCCCCGGTCGTGCTCGAGAACCTCGCGCACGAGGTGATCGCGACCGAGGGGCTCGAGATGCCGATCGCCGAGGTGCTCGAGAATCGCAATGCTGCCGAGACGGTGCCGGTGCAGGCGCGCGGGGTGCGCTGGGGCACTCTCCTCGCACTCCCGGGCCCGGCACACCCCGCCGGTCGCGTGACGGTGCTCGAACAGGGAGCGACGGCCCTCGCGTTCGGATGCATCGCCGACGGCGGCGACGCCGAATGGTCGCTGCTCGCTCAGCGCGGGGTGATCGACGACCTGCTCGGCGCGCGGTTCGCGAAGGCCGAGGACATCGACGCTCGGCTGCGCGCTGGCGGGTTCGCGCTCCACGGCCGCCACTGCCACGGGATCGTGGCACGGGGCAGCGGCTCGATCAGCGAGCTCGCCTACCGTGCGCGACAGGCGGGGTTCGCGGTGATGGCCGCCCGCGTCGACGGCGACGACGTGGCGCTGCTGTCGGTGCCTGCATCCGCCGGCCTGCCCGACAAGATGCTGCTGCGCATCGCCGGTCCCGACCGGGCTGTCTTCGTGGGGCCTGCCGCCGACGACGTGATCGGTCTGCTCGGCTCACTGCGCGCGGCGCGGGATCTGGCCGACAGCGATCGCGCTGAGCGCGGCGCCCGAGTGCGCCGCGTCGATGATCGCCCGCTTGAGCGGCTCGTCGCCACGTTGCGGGACGACCACAGACTGCACGAGCACAGCGAACGGATGCTGGCACCACTCATCCGCCACGATCAGGAGCGCCGCGGTGACCTGCTCGACGTGCTCGCAGCCCTCGTCGCGCACCCGGGCAATCGTTCGGCCGCGGCGGCCGCGAGCCACCTGTCGAGGTCGGTCTTCTATCAGCGCCTCACGCTGATCGGCGACCTGCTGGGGGCCGATCTCGACGACGGCGAGACGATCGCGGCGCTCCACCTCGCACTCCTCGCGAGGCGGCGCACCGCGGCATCCGGCTGAGACGATCCGGCTGGGTCAGAGCACCGACTGGGCGTCGGAGAGGACGCTTCGCAGGATCTGCCCGATCTCGCGGAACTCGGCAGGGCCCACCGTGAGCGGCGGCGCGAGCTGGATCACGGGGTCGCCGCGGTCGTCCGCCCGGCAGTAGAGCCCGGCTTCGAACAGCGCGGGGGAGAGGAAGCCGCGCAGCAGCCGCTCGGACTCGTCGTCGTCGAACGTCTCGCGCGTCGCCTTGTCCTTCACGAGCTCGATGCCGAAGAAATAGCCGTCGCCGCGCACGTCTCCGACGATGGGCAGGTCGAGCAGCGTCTCGAGTTCGGCGCGGAACAGCGGCGAGTTCTCGCGCACGTGCTCGTTGAGGCCTTCCTCGTCGAAGATCGCGAGGTTCTCGAGTGCGACCGCCGCTGAGACAGGGTGGCCGCCGAACGTGTAGCCGTGCGGGAACGACACGTCGCCCTGTGAGAAGGGCTCGTAGATCCGGTCGCTGATGACGGTGGCGCCGATCGGCGAGTAGCCGCTCGTCATGCCCTTGGCACACGTGATCATGTCGGGCACGTAGCCGAGTCCTGTGCACGCGAACGTATGGCCGAGCCGACCGAACGCGCAGATGACCTCGTCGGAGACCAGCAGCACGTCGTGGCGGTCGCAGATCTCACGCACGCGGGCGAAGTAGCCGGGAGGGGGCGGGAAGCATCCGCCCGAGTTCTGCACCGGCTCGAGGAAGACGGCGGCGACCGTGTCGGCTCCCTCGAACAGGATCATCTCTTCGATGCGGTCTGCGGCCCAGCGTCCGAAGGCCTCGAGTTCGTCGCTCGGGCCGCCCATCTCGGCCGCGCGGTAGAAGTTGGTGTTCGGCACCCGGAAGCCGCCCGGGGTGACCGGCTCGAACATCGACTTCATCGCGGGGATGCCGGTGATCGCGAGGGCGCCCTGCGGGGTGCCGTGATAGGCGACCGATCGCGAGATCACCTTGTGCTTGGTGGGCTTGCCCATCAGCTTCCAGTAGTGCTTTGCGAGCTTGAACGCGGTCTCGACGGCCTCACCGCCACCGGTCGAGAAGAAGACGCGGTTGAGGTCGCCGGGGGCCTCGTCGGCCAGCCGGTCGGCGAGCTCGATCGCCGCGGGGTGCGCGTACGACCAGAGCGGGAAGAAGGAGAGCTCGGATGCCTGCTTCGCCGCGGCCTCGGCGAGGCGGCGGCGGCCGTGCCCGGCGTTCACGACGAACAGGCCGGCGAGCCCATCGAAGTACTCCTTGCCCTTCGAATCCCAGATCCGGTGACCGTCGCCCTTGACGATGATCGGCACACCGCTCTTCTCCATCGTGGACTGACGGGTGAAGTGCATCCACAGATGGTCTTTGGCCATCGCCTGGAGTTCGGCCTCGGACGGAGTCGTGCGGTGCGTGCTCATCTGGTCCCCCAGTTGTAGAGCTGCTTCTGCAGCTTGGCGTAGATGAAGGTCTCGGTCGACAGCACCCCGTCGATCGGGCGGATGCGGTCGTTGATCAGGGCGAGCAGGTCTTCGTCGTCTTCGCAGACGACCTCGGCGAGGATGTCGAAGGATCCGACCGTGATCACGACGTAGTCGATCGCGGGGACCTCGGCGATGGCCTCGGCGACGACCCGGGTGTCGCCGGAGACACGGATGCCGATCATCGCCTGCCGGGGGAAGCCCAACTGCATCGGATCGGTGACCGCGACGATCTGCATGACGCCGGACTCGGTGAGGCGCTGGACCCGCTGCCGGACGGCGGCCTCGCTCAGGCCGACCTCTCGTCCGATGTCGGAGTACGAGCGTCGCCCGTCCTCCTGGAGCAGCTCGATGATCGTCTTCGCGACGTCATCCAACGGGGGGTGCTTCTTCGACGGCGTCATGATGCGATCCTCGCACCGGAACGACCATCCTTCAACCGATTCCGCAGGATCGGCGTGGCGTCAGGCGCGAAACCGCAGAATACTGCCCCTTAGGAGTCGAGTGGCCCGAGCCACGCGCTCGCCGCGGTCGCGTGCGCCGACTCGGGGTCGGAGGGGTGGAACGCGCCAGCGAGCACGTCGCGGTAGAGCCGCGAGAGCTCGTTCGACGAGAAGTACGAGCCGCCGCCCGCGACGAGCATCGCCTGGTCGACGACGTGCTTCGACATGGTGATCGCGCGATGCTTGACGCCCGACAGCAGAGTGAACCAGCGGGCGCCGTTGTCGACCCGTTCGTCGACGTCTCGGGCCAGCGCGGCGATCTGCGGAGGAAGGGCGTCGTATGCGAGCCCCATGTCGGCGATGCGCCAGCGGATGTCGGGGTCCTGGCTGTAGGCGGCGCCCGTCTTCTTCGAGCGGCGCTTCTGCGCGGTGAGCACCGCCAGGTCGAGCGCACGGCGCGCGATGCCCGTGTACACCGAGGCGAGCAGGATCTCGAAGACCGAGAAGATCCCGAAGACGATGGGGTCGGGGTTGGGGCCCGGGTCGATGCGGCGCACCACGTGCTCGGCATCCGCGGTGGCTCCGTCGAGTCGGGTGGTGCGGCTCTGGGTGCCCCGCATGCCGAGGGTGTCCCAGTCGTCGCCCGTGACGACCGCATCTGTGCGCTCGACGAACGCGAAGATGAGCTTCGGGGCGTCTGCGCTCGTGGTGTCGAGTCCGTGCAGACCGAGCTTCGTCCACACGGGCGCGAGCGAGGTGAAGATCTTCGTGCCGGTGAACGCGTAGCCGCCGTCGGCGGTGGGCGCGGCATCGGTGTCGCTGCCGAACAGCACGAGGTCGTTGCCGCCCTCGCTGATGCCGAATGCGAAGACCTCGCCGGCGACCGCGCCGTCCTGCACGAACTCGAGGCCCGGGACGCCGCGGTCGGAGAAGACCTTGGCGACGCCCGTCCAGACGAGGTGCATGTTGATCGCGAGGGCCGTCGCGGGGGCCGCCGTCGCGAGGCGCTGCTGCAGGATCGCCGCCTCGGCGAGGCTCAGACCCGCGCCGCCGCGCTCGGCCGGCACGAGGATCGAGAGGTAGCCCGCATCCCGCAGCTCGTCGAGATCCTGCTCGGGGAAGGTGTTGTCGCGGTCGTGGATCGGCGCCCGGTCGCGGATGCGGTCGAGAAGGTCGTCCGGGAGGAAGGCGATCGGATCGAACGTGCTCATGCGAGTGCCTCTTCCAGCTGTCGGATGGTCTCCTCCGGCTTGTCGCGATGCAGCGAGTGCCCCGATCCCGCGACCACCGACATCGTGATGAGCGGGTTCGATGCGAGCACGCCGGCCGCGACGTCACCGGTGAAGATGCTGTAGACCGCGGGGTCGGAGGCGATCACATGCGTGGGGACGGTCAGCCGCGCGGCATCCGCCGTGACGTCCCAGGGAGTGTTCTGCCGGCTCGTCTGCTCGACCGCCCAGGCGCTCGTGCGGTGCACCGCGTCGACCTTGAGCTCCCAATCCTGCGGATGCCAGTGCGGATGCTCCTGCTGAACCAGCTCGACCCTGTTGTCGGCGAACGCGCGCTCCTGGCTCTTGCGCACGATCGTGGCGTCGCGGCCGCCGACGCGGATCGCGGGGTCGAGGAGCACCAGCCGGCGAGTCCACTCGGGGGCGGATGCCGCGGCCGCCGTGCTGGCGGCGCCGCCGAGAGAGTGGCCGACCACGGCATCCCACGGTCCGCCGCCGTCGGGCAGCGTGGAGGCGAGGTCGGCGCCGTAGGCTGCGACCGAGTAGTCGAGAGCGCGCGGCGCATCGCCGTGGCCCCGCAGATCGATCGCGGTCGCGTGCCAGCCCAGATCGGCCAGAGCGGTGCCGAGGCGCCACATGAGTGCGCCGGACGAGCCGAGTCCGTGCACGAGGAGGACGCGGCGATCAGACGCCGGGTGTCCCCAGGAGATGCGAGGCAGCGAGAGCGGTGCGGGCATGCAGCAAGCCTACGACCGGGTCGCGCGGGGCAGCCCGGTCACGGTCACGCGAGGTCAGATCAGCGGAGGCAGATCGCCGTGCGTCGTGAGCACCAGGGTGGCGGCGGCGTGCCCTGCAGAGAGGCGCTCTGCGAGCTCGGCGCCGGCGAGGGTCGCGGCGAGGAAGCCCGCGGCGAACGCGTCGCCGGCGCCGACCGGTTCGACGACGTCGACCCGGGGAGCCGGCACGAACACCGGCTCGTCGTCGCCGTGGAACGCGGTCGCACCGACATCGCCGTCCTTGACGATCAGCAGCCCGCAGTGCGGCAGGTGCGCGCGGATCTCGGCGGGCGTTGCAGTGCCCCAGACGCGCTCGGCCTCATCGCGGCCGACGAACGCGATGTCGGCGGCATCCGCCAGTCTGGCCAGCGTCTCGGCGGCGTCCTGCATGGTCCACAGCGCGCGGCGGTCGTTGACGTCGAACGAGACGAGCGCGCCGGCCGCGCGGGCGTCAACGAAGAGCTGGTCGACCATCGCTCGGCACGACGCCGAGAGTGCGGGGGTGATGCCGGTGGTGTGGACGATCCTGACGCCCGCGAGCTGTGCGGCGTCGAGGAACCCCGGACCCATCAGCGAGGCCGCCGATCCGCGGCGGTAGTAGTAGACGGACGAGGACTCGACGCCCGGGTCTTTGAACATGACGCCGGTGGGAGCATCCGCATCGGTCGTCACCCAGAGGTCGACACCCCGGCGCGCGAGCTCGGTGGAGATGCGGATGCCGATCGGGTCGTCGCCGAGACGAGAGGCCCATGCCGCCGTGTGCCCCGCCGCCACGAGCCCGACGGCGACGTTGCCCTCTGCCCCCGCCAACCCGAGCGCTGCCGTCTCGGTCTCGGCGAGCGGTGCGCCGAGCGCCGTGACGAGTCCCATGGACTCGCCCACGCAGATGACCTCGGGGGCGGCGGATGCGGGGGAGGAGGCAGAGCTCATGAAGGGGTGACCGCCAGGGGTTCGGTGTCGGGGTGGGGGCTCGCGTCGCGGTGACGCAGATCGGGGAACGAGCGGACGAACACGATCGAGACGACGAGTCCGGCCGCCGCGAACAGGGTCGCTGCGAGGTAGGCGCCACGCGGATCCGTCGCATCGACGAGGAAGCCGGCCACGGCGGATCCGGCGGCCGCGCCGATGAGTTGCCCGGTGCCCGCCCAGCCGAACGCCTCGGCCGTCTCGCTGAACTTGACGCTCGCGGTCGTGATGGCGAACAGCACGGCGAGCGCCGGGGCGATGCCGATGCCGGCGACGATCAGGGTGCCGCCGAGCCAGAACTCGTTGAGGGAGAACATCGTGAGGGCGAGGCCGACCGTGACGATCGTGAGGCGGCGGGCCATCGCCCAGGGCCCGATGGGGATGTGTCCGAACGAGAGGCCTCCAGCGAGGCTGCCGACGGCGAACACCGCGAGCACGAGGCCGGCCGCCAGGCTGCCGTGCTCGAACGTCGCGACGACGCCGACCTCGACGGCCGAGCATGCGCCGATGAGCAGGAATCCGATGACGGTGGCGAGCAGCACCGGTGGCTTGAGCACGACCTTGCCGAGCGCGCTGCGGCTGCGCGGGATGCGTACCCGGCCGACTTCGGGGGAGAGGATGAACCACGCTCCGCCGCCGACGAGCACCGCGGCGACGAGGAGCAGTCCCTCTGCGGTACCCACCTGCGTCGACACGAGCGTGATCACGACAGGCGCCAGCACCCAGATGATCTCCTGCAGAGAGGCGTCGAGCGAGAAGAGAGGAGTGAGCTGTTTGGAGTTCACGAGCTTCGGATAGATGGTGCGCACCGCAGCCTGCACCGGCGGAGTCGAGAGCCCGGCGATCATGCCGAGGATCATGTAGCCGGGAACGTTCAGGGGGAGGAACGCGAGACCCAGCACCGCGACCACGCACACGCTGAGGGTGAGGGTGAGCACGCGGCGCATGCCCCAGGCGCCCATCCATCGGCTCGTGATCGGGCCGGCGACGGCCTGTCCGACGCTGGTCGCTGCGAGCACGAGCCCGGCCGATCCATAGGAGCCTGTCTGCTGCTCCACATGAAGCAGGATGGCGAGCGAACTCATGCCGTTGGGGAATCGAGCGGTCAGCTGTGCCGCGATCATGCGCGCCACTCCGGGCGTGCGAAGAAGGTCCCGATATCCCGCCACGGGTCAACGCTACCGGGAGCCGGCGGCGGCCGTCGAAGCGGCTCCTCGGCGACACGCCGCGACACGCCCAAACGGACTTTCCACAGAAAATCCGATGTCGGAGGCCGGTCGTATCGTGCCACCTGTGGATGGATCTCTCACAGGTCGTTCCCAGCCGCGATTTCTCGCGGTTCGGAGGTGCCTCCGAGGGGCCTGAGCCTGTGGAAGAAACGGTGGAGAACCTGTGTTGTACCAGTGGAGAGCGGTGGAAAACTACACGTATGTAACTACTACCCCTAGTGGTCACCCTGAATGTCCGTACCTATATGTAGTATTGAGATCCCGGTGAGGGTCTACCGGAAAACAGCCTGATTCAGATGCAGGCCAGAGATTTGAGGGGAAGCGAAAAGATGTCGATCACGGTCTACACGAAGCCGTCCTGCGTTCAGTGCAACGCCACCTACCGCGCGCTCGACGCCAAGGGCATCGAGTACGAAATCCTCGACCTGTCGGAAGACGCAACCGCGCTCGAGCAGGTCAAGGCGCTGGGCTACATGCAGGCGCCGGTCGTCGTCACCGACGAGGGCCACTGGTCGGGCTTCCGCCCCGACAAGATCGACGAGCTCGCCTCGCGTCTGGCGTAATGAGCCATGAGCGCCGTCGCGACCGCCGCGCCGCTCCTGGTCTACTTCTCGAGCGCCTCGGGTAACACCGCGCGCTTCGTCGAGAAGCTCGGGCTCCCGGCCCGACGCATTCCCCTTCTCCGACAGCAGGAAGAACTCGTCATCGACGAGCCCTTCGTGCTGGTCACTCCCACCTATGGCGGGGGTGAGGGGCGCGGCGTCGAACGAGGCGCGGTGCCCAAGCAGGTCATCCGGTTCCTCAACGACGAGCGCAACCGGCAACACATCCGCGGAGTCATCTCTGCGGGCAACACCAACTTCGGCGACTCGTTCTGTCTCGCCGGTGACATCATCAGCCGCAAGTGCAACGTGCCTCACTTGTATCGGCTCGAGATCTTCGGCACACAAGACGATGTTGATCGCGTGAGCGACGGATTGGAGCGACGGTGGGTACCGCAGTTGACGAGCAGGCAGGAACCGACTCAGTGACAGACACGGTGGCGTTCAAGATGAACCCGACCTATGAGGGCCTGGACTACCACGCCCTCAACGCGATGCTGAACCTGTACGACGCGAACGGCAAGATCCAGTTCGACGCCGACAAGCGGGCGGCACGCGAGTACTTCCTGCAGCACGTCAACCAGAACACGGTGTTCTTCCACTCGCTCAAGGAGCGCCTCGACTACCTCGTCGAGAAGGAGTACTACGAGCCGGCCGTGATCGAGCAGTATTCGCTCGAGTTCATCCAGGAGCTCAACGACCTCGCGTACGGCAAGAAGTTCCGCTTCGAGACCTTCCTCGGCGCCTTCAAGTACTACACGAGCTACACGCTCAAGACGTTCGACGGCAAGCGCTACCTCGAGCGCTTCGAGGACCGCGTCGTGATGACGGCTCTCGGCCTCGCCGGTGGCGACGAGAAGCTCGCGGTCGCCCTGGTCGAGGAGATCATCTCCGGCCGCTTCCAGCCCGCGACGCCGACCTTCCTCAACTCGGGCAAGGCCCAGCGCGGCGAGCTCGTCAGCTGCTTCCTGCTGCGCATCGAAGACAACATGGAGTCGATCGCCCGCGGCATCAACTCCGCTCTCCAGCTCTCCAAGCGCGGCGGCGGCGTGGCGCTGCTGCTCTCGAACATCCGCGAGGCCGGTGCGCCGATCAAGCAGATCGAGAACCAGTCCTCGGGCATCATCCCCGTGATGAAGCTCCTCGAAGACAGCTTCAGCTACGCCAACCAGCTCGGAGCCCGTCAGGGTGCAGGCGCCGTGTACCTCAACGCGCACCACCCCGACATCATGCGCTTCCTCGACACCAAGCGTGAGAACGCCGACGAGAAAATCCGCATCAAGACGCTCTCGCTCGGCGTCGTCGTGCCCGACATCACGTTCGAGCTCGCGAAGAACGGCGAGGACATGTACCTCTTCTCGCCGTACGACGTCGAGAAGGTCTACGGCGTTCCCTTCGGCGACATCTCGGTCACCGAGAAGTACCGCGAGATGGTCGACAACCCACGCATCAAGAAGACCAAGATCAACGCGCGCGAGTTCTTCCAGACCATCGCCGAGATCCAGTTCGAGTCGGGCTACCCGTACATCATGTTCGAGGACACGGTGAACAAGGCCAACCCGATCAAGGGCCGCATCAACATGTCCAACCTCTGCAGCGAGATCCTGCAGGTGAACACGCCGACCACGTACAACGACGACCTGTCGTACGACCAGATCGGCAAGGACATCTCCTGCAACCTCGGCTCGATGAACATCGCGCTGTCGATGGATGCCGATGACCTGGGTCAGACCGTCGAGACCGCCATCCGTGCGCTGAGCGCGGTCAGCGACCAGAGCCACATCCGCTCGGTCCGCTCGATCGAAGACGGAAACGACCGCTCGCACGCCATCGGCCTCGGCCAGATGAACCTGCACGGCTTCCTCGCTCGCGAGCACGTGCACTACGGCTCCGAAGAGGGCATCGACTTCACGAACATCTACTTCTACACGGTGCTGTTCCACGCGCTGCGCGCCTCGAACAACATCGCGATCGAGCGCAAGCAGGCCTTCGACGGCTTCGAGGACTCGACGTACGCGTCGGGGGAGTTCTTCGACAAGTACATCGAGCGCGCCTGGGAGCCCGAGACCGAGAAGGTCAAGGAGCTCTTCGCGGGCAAGCACATCCCGACGCAGGCCGACTGGGTGGCGCTGAAGTCGTCGATCCAGGAGCACGGCATCTACAACCAGAACCTGCAGGCGGTGCCGCCGACCGGCTCGATCTCGTACATCAACAACTCGACGTCGTCGATCCACCCGATCGCGTCGAAGATCGAGATCCGCAAGGAAGGCAAGCTCGGCCGCGTCTACTACCCGGCACCGTTCATGACGAACGACAACCTGGAGTACTACCAGGACGCATACGAGATCGGCTACGAGAAGGTCATCGACACGTACGCTGCCGCCACCCAGCACGTCGATCAAGGCCTGTCGCTGACGCTGTTCTTCAAGGACACCGCCACGACGCGTGACATCAACAAGGCGCAGATCTACGCATGGCGCAAGGGCATCAAGACGATCTACTACATCCGTCTGCGTCAGATGGCACTGGAGGGCACCGACATGGCCGAGTGCGTCTCCTGCATGCTCTGATCCCGTCACTGAACACGAGAAACGACGAAGACATGACTCCTCACCCCCCGATCAAGCTGGTTGCCGAGGTTCAGGCGATCAACTGGAACCGCATCATCGACGACAAGGACCTCGAGGTCTGGAACCGTCTGGTGAACAACTTCTGGCTGCCCGAGAAGGTGCCGCTGTCGAACGACATCCAGTCGTGGAACACGCTGACGCCCGAAGAGCAGCTGCTCACGATGCGCGTCTTCACCGGTCTGACGCTGCTCGACACGATCCAGGGCACGGTCGGCGCCGTCTCGCTGATCCCGGATGCGATCACCCCTCACGAAGAGGCGGTGTACACCAACATCGCGTTCATGGAGTCGGTGCACGCGAAGAGCTACTCCTCGATCTTCTCGACGCTCGCGTCGACGAAGGAGATCGACGAGGCGTTCCGCTGGTCGACCGAGAATCCGAACCTTCAGAAGAAGGCTCAGATCATCATGGATTACTACCAGGGCGACGACCCGCTCAAGCGCAAGATCGCCTCGACGCTGCTCGAGTCTTTCCTGTTCTACTCGGGCTTCTACCTGCCGATCTACTGGTCGTCGAAGGCGAAGCTGACGAACACGGCCGACCTCATCCGCCTCATCATCCGTGACGAGGCCGTGCACGGGTACTACATCGGCTACAAATTCCAGAAGGGTCTCGAGAAGGAGACCGAAGAGCGTCGCCAGGAGCTGAAGGACTACACCTTCAACCTGCTGTTCGAGCTCTACGACAACGAGGTGCAGTACACGCAGGACCTCTACGACGGCGTCGGCCTGACCGAAGACGTCAAGAAGTTCCTGCACTACAACGCCAACAAGGCGCTGATGAACCTCGGCTACGAAGCGATGTTCCCCTCGACCGTCACGAACGTGAACCCGGCGATCCTGTCAGCGCTCTCGCCGAACGCCGACGAGAACCACGACTTCTTCTCGGGGTCGGGCTCCTCCTACGTCATCGGCAAGGCCGAGGCGACGGAAGACGACGACTGGGACTTCTGAGTCTCGCTGAACGACACGAAGGGGGCGGATGCTGCGGCATCCGCCCCCTTCGTCGTGCAGACCCGCCGCTCAGGCCGGAGCGTCGTTCGGGTCGAGTGAGCGCAGCGCGTCTTCCTCGACCTCGTTGTCGGCCGTCAGCTGGTCCTCGGTGTGCTCGTCGCCGCCGAGCGCCGCATCGCGGTCGGGGCTCGCGTCGCCCTGGATGGCGCCGCGAGGCGATTCGCCGTGCGAGCTGTCGCCCTGGATCGCACCGCCCTGGGCTGCGCCCTGAGCGTTGCCGTCTTCGGCCTCGCCCTGGATGGCACCTCGGGCTGCATCGCCGTGCGAGCTGTCACCCTGGATCGCACCGCCCTGCGCTGAGCCCTGAGCGTTTCCGTGCAGCTCGTCGCGTTCGGCCGTCGACTGTCCGTCGGGCGCCGTGTTGTGCTCAGGGTTCTGCTCGGGCGAACCCTCAGCGGGCTCTTCGGCGTGCGGGGTGCGTCCTGTGTTCTGGTCCATGCGGCGAACGTACGTCTGCCCCGGCCATGCGTGGAGGGCATTGACAAACCGCATCCACGCGCTCAGAACGGGGTCAGTCCTTCTTCGACGTGCGGATCGGCGTCGTGACGGCCGCCTCGTCGCTGAACTCGACCGGATCCGCCTTCTTGTCGAGCATCTCGGCTTCATCGACGACGTTCAGCGGCCTGGTCTCATCGAGCGTCATCAGGAAGCGGCTGTTCTCGGACCGGTGCAGACGACCGGAGGTGAAGACCCAGATCGCGCCGATCGCGCAGGCGACGAACCCGGCGGTGCCGCCGAGCATGATCGCGTTGCGAGGACCGAACGTGTCGGCGACCCACCCGGCGATGGGGGCTCCGACCGGGGTCGACCCCATGATGACTGCCATGTAGAGCGCGAGCACACGGCCCCGGAGAGCCGGTGCCGTCGTCATCTGCACGTAGCCGTTCGCGGTCGTGAGCAGCGTCACGATCATGAAGCCCGTGAAAGTGAGCGTGACGGCATAGGAGATGTACGTGGGCATCGCCGCCGACATGAAGGCCGCGATGCCGAAGCCGCCTGCCGCGAAGATCACGACCCGCACCCTGGCGCGGTCGCGTCGGGCGGCCAGCAGCGCGCCGGCGAGAGAGCCGATCGCGAGCACCGAGCTCAGCACGCCGTATCCATCGGCTCCCGCCCCGAACTCGAGCGCCATGGTGGAGGCGAAGATCGGGAAGTTCATGCCGAACGCGCCGATCAGGAACACCGTCACGAAGACCACGCGCAGGTCGCTGCGCCCCCACACATAGCGGAAGCCTTCGGCGAGCCCGCCGGGGCGGCGGTTCTTGAGCCGCGGCGCCAACTGGCCGGTGCGCAGCAGGAGCAGCGCGACCAGCATCGCGAGGAACGTGACGGCATTCGCGATGAACACCCAGCCCGATCCGATCGCGACGATCAGCAGGCCACCGACCGCAGGGCCGATCATGCGGGCGAGGTTGAAGGATGCCGAGTTCAGGGCGACCGCGTTCGACGTGTCGCCCGACGAGACCATGTCGGAGACGAACGCCTGCCTGGCCGGTGCGTCGAACGCGTTGACGACGCCGAAGCCCGCGGCGAAGCAGAACATCATCGGCAGAGTCATCACGCCGTTGAGCAGCAGCACGCCCACGGCGATCGCGAGCAGCAGCAGCGCCGATTGCGTGGCCATCAGGATGCGCCGGCGCTCGAACCGGTCGGCGACCCAGCCGGTCAGGCTCACGAGCACGAGCGGCGGCCCGAACTGCAGCGCCATCGTGACGCCCATGGCCGCGGCGTCGTTGTCGGTGAGCTCGGTGAGCACGACCCAGTCCTGGGCGGTCGCCTGCATCCACCCGCCGATGTTCGAGACGAGGGCGCCGGCGAACCAGATGCGGTAGTTGATGTTCGAGAACGAACGGAACATCGCGCTCATCGGTCGACCACCTTTCGCATCAGGGCGCTGGCTTCGCGCAGCGTCGCGAGTTCTTCCTCCGTGAAGTCGAGTTCGCCGAGCATGTCGGCCAGCAGCTCATCACGACGCTTGATGGTCTGTGCCACGATCTCGGTGCCCGCGTCGGTGATGTCGACCTGCACGCGTCGGCGATCCTCGGCATCCGGAGTGCGGACGACGTAGCCCTGCTCTTCGAGGCCGTTGATCATGTTCGTCATCGACGGTGCGGTGACCCGCTCGCGCTCGGCGAGGGCCGTGATCGTGCGGCGGCCGTGCATGCGCAGCGTGGCGAGCACGGCGAGCTGCGCATCGCTCATCGCGTCGACGGCTCGGGCGCATCGCAGGCGCCGTGCGAGTCGAAAAGTCGCCATGCGCAGGTCTGTCGCGGTGAGGTGGAGGGATTCATCAGACGCAGACATTACTTAGACAGTCTAAGTAATTTTCGGCAGAATCGGAAGTCGGATGCCGAGGCCGGCCAGAACCACAGGCCAGAATGGACGGGTGACCCGAACCCCCGCCATCGAAATCGCCGTCCAGGATCCTGCCGGAGTCCGCATCGCCGGAGCCGTCGGCGCAGCCCGCGTCGAACTCGCGCAGGCGCTGCCGCTCGGTGGCCTGACGCCCTCGCTCGCCACGATCGAAGGGGCGGTCGAGACCGCTCGCACCGCGGGTCCCGAGGTGCACGTGCTGATCCGCCCCCGCGCCGGTGGATTCCACTACGACGCCGACGAGATCGCCCTCTCCGAGCGGGACGTCCGCGCGGCGATCGAGGCCGGCGCTCACGGCGTCGTGATCGGTGCGCTCGATGCGGAGGGGCGCCTCGACCTCGACGCGATGGCCCGGCTGCGGGACGCCGCGGGCGGAGCATCCGTCACCCTCCATCGGGCGATCGATGTGACCGCCGACCCCATCGCCACGCTCGTCGCCGCGCGCTCGCTCGGCCTCCGCCGGGTGCTCACGTCAGGAGGGGCGTCGGCCGCGATCGACGGCATCGACACCCTGCGCGCCCTGGTCGCCGAGGCCGCGGGCGCGATCGAGATCATGGCGGGAAGCGGAGTGGATGCCGCCAGCGCCGCCGCTCTCGCCGCGACGGGCGTCGACGCCCTGCACTTCTCGGCCAAGCGCACCGTGCACGAAGACGGCGGAGTGCGCATGGGGTCGGCCTCCGACGGCGTCGGCGGCTACGAGGTCACCGACCTCGCGATCGCCCAGGGCGTCATCGCCGCGCTCGGCGCCTGACCCCGCCGCGCTCGGCGCCTGACGCGCGCCGCGGACGGCGCCCGACGTGCGCCGCGGACGCGGGGCCTGACGCACGTCGCGCACTCTCAGTAGGGTGGGGGCGTGACGGATACGCGTGAGTTCACGGATGCTGACGGCATCGCCATCGTCTACGACGTCCACCAGGCGGCGGGGGATGCGCGAGGAGTCGTGCAGCTGCTGCACGGCGTCGGCGAGCACGCGGGTCGCTACGGCACGCTGATCGCGGCTCTCACGGAGGCGGGCTTCCACGTCTACGCCGACGATCACCGCGGCCACGGTCGCACCGGCATCCGACAGCACGGGGGCCCCGCGAAGCTGGGCCGACTCGGCAAGGGCGGTCTGATCGCCGCCAAGGATGCCGTCTGGCAGCTCACCGGCATCATCAAGGACGAGCATCCTGATCCTCCGCTCGTGCTGCTGGGGCACTCGTGGGGGTCGTTCCTCGCGCAGATGCTCGTGAACGACCATCCCGAAGCGTGGGACGCCGTGATCCTGTCGGGCTCGGCCCTGCGGATGCCCGGTTCGCTCAACGCCGCACCGTTGAACGCCCGCTGGGCCGACGACGACGCCACGGGCCTCGAGTGGCTCAGTCGTGACCCCGCTGTGTGGAAGGAGTTCGACGAGGACCCGCTGACCACCGACGTTCCGCTGCTGAAGCTGTTCGGCCCGATCGAGGCCGCGAAGCTCTACGGCCGACCCCGCAAGGAACTCGGCCGCGACATCCCGATGCTGCTCCTCGTGGGCCGAGATGACTCGGTCGGCGGCCCCCGGAGCGTGCACAAGCTCGCCGACGAGTACCGCACGCGCTCTGGGCTCACCGACATCACGACGCTCGTCTATCCCGATGCGCGTCACGAGATCTTCAACGAGCTGCAGCAGGACGAGGTCCGCGCCGACATCCTCTCGTGGCTCGACTCGCACATCCCCGCGCGCTGAGCCGCACCGCACCCTCCCGCGCGTCCGCGTGTTACGCCCCGTGAACGGGTGTTACAGCGGGTGAATCCGCGTGACGCCGACCCGACATATCGGTCTCTCCTCCGCATAGATTCGCCGCGAGAGGGAGGTGCGTGGTGGGTTTCGAAGACGAGTGGCGGGCGTGGCACGAGTCGCGCGAGCGGTATGCCGGCGCGGAGTACGGTCCGGCCGCGCTCGAGTCGACGAACTGGCTCATCACCGAGCCCGCTGCCGTGGAGGGGGTTCCGGGGCTCTGGGCGCTCACGGGAGACGGCGGGATCCGCGGCAGTGATCTCGGTACCTCCGGCTCGGTCGTCACCCTGCGCGGCAGCGAGTCGCTGAGGCTCGGACGCCGCGAGCTGCGCGTGTTCGACCGACGCGGCACGGTCGCCCTGCGGGTGTTCAATCCGAGGCGCCCCGAGCGCGAACGGTTCAGTGCGATCGACGCGTATCCGCCTCGGGAGGGCTGGCGGATCGCTGCGGCGTTCGAGCAGACGCCGGGGGAGACGATCGCTGTCACGGCGATCGATGGACACGTCCACGATTCCGACCTCGCGGGCCGGCTGCACTTCGCTCTCGACGGGGTCGCCGTGACTCTCGCGGCCACCCGCACCCCGCAGGGCGCTCTGACGGCGGTCTTCGCCGACGGGACGAACGGCACCGAGACCTATCGATTCCGCTTCCTGCCGATCGAGGAGCCGGCCTCAGACGGATCCGCGGTCATCGACTTCAACCGGGCCTACCTGCCGCCGTGCGCGTTCTCGGACCAGTACGTCTGCCCGCAGCCGCCGGCCGGCAACCGCTTCTCGGCGCCGATCCGCGCCGGAGAGCGTGCGGTGGTACTCGGGCGCTGAATCCGCGGGTTCACCGCGCCGGTGCGACGACCGCGGCTTAAGCTGTAACCGTGCACGGTGAATACAAGGTTCCAGGCGGAAAGCTCGTCGTCGTCGACCTCGAGGTCGAGGACGGCAGGATCGCTCGCTTCCACCTCGCCGGCGACTTCTTCCTCGAGCCCGACACGGCTCTCGATGACATCGACCGGGCGGTCACCGGTCTGCCGGTCGAGACGGATGCCACGGCCATCGCCGCGGCGGTGCGAGGTGCCCTACCCGAGGGTGCGCAGCTGCTCGGCTTCACGCCCGAGGCGGTCGGCACCGCGGTGCGCCGTGCGCTGGTGACGGCACCGGGCTGGAACGACTTCGACTGGGAGATCGTGCACGAGAAGGCGGTCTCGCCGCGCATGAACCTCGCGCTCGACGAGGTGCTCACCTCTCGCGTGGGCGAAGGGCGCCGACGCCCGACACTGCGCATCTGGGAATGGGACCAGTCGGCCGTCGTCATCGGCTCGTTCCAGTCGTACCGCAACGAGGTCGACCCCGAGGGTGCTGCTCGTCATGGCTTCGACGTCGTCCGCCGCATCTCGGGCGGTGGCGCGATGCTCATGGCCGCGGGGCAGATCATCACGTACTCGCTGTACGTTCCGGCATCCCTCGTGCAGGGCATGACCTTCGCCGACTCGTATGCCTTCCTCGACGACTGGGTGCTGCAGGCGCTGCGCTCGCTCGGGATCGACGCGATCTACCAGCCGCTCAACGACATCGCCAGCTCGTCGGGCAAGATCGGCGGAGCCGCGCAGAAGCGCCTCGCGAACGGGGGAGTGCTGCACCATGCGACGCTCTCGTACGACATCGACGGTCAGATGATGACCGAGGTGCTGCGCATCGGCCGCGAGAAGCTCAGTGACAAGGGCACGACGTCGGCGGCGAAGCGCGTCGATCCGCTGCGCAGCCAGACCGGTCTCGCGCGGGCCGAGATCATCGAGCGCTTCAAGGACACGTTCCGCTCGCTGACCTCCGCCGAAGACGGTGCGATCACCGCCGACGAGTACGCCGACGCCGAGGCGCTGGTGGAGTCGAAGTTCGCCACCGACGCGTGGCTGCAGCGGGTTCCGTGACCGACCCCGCTCCTGCGCCGGAGGTCGCGCCGGAGGATCCCGCTTCCGTCGATCCGGCCCCCGTCATCCGCGGCGATGTGTCGATCCTCGAGGGCGACAATCTCGCCGCAGCGGCGACTCTTCCGTCCGCATCCTTCACGCTCGTCTACCTCGATCCGCCGTTCAACACGGGTCGCGCGCAGGAGCGACAGGTGGTCACCGCCCGTCGCACGTTCTCCACTCAGCAGGAGTCGGAGGCCGAGGGTGTCGAAGACCCGGAATCCCGCGGATCGGATGCCGCCGCAGCCCCCGTCGTGCTGAATTCTGAACCGGTGACGGCGCACTCCGAGGTGCGGCACGGGTTCCACGGCCACGCGTACGAGCGAGTGCGCGGCATGCTGCGCACCTACGACGACCGCTTCGACGACTACGGCGCCTTCCTGATGCCCCGGCTCGAGGAGGCGTGGCGGCTGCTCGCCGACGACGGCACGCTGTACCTTCACCTCGACTACCGCGAGGCGCACTACGCCAAGGTCATGCTCGATGCGGTGTTCGGCCGCGACTGCTTTCTCAACGAGCTCATCTGGGCCTACGACTACGGCGCGAAGTCGCGCCGTCGCTGGCCCACCAAGCACGACACGATCCTCGTCTACGTCAAGAACCCGCGCGAGTACGTGTTCAACGCCGACGACATCGACCGCGAGCCGTACATGGCTCCGGGGTTGGTCACGGCCGAGAAGGCCGCCCGCGGCAAGCTGCCCACCGACGTGTGGTGGCACACGATCGTCCCGACGACCGGGCGAGAGAAGACGGGGTATCCGACGCAGAAGCCCGAGGGCATACTGCGGCGGATCGTGCGCGCATCCAGCCGCCCCGGCGACCGCGTGCTCGACCTCTTCGCCGGCAGCGGCACGACCGGCGCCGTCGCCTCGGCTCTCGGCCGCGACGCGGTGCTCGTCGACGACAACCCCGAGGCGGTGCGCGTGATGACCGAGCGGATGCCGCACGCCGAGGTCACGCGCGTCGGCGAGTAGGCGGGCCTTTCTCCGCGCATCCGGGAATGTCGGATGCCTTGACCACCCTCGCAGTATGACCAGTTATACTCTTCCCATGAAGACGGCGATCTCAGTGCCCGATGGCGACTTCGCTCGTTTCGAACGCGTGGCTGCGCGACACGGGATGAACCGGTCGGAGTTCTTCCAGCTCGCCGGGCGACGACTGGCCGATGAGTTGGAAGGCTCTTCGGACCTGACCCGGATCGCGAACCAGATCTTGGCTCAGGCCGATACCGATGCAGACGATGAGTTGTTCGTGCGTGGCAACGAGCAGCGGCTGCGCGAGGGCACCGACTGGTGATCCGCCGCGGCGACATCGTCTGGGTCGACTTCGGGATTCCGCGCGGCTCGGAGCCGGCAAAAGTGCGACCGTCCGTCGTGGTGCAAGAGGACTGGCTGCTCGACACGAACATCAATACCGTCCTCGTCGTGCCGCTGACCTCGAACATCGCTCTCGAGGGCTTTCCCGGCAATGTCCTGGTGCCGGCCGCCGCGTCAGGACTCGATCGCGACTCGGTGGCGAACGTCGGTCAGATCGGTCCGGTCACTCGAGAGTTCGTCGACGCCTACCCAGCCGGCCACCTCGCGCCATATCTGATGGCGCAGATCGGCACCGGCATCCGTCTCGTCCTGGGAGTCTGAGGCGGCCGCTCTTCCACCACTCGCCGAGGGGGTCAATGCGGTCCGTGCTGGTTCGTGTGCTCGTGGCAGCGAGCCAGGAGGCCGGCGCGTCGTCTGATGGCGGCTTGGGCGCTCTCGGTGACGCTGCTCCCCTTACTGCTCGGGGTGGTGACATCGAGTTCGGGGCGGGCGAACAGGACGTCGTAGAACGGAGCGAGAGCCTCATCGGAGAACTTGAACGTGCGATTGAGTGTCTGCAGCGGGGTGCCCCACCGACTGCCGCTGTCGGCATTGATGTCCGCGCCTTCGTCGAGCAGGCGGGCGAGCAGAGGTGCTTCGGCGATGAAATCGTGGGCCGTCGCGCTCAGCAACACGTGCAACACGTTCACGTGGCTCTCGGTCGCTGCGCCGGCATCAGCACCGTCGTCGAGCAGTCGCGTGGCGATTGCGACCCGGCTGGCGGGGTCGCCGTTGCGCAGAGCCCGCATCAGCAGTGTCAATCCGTCTTTGTCGGCCCACGTCGCGAGCGAGGGCTCATAGTCGGCGAGAAATTCGGCCTCGCTCTGGGTCGCAGAGAAATAGACGCGGGGGTAGGCCATGATGTCGACTCTATGGGTGATTCGTAGACGCCGGCCCCGCGGCTCCGGGCCGTCCTGGTTCGCGCCCCAGCCGCGTGATCATGTCGAGAAACACGGGACGCTCCTCCTCTGCGAGCGGTGCCAGGAACACGGTCTGGGCCCGCTCGACGACGGCGTCGAGGCGCGCGAGCTCGGCACCGCCACGCTCGGTGAGCGACACGACGTTCCGGCGGCGGTCGGTGGGGTGTGCGGAACGCTCGACGAGCGCGTCCTCGCGGAGTGCGCTCACTGCGAGGGAGACGTCACTGCGGTCAAGCCCTGTCATGCGCCCGAGTTCTGCCTGGCTGACGGCGCCCGCCTCGTCGAGTGCTGCGAGGAGACGGTAGTGGTACGCCCGGGCGCCGGCATCGGCGAACAGCTCCTGCAAGAGGGAATGGGCGCGAAGGTGTGCCCGGCTGACCTGCCACGTCGCTCGATCGTCAAGACGTTCCATGCCCTCACCATACTCGTTGGTCACACCCACGATCTGTTATCGTTGGTGGCACCAACATACAGGAGGATCCATGATTCCGTTCGGCCCCCTACTCATCGGACAGGCGGAAAAGGCGCTGAACGCGCTCCTGCACACCGTGCTGGTCGACCGCCAGCTCTCCGAGCGCGAATGGGTCACCCTGCGCCTCGCCTCGCAATTCGACGGCGCGGGTGACGTCGCCGAGATCATCCGGGACAGAGCGCAGTTCGCGGATGCCGCGGACCTGCTGTCGACCCTCGAGCGGCGCGGACTCGTGGTCGGCCAGGCGCTCAGTACTGCGGGCGCGGAGTTGGTCGGCGAGGTCGGCGCGGAGATCGGAGCGCTGACAGGCCCGATCTGGGCGAACGTCGATTCCGCCGATGCCGAGGCTGCGGCCCGAGCGTTGAACAGCGTGCTGGAGCAGGCCAAGGCGCGATTGCGCGACTGACCCGTACCGGCCTCCGACGGCCGCACCCGCGCAAGGATGTGATCTACTCGTAGTGACCAAGAATGCGATCTGGGTCAGAACGGAGTATGGGGTGATCGTTCGACGGCTCTCGGTGGATCTCGAAGGCGCCACGGTCTCTGTCGCAGAGTGGACTGCGCCGCAGCCGAACGCTCCGACCGTCCTCCTCTTGCACGGTGGGGGCACCGACAGCGCCGAACTGTCGTGGGGCGACCTCGGTCCCGCCCTGGCATCCGCCGGCTATCGGGTGCTCGCACCGGATCACCCCGGTTTCGGTCGAAGCGCGAAGGCGACGTGGCCGCTCACACAACAGGCGCTGCTCGATTACGTGGGCGAACTGGTAGACCGCTTGGAGCTCGACGACTACGTCGTGGGTGGGCTGTCGCTCGGAGGCGGCCTGGCGATCGGGCACGCTCTCGAACGCCCGGGCCGGGCGCGTGCTCTTATCCTGCTCGGGAGCTTCGGGATCATGCCCCGGCTCTCAGACGGTCCGCTCAGCAGCCTGGGGCACTACTCGACGTATCTACTGCTCCGGTCGGGACTTCTCGCCGCGATCACGAGGTCGTATGCGAAGAATCCCGCGGCGATCGAACGCGGGCTGCGTTCCATCGTGCGCAACGAGTCGTCCAGGACCCCTGCCCTCGTCCGAGCCGTGACCGACGAGGCGTCATCCGGCACGGCTCTCGAGGTGTTCGGCGAGTGGCAACGAGAGCAGGTGCTTCCGCTCGGCCTGCGCACCGACTACACCGACCGCCTCGGCGAGATCTCGGTGCCCGCCCTCCTGGTGCACGGTGACCGCGACAGCGGAGTCGCGATCGCTCGCGCCCGAGCAGCGGCCGATCTCCTCCCGCTCGGAAGGCTGGTCGAGGTGCCGGGTGCGGGGCATTGGGTGCAGCGGGATCGTCCGGATGTCGTCACCGCAGCGATTCTCGACTTCCTCGAGAGCAGCATCTGATGCCGCGCCCGCGCCTCGACGACCGGCGAACCGCGATCCTCGACGCCGCCGAGCAGCTCGTCCTCGAGCACGGCTTCGACGCGACCAGTGTCGCGGCGGTGGCCTCACATGCGGGCATCGGCAAAGGTGCGGTGTATCTGGAGTTCGACAGCAAAGCCGACATCCTCGACGCGCTGCTGCAACGCGCGACTGCCCGAATGCAGGCGCGCGTCGATGCTGAGCTGGGCGACGACGTCTCGCTCAGCGGGGCCTATCGCTGCGCAGTGCGGGCGCTGCATGACGATCGTCTGATGACGGCGGCCTTACTCGACGATCGCGGCATCCTGGGCAGTCACGTCTCCGCCGTCACCGTTGGCCGCTACCGAACACGGCATCTGCTGGTCATCGAATGGCTCGTGCAGCTGCAGGATCAGGGTCGGCTTCGCGCCGACATCGACCCCGAGCATCTGGCCCTCGCGCTCTCGAGCGCGACAATCGGGCTGCTCTCCGCGAACGCTCTGCTCGGACCCCTCGACGCCGAGCAGCTCGAGGGCGCGCTCGCCGCCCTCGCGACGATGGTCTCGGCGTTCGAGGTCTAGGAGAGGTTCGCCGATCGCTGGCGGACCGCGTGAGGCGGTTCGGTCTCCGGTCGTTGCTGACAATGCTCGGGATGCCGATGGCCACCGGCATCCGCTGTCGATGGCGTGAGTCATTCCGCTTTCCTGTCTTCGTCGAGCACCTCGAACAGGCTCGAGAAGCCCTGATCACCGTGTCCGTCGGCGATGCGCCGATCCATGAGTCTCTTCACCTCGCGCATGCGGACCGCCTCGACGCCGAGCGACTCGCGATGGCTGATGAGGTCGTCCATGAGCGCCGCCTGCACGTCGAGAGAACCGAGGTCCGGCCCGTAGTCGCCGCTCGCGACCGCCGTGCCGAAGGCGTTCACCAGCGGCGCGTAGCCGCTGATGGAACCGGCGACCCGCTCCGCGAACGCGACCACGTCGGCGCCCTCCTCACGCACGAGTCTGAGCGTGTGCAGGAGTCCGATGAGGAACTCGTAGCCGACCGCCACCTGAGCCAGGAACTCCACCGCGGCGAGGCCGGGGTCCTCGCCGTAGTAGCTGGCGGTGCCGAGCGTCTCCAGCGTCGACCGCTGCGCCTCCCACGCTTCGCGGTCGCCGCTGAACGAGAGCATCATCTTCGGCGACCCGACGTACGGCGGGTCTCCCATGAGTCCGCCGTCGATGTACGACGCGCCCCGCTCGTGCGCCCACTCCGCGGTGCGGCGGGCCTGAGCGGGTGAACCGCTGGTGACGTTCACGAGCACGCGATCGACGGCGCCGTCGATACCGTGGAGCACCGCATCGACGGCAGCGCTGTCGCGCAGGCAGATGACGACGAGCGGGCTCGCGGCGACGGCATCCGACACGGTCGTCGCCACGGAGGCGCCGGCTGCGGCCAGCGCCTGCGTCCTGCTCGCGGTGCGGTTCCACACGGTCGTGCGGTACCCGTGGTCGAGAAACGCCTGCGCGATCGCCGTGCCCATGTTCCCGAGGCCGATCACGGTGACCTGACTGCTCATGTTCATGTCGTCCCTTCCTTCACTGCGTGGTCGTGTCGGTGGTGGTGGACGCCTCGGTGGCGCCCTCGTCGTCTGAGGTCAACCCGATTCCCCAGCTGGCTCCGCGCGCGACGAAGACCCCCAGCACGGTGACTCCGGCGAACACCAGCATCAGCAGCCGGGCCGAGGCGACGATGTCGGGCATGGCGAGGTTGACGAGTACTCCGGCCATCGCCGCGCTGAAGGCGCTGGCGATGATGAACACCGTGTTCACCGCGGCTGCGGCCTTGGCGCCCTCCTCGTCACCCGAGGTGCTGCCGAGTGCAGCGACGGTCAGGTGTGGGAAGCCCAAGCCGATGCCTGCGCCGGCGACGAACAGGGTGAGGAACCACAGCACCACGACGAGGGTCGACGGCCCCTCGTGCTGGAGCAGACCGTAGGCGGCGAGACCGATGGCGACCACCACCGGGCCGGTGATGATGAGCGCGCGCCGGGAGCGGATGCCCGAGGCGTTGGCCGTGAACACCTGGGTGATCGACCAGCCGAGCGAGAGCGCGGCGCCGAGGAGTCCGGCGATGAAGGGAGCCAGTCCGCCGATCTCCTGCCCGAAGAGCGGGATGAACGCCTCGGTGCCGATCGCGAACGCGAGCACGGCGACGGTGACGTACACCCAGCCGAGAGAGGAGCCGGCCAGGAACGTCACCCGGGGGAGGATGCCGTGGCTGCCGCGCTTCTCGTGTCGGAGGAACCAGATGCCCAGTGTCACGCCGACGATCAGGGCGACCGCGGTGCCGAGGCCCACGGGGACCACGCTGGCGACTCCGACCGCGGCGACGCCGCCGGAGAGCAGGAGGAGTGACGCCCACGGGAGGGATTCGCTCGATCGGCCGCGTGTGGTGCGCGGCAACGCGCGCACCACGACGATCCCGATGAGGGCGGAGACCACAGCCAGCCCGACGAAAGTGACTCGCCAGGCGTCCAACTGCGCGAAGATCCCTCCCACGACCGGACCGATGATGTTGCCGACGCCCCACATCGCCGAGACGAGTGCCGCGCCGCGAGCCCAGAGCCGCTCGGGCAGAGCGCGCTGGATGAGCGCGTACCCCAGGCCGGCGAGCAGCCCACCGCCGAGTCCCTGCACCGCCCGACCGAACAGCAACGCCGACATCCAGGGGCTCACCGCGCACAGCAGCGAACCGAGGGCGAAGAGGCCCAGTGCCAGCAGATACGCGCGCACGGCACCCTGCTGCGTGAGGATCCTGCTCACCAGCATCGAGCTGATCACGGAGGCCAGCAGGAACGTCATCATCGTCCACGCGTAGAACTCGGCGCCGCCGATCTCGCCGACGATCGTGGGGAGCAGGCTGGTGGTCAGATACACGTTGCTCGCTTCGAGCAGAACGCCACCGGCAAGTACGGAGGCGATGGGGGCATAGCGGCTGCCGAGCAGCTCGCGCCAGGTCCCGCGGGATGCCGTCGTCTGCGAGGTGTGCGTCATGGATCGGTCCTTCGTGGCGTGAGGAGGAAGAAGCGGAAGCCTCTGCGGCGCCGTTCTGGGCGGCTTTTCGTCAAGGTATTACCTCAAGTTAACTTGAGGTCAAGCATGAGGCGAAGGCGGCTTCTGCATCCCCATGTCGAGGTCCTTCCGAGTCGCCACGTGAGAGTGTGAGAGTCATGACCGAGTACGTCGAAGTGCAGACCGCCGCGGGGCGGGTTCGCGGGCGCTGGCGCCCGACCACGGGCGGACGAGGAGCTCCGCGGTCGGCGGCGTTTCTCGGCATCCCGTTCGCGGAGGCGCCGATCGGAGCACTGCGATTCCAGGCGCCGGTGCCGAAGGCGCCGTGGGAGGGCGTGCTCGATGCGCTCGAGTTCGCCGCCACCGCGCAGCGGGGTGACCCCGGGGTGACGCTGATTCCCGAACCGAGCGTCGAGGGTGACTCGACGCTGAACGTCAACGTGTTCACTCCGGATCCCGCGGCGGCAGGTCTCCCTGTGCTCGTGTGGATCCACGGTGGCGGCTACTTCGCCGGCTCGCCCGCGAGCCCCTGGTACGACGGCCGCAACTTCAATCGAGACGGCGTCGTCACCGTGTCGATCTCGTACCGGCTCGGTTTCGACGGATTCGGCTGGATCGAGGATGCCCCGTCGAATCGTGGTGTGCGCGACTGGCTGCTGGCCCTCGAATGGGTGCAGCAGAACATCGCTGCATTCGGCGGAGACCCCGGTCGCGTGACGATCGCCGGACAGTCCGCGGGCGGCGGGGCGGTGCTCACTCTGCTCGGCATGGAGAAGGCACAGCACCTGTTCCACGGGGTCTATGCGATCTCCGGTGCGCTCGGCGATGTGTCGCCGGCTCGCGCTGAGACGCTCGGACGCGCGCTCGCCGCCTCGGGCGGAGTCTCACCGACCATGGCCGGGCTGTCGACTCTGCCGGAGGAGCGCCTGCTCGCGCTGCAGAAGAAGGCGACCCAGATCGGACCGTCCTCGATGACGACGATCATCGACGAGGGCCTGCCGCTCGGCCCCGCCATCGACGGCGACCTGCTGCCGCGGCCGACCCGGGAGTCGCTGCGGGCGGGCATCGGCGCCGACAAGCCGCTCGTGATCGGCGCCACCGACGACGAGTTCACGATGGCTTTCACGGGCAAGGCGGCGACGGCGCTCCGATGGGTGCCGCAGGCGGTGCTGCTCAACCGCTTCGGGGTGTCGAAGAGCAGCCGTGCGGAGTACCTCGCCGCGAACGCCGACGTCGCTCGCCTCGGCAAAGCGCGCCTCGCGGGGCGCGTGCTCACCGACCGGATGTTCCGCACCACGGTGCCGAGGATCGCGGCCGACAGGGGTGACGCGCCCACCTGGCTCTACCGTTTCTCCTGGCCGTCCGGACGCTTCGGCTTCGCGGAGCACTGCCTCGACGTGCCGTTCTTCTTCGACTGCCTCGACGGCCCGGCGATGGAGCCGCTCGCCGGACCGAACCCGCCGCAGGAGCTCGCCGACGAGGTGCACGGTGCGGCGGTCGCGTTCATCACCGCCGGCGATCCGGGCTGGACGAGACACGAGGGGGAGGCCGGTGTCGTGCGCGTCTACGACCGCCCCACCCGCGATGTCCCGGAGGCGTATGCGTCTGTCCGGGCGCTGCTCTGAGCCCAGTGGTCGCCTGACGAGGCGGTCGGGGTCACCCCACCCGGTAGGCGCGGTAGCGCACGGCATCCGCTTGCCGCTGGGCGGCTGAGAGGAACAGCGAACGCTGCAGGTGTGCGAGCGACGGTGCCGACGTCTCGATCTGCACCGTGGTGCGGAAGTAGTACGAGCCGGGGCCGACGTCCTCGCCGCGGCGCAGCTGCTCGAGCACGTCGGGGGTTCCGGTGCGGAGCCCCTTCGCGTGCAGCAGCAGTAGGTCGCCGTCACTTGTTCGTGCCGAGTAGCGTCCGTCGATCTCGATCGTGCCGTCGGGGCGGACGATCTGCCAGTCGGCGCCACCGGGGAGGATCTCGGCGTCGACGGCGCCGGTGATGCGCCCACCGAGGATCGGCACGACGCGTCGGTGGCCGACGCTCGTGCTGCCGTGGTCTTCGAGCGGACCGAGGTCGACGGTGACGTCGAAGGCGAACTCGAAGGTGGGCACCGGAAGCAGCTCGTGCAGGTCGGAGGCGCCCACGCCGTTGACGCTCATGCGACCGGGGTGAGCGACGCGCGCTCGTTCAGGACCGACGGCAGGAAGCCGGCCGCGGTCTTGTACCCGGTCGCGATCTGCTCGCGTTCGGCGAACGGGATCACGTCGTCGATGTCGTCGAATCCCTCGGGAGCGCGCTCGGCCGCGAGCTGCATGACGCGTTCGGGACCGGTCGCCCTGGTGCTCGCGAGCAGCGCCGTCATGGCCGGGCGTCGAGCGGCCTCGTATCCCGCGAGCGCCTCATCGATGTCGGAGGCACTGGCCAGATGGAAGGCGAGGGTGCGGGCGTCGAGGATCGCCTGGGATCCGCCGTTGGATCCGTTCGGGTACATCGCGTGCGCGGCGTCGCCGAGCAGTGTCGTGCGCCCGAACGTCCACTGCGGCAGGGCGTCGCGGTCGACCATGGGGTATTCGAGGATCTCGTCGGCCGTGGCGATCGCTGTCGGCACGTCGAGCCAGTCGAAGCTCCACTCGCGGAACAGCTCGGCGATCGGGGCGGGATCGCTCGCCCGGTTCCAGTCGGCGTCGCCCGTGCCCTCCACGCGGCGTTCGGCGATGAAGTTGACCAGCATCTGCCCGTCTGCTTCGACCGGGGCGAGGGGGTAGGCGACGAACTTCTGGTCGGCGTCGCCCGCCATGATCATGGTGCGGCCGTCGAGGAACGCGGGGATGCGCGTCACTCCACGCCACAGCGTCAGCCCGCCCCAGGGCGGCGCACCCTCGCTCGGGTACCGCAGTGCGCGCAATGCCGAGTGGATGCCGTCGGCGCCGATGATCACGTCGGCGGTCGCCTCGACCGTGCCGGAGGACGTCTCGAAGGTCGCCGTCTCGGTGCCGTCGTCGTTCGCGGCGACGCCGGCGAGGCGGTGATCGAGGCGGATGGGCTCGGCGAGACGCGCCTCGGCGAGGTCGCGCAGGGTGAGCTGCAGACGGCCGCGGTGCACCGAGAGCTGCGGCCAGCGGTACCCGGCGTCGAGGCCGCGCGGCTCATGCCAGATCGGCTGCCCGAAGCGGTTGTAGTACGCCAGCGTGCGGGGTTCGACACCCAACTCGGCGATGGTGTCGGCGATGCCGAGCTCGGTCAGCTCGCGCAGGGCGTGCGGCAGCAGATTGATGCCCACGCCGAGTCCGCGGATCGCGGTGCTGCGCTCGTAGACGGTGACGTCGTGCAGTCCGGCCTCGTGCAGGCTGATCGCTGCGGCGAGTCCGCCGATCCCTGCGCCGATGATGATGATCTTCATCGATCTCTCCTGTGTATGCTGCGTGTGATCTGCGGCGGTGTGCCGCAGCGGGTGGATGGGCGGTGCGGCTCTCAGTCGCGAACGTGCACGACGTCACCGCCGACGACCGTGACGGCGGTGCCCACGCTGATGAGCGCCTCGGTCGGGATCGCGAACGGGTCGACGGTCGACACCGCGATGTCGGCGCGGGCGCCGACGCGGAGCATCCCTCCTCCGCCCAGCACGAGTTCGGCGGATCCGCTCGTGTAGGCGGCGAGGGCCTCGGTGAGCGAGAGTCGCTGGGTGGCGTCGAGCGGTTCGCTCGGCGTGCCGTCGGGGCCGGGGAGCGTGCGGTTGACGGCCACGTGGATCGCGAGCCACGGGTCGGCGGGCGACACCGGCCAGTCCGATCCCATGGCGATCGCGGCCCCGCTGTCGGCGATCGCGCGGAACGGATAGCCGGCGCGCATGCGGGCATCGCCGATCATCGGCACGACGGCCGGATCGACGGCTGCCCACAGTCCCTGGATGTTCGCGGTGATGCCGAGCGGTCCGAAGCGGCGGGCGTCGTCGGGGTGCACCATCGACAGGTGCGCGAAGTGGTGGCGCTGACCGGTGCCGTTGGCGCGGCGAGCAGCCTCGACCGCGGCCAGCGCGACGCGCACTCCACGGTCGCCCATGATGTGCAGGTGCATCGCGAAGCCCTCGGCATCGAGCGAGACGACGAGCGCCTCGAGTGCTTCGGCATCGATGTGCAGCTCCCCGCTGCCCGCGTGGCTGCAGTAGGGCTCGAGCAGCGCCGCGGTCTCGCCGTGGGGCACGCCGTCGACCATCGCCTTCGCGGTCGACGTGTCGAAGCCCGCCGCGGCGTTCGCTGCACGCAGCGCGACGAAGCGCTCGACCAGCGCCGGCACCTGCACGGCCGTCGTGCCAGGGGGCACCCAGAGCGCACCCGAGGTGCGGCTGCGCAGACTGCCGTCGGCGATGGTCGCCAGGTATGCGCCCGTGCAGTCGGCCTTGCCGTTGTACTCGCCGAGGATCGCCTCATGCCATCCGGTGATTCCGAGAGTCCACAGGAACTCCTGCGCGTTGAGAAGACCGGCCGCGATCTCGGCATCCGTGCTCGGCGGCACGATCCGCCCCACGAGCTCTGCCGCCGTCTCGTTGAGGTAGCCGGTGGGGGCGCCCTGCTCGTCGTGATGGATGTGTCCGTTCGGGGGTGCGGGAGTGTCACGGTCGACCCCGGCGAGCTCCAGTGCGCGCGAGTTGACCCACAGCGTGTGGTGCCCCGCATCGCTCAGCGCCACAGGGCGGTCCGGCACGATCGCATCGAGCATCTGCCTCGTCGGGTGGGGGAACAGCTCGTGGCTCCAGCCGCCGCCGGTGATCCACTCGGCATCCGTCGTCGCGGCCGCAGCCGCGATCAGCGACAGCGTCTCGTCGACGCTCGTCGCCGAGGTCAGGTCGCAGCTGAGCCGCTCGACACCGGCGAACGCCGCATGGATGTGCGCGTCGACGAACCCGGGCAGGATGCCGCCGCCTGCCGCGTCGATCACGCGGGTGTCGGGCCCTGCGAGGGCACGGATCTCGTCGTCGGTCCCGATCGCGATGATGCGCTCGCCGCGGATCGCGATGGCCGTGTCGGCGGTGCCGATCCGGCCGTCGAAGACGCGGCCGTCGACGATGCACACGTCGGCGGATGAAGTGCGGGTCATGGTCGTGCCTCTCGTCGTTGCGGCCTCGCCGCTCGGGTCCTGCTCGTCGATCATCTCGTCACACCACTCGGAACACGCGGATGACGACCTGGTCGTCTCCGGGTCGTGCGTAGCCGACGAACTGCGACTCGGCGAGCCAGCGCAGCGGCTCGGCATCCGTCTGGAAGACGAACGCCGTGCGGTAGTACAGATCCTGCTCGGAGGGCTGGCCGCCGGCCTGGAACTGGGCGATGGCCGCCTCGTTCGCCCGCCAGTAGCCGCGGTTCACGACATCGACGAGGTGTCCGTCGATCTCGATCAGATAGTGCGCGTCGAGCTGGGTCGTCACGCCGTGATCGACCCACCAGTCGCCGCCGCCGGGCACCACTCGCCCCTCGGCGCGGGGTCCGGAGAGTCGCCCGCCGGTGATCGCGGTGAAGTGCAACTCGCCGCCCTCGCCTCGGCCGATCCGCTGGGGTGGGGTCACTTCGACCTGCAGCTCGAAGCAGTACTCGAACGCGGGGGTCATCAGCTCGGTGTCGGTCATCGCCGTCTCCTCTTCGTCGGTCGGTCGAGCCCGATCGTGGGGATCGGGGTCGTGCGCACGGGAATGCGCCGCTGCGGTACCCAGCCGTCGCCCGGAATCGAGTCCAGCAGCAGACGTGTGTACTCAGCCTGGGGGTCGTCGAGCACGGTTCCGGTATCGCCGCGTTCCTCGATGCGACCGTCGCGCATGACGACGACCTCGTCGCACAGGCGGCGGATGACGGTGAGGTCGTGGGTGATCATCAGCAGGGCGACGCCCGTGTCGAGACGGATGCGTTCGAGCAGCGACAGGATCTCGACCTGCGTGGTGACGTCGAGCGCCGACACGGCCTCATCGAGCACGAGGATGCGCGGTTCGGCGGCGAGGGCCCTCGCGATCGCGACGCGCTGGCGCTGCCCGCCCGAGAGTGACCGGGGTCGCGCATCGAGCAGGGCGGTGTCGAGGTGCACCGACTCCATCAGCGCCGATACCCGTGCCGCGAGTGCCGCGCGGTCGTCGTCGCGGCGGTGCACGCGGATCGCCTCGGTGAGGCACTGCCGCACGGTCTGGCGTCGATCGAGCGACTGGTACGGATCCTGGAACACCATCTGGGCGGTCTTCGCGCGGGTGCGGCGTTCGGCGCCGGATGCTGCCGGTGCGCTCCAGTCGTGCCCGGCGACGCGCACGGTGCCGGCGTCGGCGCGCTCGAGGCCGCAGATCACGCGGGCGGTGGTCGACTTGCCCGATCCGGACTCCCCGACGATGCCCAGCGACCCACCGGCCGCGAGGGCGAACGACACGTCGTCGACTGCGGTGAGGATGTCGTGCCCTCGACCGTGCGCCGCGCGCACCCGGAACGACTTCTTCAGCCCGTCGACACGCAGCAGCGGCTCGGATGCGGGTTCGGCCACGGGAGCAGGGGGCGCCAGGGGCACGGCGTCGAGCGAGGCCGACATCAGGATGCGGGTGTAGTCCTCGGTGGCATCCGCGCGCATGCTCGATCCGCGCAGCGTCTCGATCGTGCGGCCCTGCTTCATGACGACCACTCGATCGCACACCGCTCCGGCGAGAGCGAGATCGTGCGTGATGAACAGCAGCGACAGGTCGCGGTGGCGGCGCAGGTCGCCGATCACGGCCATGACCTCTTCCTGCGTCGTGACGTCGAGGGCGGTGGTGATCTCGTCGGCGAGCAGCAGCCGAGGGTCCATCGCCAGGGTCGACGCGATCATCACGCGCTGCAGGAGTCCGCCCGACAGCTCGGCCGGTCGCTGTCGCAGCCGCCGGGCGGGAGAGGGGACTCCCACCTCGTCGAGCAGCTCGACGGCTCGCCGCTCGGCCGCATCGGGAGTGAACCCGGCGACCGTGACCAGCGCTTCGGTGAGGAAGTCGCCGATCGTCCGGAGCGGATTCAGGTGTGCACGCGGCGTCTGGAAGGCCATGCCGATGTGCAGCGCCCGCAGCTCGCGGCGTCCTCTCTCATCGAGGGCCGCGAGGTCCTGACCTTCGACGCGGATCGTGCCTCCGGTGGTGAAGGTCTCAGGCAGGAGGCCGGCGATCGCTCGCACGCTGAGCGTCTTTCCCGAGCCGGACTCGCCGACCAGGCCCACCGATTCGCCGAGGGCGACGTCGAGCGTGCAGTCGTGCACGAGGGTGCGGGGGCCTTCGGGCGTCGGCATCCCGATCTCGAGACCCTGCAGTTCCAACACGGGTGTCGTCATCGTTCCTTCTCCTCTGCCCAGGTGGTGGTGCGGGCGCCGATGATGCCGACCGAGAGCACCGTGATGACGATCAACAGGGCGGGGAACAGCGACTGCTCGGGTGCCCCGGCGAGGATCGCGGCCTGGCCGCCGGCGATCATCGAACCCCAGTCGGCGGCGGGCGGCTGCTCGCCGAGGCCGAGGAACGAGATCGCCGCGAGGTCGAGCATCGCGTAGCCGAATCCGATGGTCGCCTGAGCCGCGACGACCGGGATCAGCGCGGGGATCAGATGGCGGAAGCAGATCGCGGCGCTCGAGACGCCCTGCACCCGTAGCGCGGCGATGTAGGGGCGGCCGAGCTCTCGGGATGCCGCCGTCTGGGCCAATCGGGCGACGACCGGGATGTACGCGATCGAGAGAGCGGCGACGGGGGCGACCAGTCCCTTGCCGAACATCGCGACCGCGAGCACGGCGAGCACCAGGCCGGGGATCGCGAAGATCACATCGATCAGCCGGGCGATCGTGCCGCGCACGACGCCGCCGAACCAGGCCGAGGTGATGGCGAGCGTGAGGCCGAGGGTGGTGGACAGCAGCACGACGATCACCGGGGCGACGACGCTCGCGGATGCGCCGACCAGCACCCTCGACAGGATGTCGCGGCCGAGGTCGTCGGTGCCGAACAGGTGGTCGAGTGAGGCGGGGCCGTTCGTCGGCCCGGCATACAGCTGGTCGGGTGAGTACGGGGCGAGCCATCGGCCGGCGATCGCGATCACGGCGACGGCGGCGAGCACGACGACGGCCACGACCACGAGGGGGTCTCGGCGGGCGAGCCGACGAGTGGCTGCGGGGATGCGCCCCGCGGCGAGCTGACCGACGCTCATGCGTTCCTCCTGGTTCCTGCGGAGTCGGGGTCGATGGCGGCGGCCAACAGGTCGGCGATCGCGTTGAGCACGACGAACAGGGCGACGAGCAGCAGGGAGACGACCTGCACGACCGGCAGATCCTTGCGGGCGGCAGCTTCGGTGAGCAGCGATCCGATGCCGCCGAGCCCGAAGGCCTGCTCGGCGATGGCCGAGGCGGCGAAGAGGCCGGCGATCGTCGTGCCGGAGATCGCGAGGATCTGCGGAGCCGCGTTGTGGAAGACGTGCCGGCGGAAGACCCGCCCCCACGGGATCCCTCGGACGCGGGCCGTCTCGACGTGCTCGGAGTGCAGCTGGGCGACCAGGGCGCTGCGGGTCACCCGGCTGATGTACGCGATGAACATCAGCGCGAGCGAGACCGCAGGCAGTACCAGGTGCCAGAGCCGATCGAGGCCTTCCTCACCGGCGCCGAACGTGGGGAACCAGCCGAGCGAGGTGGCGAAGATCCAGATCAGCAGGATCGCGACGATGAACGTCGGCAGGGCCATGCCGAGCGAGGTGCTGACCGAGACCACCATGTCGGTGCGGCGGCTGCTGATCGCGGCGAGGATGCCGGAGCCGAGGCCGAACACCGCGATGAGGGCGGTGGTCAGCAGCACCAGCTGGAACGTCACCCCGAACCGTGCGCCCACGAGCTCGGCGACATCGGTCTTGTAGACGAACGATCGACCGAAGTCGCCGGTGATGACGCCGCCGAGCCAGTGGACGTACTGCAGCCACACCGGGTCATCCAGCCGGTACTCCGCGCGGATCGCCGCGATGAGCTCCGGGGTCGGACGTGCTCCGCCCGCCAGTGCCGTCACCGGGTCTCCCGGCGTGAGCAGCAGCGCCGAGAAGATGACGACGCTGGCGAGGAAGAGCGTGAGCGTGAGACCGCCCAGCTTGCCGAGCAACGTCCTGATCATGATGTGGTCCGTTCCGTGGTCTCTGACGACTCACTCGCCGCCGAGGTGCAGCGCCCAGGGGGAGCTGTAGATCGCGACAGAGGTGGTGATGCCGGTGAGGTCGTCAGACAGGTAGGTGAGCTGGTACGCCCCGGCGAGGGTGACCTGCAGCTGATCGGGGGCGAAGATCTCCTGAGCGCTCACGAACGCGTCGGCCGCGGTCGTGGCATCCGTCGCGGTGCGTGCCGCCTGGAGGTCGGCCGTCACCTCGTCGTTCGCGTAGCCGGACCAGTTGAAGATGCCGCCGATCTCGGCCGGCAGCATGAACAGCTGCGGGTAGCCGAGCACGCCGGGAACCTCGAGGTAGCCGGTGGTGGCGACGAAGTCGATGCCCTCGCGCAGCTCGGGAGTGTAGAAGAGCGCCCCGAAGTCGGCCGGCTGACGCTCGTCGATCGTGATCGTGAGGCCGATGTCCTTCGCCGCGCTCTGGACGATGGATGCCGTCTGCGAGAACTCCTTGGCCCCGGCAGGAACAGCCAGCACCAGCGGCACCGAGGTGTCGATGCCGGATTCGGCGATCAGCTCCTTGGCCGCATCGAGGTCGACCTCGGGGGAGGGGAGAGCGTCGTAGGCATCCTGGTAGGTGTCCTTCGCCTCCATGCCGCTCCACACGAACGGCGGGACGATCGTCTTCTGCACCTCGCCGAGGCCCTGCAGCACGGTGTCGATGTAGACGCTGCGGTCGATCGCGAGGCTCAGCGCCTGGCGCACCCGCGGGTCGGCGGCTGCGCTGTCGGCGGAGGTCGGACCGAAGCTGTACGAGGCTGTGGAGGGTCCGGCGATCAGACGACCCTCGCCGTCCTCTGCTTCGAAGCTCTGACGCGACCCCGGGGGCACGTTGAATGCTCCGTCGATCTCTCCGGCCGTGAGGGCCGAGGTGAGAGTGGCGCCGTCGGTCACGAAGACGAAGCGGATGCGCTCGGTGAGCGGCGCACCGTTCCAGTAGTCCGGGTTCGCCGTGACCGAGATCTCGGTTCCGGGCGTCCAGTCTTCGAGCTGGTACGGACCCGCGCACATCAGGCCGCCGCCGGAGGTGCCCAGATCCTGACCGACGGTGTCGCCGAAGGCCTTGCTCATGACGGCGCCGCCTCCGCCTCCGAGCGCGTCGCGGAACGTGGTGTCGGGTGCCGTGAAGTGCACGATCACGGTGTCGTCGCCCGAGATCTCGATGCTCGAGATCAGTGCGAAGGCGGCGTACCACTGCGACGCGGGAGTGCGGTTGCGCTCGAGGCTGTAGGCGACATCCGCCGCGGTGACGGGGGTGCCGTCCCAGAAAGTGACGCCGTCTCGGACGGTGATCTCGAAGGTCACCGGATCGACCCACTCGGCCTTCTCGGCGATGCCGGACTCCAGAGTGAAGTCGGGTTCGACCGTGAGCAGGCTGTCGCAGAGGTTCGGGATGATGATGTTGGCCGATGACGAGGGATCGAGCGTCTGAGGCTCGCCCTCGACGACCGCCCAGGTGACCTCATCGACGGCGGTGGTGGCTGCGGGCAGCGCGGTGACGAGGGAGGAGGCGTCGATCTTCTCCGGTGAGGAGTCGGTCGTGCCGGTGCGCGGAGCGCAGGCGGTGGCGGCGAGAACGGTCACTGTCGCCAGGGCGGCGGCGGCGACGAGTCGGCGTCGGGTGGTGCGGGTCATGTCGGGTCCTCTCAGGTGCGTGCAGCGGGGGCGTCGTCGACCCCGCCAGGAGTGGTGGTGCAGGCAGTGCTGGTGGAGCGGGTGGTGCAGGGAGTGCGGGTGGTTCAGGCAGTGCAGGTGGTGCGGTCAGTGCGGGTGCTGCGACTCATCTGACGACGTAGACGCGGATGCAGATCTGCTCGTCTTCGTCGCGGGCCAGGCCGATGAACTGATTGCGGCTCAGCCAGCTGTGCGCCGGTGCGTCGGTCTGGAAGACGGGAGCGGTGCGGAAGTACGACGTGCCGTCTGGTTCTTCGCGGTAGTAGCCGCGGTTGAGGATGTCGATCGCCGCACCGTCGTCGGCTCGCAGCAGGTAGCGCGCTTCGAGTTGGAAGGTGCCGTCGCGCTCGACCGACCAGTCGCCGCCGCCGGCGATCACGGTGCCGCGCAGCAGCGGGCCGTCGACGGTGCCGCCGGTGATGGGGGTGAAGGCGAGTACCTCGTGCGGGCCACGACCCAGGTGGATGTCGGTGTCGACGTCGACGCGGATCTCGAAGGCGTACTCGAGGATCGGCTCGGGCAGAGCGGCGGGAGCAGTCATGACAGTTCTCCATCCAGGACGGGAAGGTGGATCGTGAGGCCGTCGGATCCACCGATCGTGAGGTGCTGCAGGTTCGTCGCCGTCGGACCCCAGGCCCAGGGGTCGGCGCCCGTGCCGGTCTGCGGCACGAACTCGGGGTAGTCGCTGCTCGACACGTGCACGCGCAGGCGGTGTCCGGCGCGCAGCCGGTACCCGACCTGACCGAGATCGAGGTCGAGGGCCGCGGGTTCTGTGGCGCCGGTGACCTGGCGTTGCCCGCGGGCGATGCGCAGTGCCGTGCCGTCTGGTGAGACATCGAGCAGTCGGACGAACAGATCCATCACGGGGCCGTCCGAGCGGACGGTCGCGGTGGCGGTCACGGGGCCGGCGAGGTCGACATCGGCCTCGACCGCAGCGGAGGTGAAGACGAGCACGTCGTCGCGGGCGCCGATCGGTGCCTCGTCGGGCAGCTCGAGCAGGAACGAGAAGGCGTCCTCTGCACTCGACGGCACGAGGTCGTCGGGGTCGTGCGTCCACGTCGCCTCGGTCGGCTGCGCCGCGGCATCCGTCGTGAGCCCTCCCTCGGCTGTCGCCTGCAGCGCGACGGTGCGGATGCCGGCGGGCGGCCACGCCGCATCCGTCCGCTCTTCGTCTGTGCCGGCGAGGTTCCACCGCACGGCGGGGATGTCGGCGGGGGTGCCGTTGCCGCGCACGTACACCTCGAAGAACTCGAGCGTGGGGTCGAGGGTGCGGGGGAGCAGGGCGCGGATCTGCTCGTCGGTGCGCTCGGCGACGCGGTCGGCGGGGTCGCTCTGCAGTTCGTAGCCCTCGTGATCGATCGACTCGATGCGGAGGTGATGGTGCGCGGCCCACGCCGGGTTCTTCGTGATGTCCGCGACGTCGGCCCACGACAGGGGCGAGCAGTTGTCCCACCAGCCGATCGTGTGCAGCGCCGGAACCGAGCGCGCGGCGAAGGGTGAGCCGAGGGGGAACCGGGGCAGGTGCACCGGGCGCGGGTACCACTGGTCGTACGAGATCGAGCGCTCGCCGGCTTCGGCGAGGAACTCCTCGACCTGTGCCGCGAAGTCGCGTCGCGTCCAGTCGGGCTCCCACATGTAGGTGTCGTTGCCGTGGAAGTGGCTGACCGGATACAGGTAGGTGATGGTCCACTCGACGTTCGAGGTGCGCTCGCCGGGTGCGCGATGCACGGGCTCGCCGAGGCCGGTTCCCGTGACGCGGGGTGCGATCGCCTTGAGCGCGGGGTGGCCGGTCGCGGCCGCAGCCCACTGCGTGTAGCCGTAGTAGCTGTCGCCCCACATCGCCACCCGGCCGTTCGACCAGGGCTGCTGCACGATCCAGTCGAGGGTGTCCTCGCCGTCGCGCACCTCGTTCACGAAGAGCAGTGCCTCACCCTCGGAGCGGAACTTGCCCCGCACGTCCTGAGCGACCACGCGGTAGCCGTGCGCCATCAGGTACTCGGCGATGAGGGGGATGTAGGTGTAGCTGCCGCTCTTGTCGTAGGGGAGGCGGATGAGGATGGTGTCGCCGGCCGCGTCGCCTCCGTCGGCGGGGAGGTAGACGTCGGCCGCGAGCAGCACTCCGTCGCGCATCCGGACGCGGGCGGGGCGTGCCAGATCGCTCTCGGGAGCCGCGGGGATGCGGATGAAGCTGGTCATGACTCTCCTTCTGGACCTCGGCGCCGGGGAGGCCGCGGTGCTCGATGAATCACAACGTAAGTCCGTGGAAGTTAATAGTCAAGTCTGACTAGACTAAAAACTTGTAACATCTATGTATCCTGCTGATGCAGGGAAAAGGGGGACCGATGGCACGTCCGACCGTGGCCGCAGAACGCCGCGACCAGATCATCGAGGCCACGTTGCAGACCGTGGCGGAGCACGGCATCGCCGGCACCTCGCTCGACCGCATCGCGGAGGCCGCCGGAATGTCGCGCGGACACGTGCGCCACTTCGTCGGCAATCGCGATCAGCTGCTCGCCGACACCGCGCGGCACGTCTTCGCCGACGAGACGGGCACCCTGACGATCCTGCCGTCGACGCTGGTGACGTTCACCGACGCGCTCGACTACCTGTTCGGCGAGGAGTTCACCCGATCAGATACCGAGAACGCGGTCGTCCTCGGGTTCGTCGAGCTCTCGCGCACCAACCCGCCGATCGCCGAGGTGCTCACCGAGGCGTACGGTCACACGCGAACCACCCTCGCCGAGCTCGCCGCCGCGGAGTACCCGAAGGCGGATGCGGCGACCTGCGAGCTCGTCGCCGACGGCACCCTCTCGGCCGCGCTCGGCAACGTCTTCATGGGCGACTTCGACCCCGACGAGGTCCGCACCGCCCGGGTGCGCCGGGCCGTCGAGACGCTGCTCGCCGCGCTCTGAGGTTCGGTGGCGAGGTGGTCGCCGTTCTCTGCCGATGGTGATCGTGGTGGCCTGCCGAAAACGCAGATGCCGACGTTCCGGCGGATCAGGTTTCGGCGGGGAGTTCCGGCTGGCGACTGTCGGCGTGTCGCACGGGGATACCGCCGATCAGACTGGTGCGCCGCAAACGATCGTTTGCGGCGGGCAGAGGTTCAGCCTGGTGTCAGTCGTCGTTGTCGAGATCTTCGAGTACCTCGAACGGAGACTCGACGTCCCCGCGCCATGCTTCGATGCCTTCACGGATCGCGAGAACGGCGACGACGAGTGCAGCGACGGAGTCGGCCCACCACCAGCCGAACAGCGTGTTCAGGATGAGGCCGATGAACACTGCGCCTGAGAGATAGATGCACAGGATCAGTTGCTTCGCGTCGGCCATCACGCTCTTGGATTCGAGTTCACGTCCGGTGCGTACTTCGAACCATGCCAGCAGCGGCATGACGATTAGGCTCAGGGCGGTGATGCCCAGTCCGAGGGGGCTGTGTTCCGGGCCTTCCTGGCTAATCAGACTCATCACCGCGTCGACGGTGACGTAAGCAGCGAGAGCAAAGAACGCCAGTCCGATCGCTCGAACGGTGACTTTCTCCCAGCGCTCGGGGTCCTTCCGGGTGAACTGCCAAGCGATCGCCGCGGCGGATAGCACCTCGACAACCGAGTCGAGTCCGAAGCCGATCAGCGCGGCTGACGATGCCAGGGTTCCCGCCCAGATCGCGACGATCGCCTCAATGACGTTGTACGAGATCGTGAACCCGACGATGAAGCGCACCCGACGGTGCAGTGTCGATCGCCGTGCTGCCGTCATCGGCGCGCTCATGCGTCTGCTCCGACAGCGCAGCATCCGGGAACGGCGCAAGAGGCATCAACGCATGGTGCGTTCTCATCCACGGCCAGCGTTACGTCGACCAGTGCCTTCAGAGCCGCTGCAAGGTGCGGGTCTGCGATCTCGTAGCGCGTCTGCCGCCCCTCGGGCTCCGCGACTACGATGCCGCAATCACGGAGGCATGTCAGGTGATTCGAGACATTCGACCGGGACAGCTCAAGGGACCGGGACAAGACCACCGGGTAGCTCGGTGCATCGAGCAGCGACATCAAGATGCGGGAACGGGTGGGATCAGCCATGGCCCGACCGAGACGGTTCATCACGTCGAGCCGAGAGGCAATAGTCAGCATACGATGACTATACAGTCATCAGTGACCTATGCTCAAAGCATACTCGTCAGCCGCCGGGCACCTGTGAACGGAGACACATGCTCATCGTTTCCAGCAGGGGCACCTACCTACCGAGATTGAGCATCGAAAAAGAGGATCCTGGAACCATGAAGATCGAGCTGCTACACATCGCTGATTGCCCCAGTTGGGTTGAGGCTGGCCGTCGCGTTTCGGAGGCGCTCCGAGCGACAGGGCGCGACGAATCAACTCTGCATTACCGGCTCATACGAACCGAAGAAGACGCCGCAGCAGTCCCGTTTGCAGGCTCCCCGACGATCACCCTGAATGGGAACGATCTTTTCCCGGGTTCGGATCGCAGCAGCGATTTGGCCTGCCGTATCTACAGCACACCCACTGGGCTAGCGGGAATGCCGACGGTTGAACAGATCCGAGAGGCGATCGACGCTCATGTCGACTGAACTCAATACCGCCTGCACGTGCTGCGGCCGGCATCTGCCACGAAAGAAACTGCACGCCCTAGGCGACGGGGGTGCTTTCATCTGTCGACGATGCGGTTGGTGGGTAGCACTGCGCCTCCGCCGGGACCACCTGCCTAGCTAGGCTCTCGGCGCGGGAGCCGGCCTCAGGGCGACTTAGACCAAAGCGCTCGTCCGAGTTTCGCGCTCCCACGCCTGGGTTGCGACCTGGACGGCGTCCCACGGGGAGCCGAGCGGAGGGGTGTAGGAGAGGTCGAGATCACTCATCGCCGCGACCGTCATCCCGTGATGCAGCGCTGTGGCATAGGTGTCGACGCGCTTCGAGATCTCCGCACCGCGGGTACCGACGAGCTGCGCGCCGAGCAGACGGCCATCTCGGGTGTCTCCGGTGATGCGGATGCTGATGGGCGTCGCTCCCGGGTAGTACCGCTTGTGGTCATCCGCGATCGCGGTGTGACTGTGTGGTGCGAAGCCTGCGGCAGCTGCTTCGTGGTCGCGGAGGCCCGTGCGAGCTGCAACGAGGTCGAAGACCTTCACGACCTGCGTGCCGAGGCTCCCGGCGAACTGCGCGTCGCCGCCGATCGCGTTCTCGCCCGCGACGCGGCCTTGCTTGTGGGCGGTCGTGCCGAGCGGGAGATACGTGACACCGAGGAGGCGGTGATGAGTGACCACTCCGTCGCCGGCCGCCCAAACGTGCGGCAGGCCGGTGCGCATCCGATCGTCGACGACCACAGCGCCGCCCGCGCCCGTGGTTGCACCGGCTGCGGTGAGAAGGCTGGTGTTGGGCCGTACGCCGACGACGACGAGCACCACGTCAGCGGTGCGGGAGAACGGGTCACCGTCTCGGGTTCCTGCAACAGTGATTCGTCCTGCGTCGCGTGTGACAGCTTCGACGCGGGTATCGGTGAGGACGTCGACGCCGTGGCGGGTGAGTCCGTCGTGTACGAGGGAACCGAGTTCGGGATCGAGGGTGGAGAGGACTTCGGGGCCGCGCTGGAGTTGGGTGACCTGGAGGCCGCGCACAGTGAGGGCTTCGGCCATCTCGAGGCCGACGTAGCTAGCTCCGACGATGATCGCCGTCTCGGGCTGATGCTCGTCGAGGTACTTCTCGAGCGCGAACGTGTCGCCCATCGAGTGCAGCAGGTGCACGCCGTCGTCGGGGCCGAGCTGGTCAAGCCCTGATATTCCGGCTGTCGACGGCGCTGCCCCCGTGCCGACCATGAGCTCGTCGTACGGGATGGTCGATTCCGTGCCGTCGGCGTCGCGGACGGTGAGCCGGCGGCTGTCGACGTCGATGCTGGTGGCGAGGGTGTCAAGCCGGAGGTTCATGCCGGTGGCTTCGAGATCCGCGTGGGTGCGGTGGGCGAGCGACTGCCAGGGCTGCACCTCCCGGGAGAAGTAGTACGGGATGCCGCAGATCGAGAAGTTCGGGTAGGCGTCGGCCACGACGACTGTGACATCGACGGACGGGTCGAGTTCACGGGCCCGGAGGGCGGTGGAGATTCCGGCGTCGCTTCCGCCGATCGCTACAAGATGCATGAAGGCGCCTTTCAGGGCTGGGTTTCGAGTTTCTGAGGAACCACGACGTCGCCGGCCGTGCGGGCGGCGATTGGATAGAGGGCGAGGAGCATTGCGAGGCCGATGGCAGCCCCGACGAGCTGTGCAGCGATGAACGGCGCCACAGACGACGGTGCGATACCGGCGAACGTATCGGTGAACATGCGAGCGATCGTGACGGCGGGATTCGCGAACGATGTGGAGCTGGTGAACCAGTAGGCCGCGCCGATGTACGCACCGACCGCGGCGGCCGTGACCGACCCCTTTCCGGTGCGGGCGAGAGCGAAGATCAGCAGCACGAGCCCTGCAGTGGCGACCACTTCCCCGACAAGGTGCCCGCCTGTGGCCCGGTCGTTGGACGAGAACCCGGGGCCGGTGTCGAACATGACCCCCGCTAGCAGGGTGCCGGCGATGCCGCCGAAGATCTGCGCGAGCACGTACGCAGCGACGTCGCGCAACGGAAGCCCGGTGCTGGCGCTGCGGCCAAGCAGCCAGTCCGCGACCGTCACCACGGGGTTGAAGTGCGCGCCAGACACTGGCCCGAGCATCAGGATCAGCACCGTCAGACCGAGGGCAGTGGTCAGGCTGTTCTCCAGCAGCTGGAGGCCGACATCATCCGGGGACAACCGCTGCGCGGCGATACCGGAACCCACCACGATAGTGACGAGCAGACCAGTTCCAAGGAACTCGGCGGTAGCTCGGCGCAGAAGGTGTGGCCGTGCGAGGGCGGGGTGAGGTGTTTTCATGTCGGCTCATCTTGACCCGAACGGGGTACTTCAGTCAAGATTGAGACAATGAACACTGAACGAACTGACCAGGTGGAGGTGCGCGCCGCGAAGCACGCTGCGCTGAGCGACCCATCTCGCCTGCGGATCGTCGATCGTCTCACGCTGGGCGACCTCTCGCCCACCGAAATCGGAATGGCGTTGGGCCTTCCCTCCAACCTCGTCACCCATCATCTGAACGTGCTGGAGTCGGTGGGGATGGTCTCGCGGTCCCGCTCGGAGGCCGATAGACGGCGCAGCTACGTTCACCTCTCAGATAACGCACTCCGCGGGCTCACACCCGGCCGGGTCGAGCGCGCAGATCGCGTCGTGTTCGTTTGTACGGCGAACTCCGCCCGGTCGCAGCTCGCCGCGGCGTTGTGGTCGACCCGCAGCAGTATCCCCGCGACGTCGGGAGGAACGCACCCGACGGGGCGGATAGATCCGGGCGCAGTCGCCGCTGCCGATCGCCACACTCTCGCGCTGCACGATGAGGCACCCCGCGCTCTGACTTCGGTCCTGACCGATTCAGATTTCGTGGTGACGGTGTGCGACAGCGCCCACGAAGAACTCGGCGCCATCGGACACCTGCACTGGTCGATCCCCGACCCCGTTCGGATCGGCACCGATGACGCCTTCGACACCGCCTACGACGAGCTGGAGCGCCGCATCGCGGAACTCGCACCCCGGCTCGCCGCCAGCTGAAACCCAACCTGAAAGAGCCCCCGTGACTGACACCACTCCGACCGTCCTTTTCATCTGCCAGCACAACGCCGGCCGGTCGCAGCTCGGCGCGGCTCTCCTAGAGCACCTGGCCGGGGACCGGTTTCGGGCCACGTCTGCGGGCCTCTCCCCCGCCGACGAAGTGAACCCGGCCGTGGCCGACACTGTCGCAGAACTCGGAATGAACATCACCGATCGCGTACCGCGCGCCGTCACAGTCGAAGACCTGGACGCCGCCGACCTCATCGTCCTTATGAAGCCCGGACTCACCCTGCCTTCCACCCCTCGCGGAAAGGTTCTGGAGTGGTCGTTCCCCAACCCCGAGTCCTGGGACGCCGAAGCAGTGCGCCCGCTACGGGAAGCGGTGGCCGAGAAGATTCGTACGACGATTCTCACCTGAGTTTCCCTTGTCACGAACCCGGCCCTGGCGTGGGTGATTCGTGCGGGACCGGGTGAGTCGACATGCTGGGAACGTGAGCAACCTCGTCGCCTGGTGGGAACGTCATCAGATCGCCCTCTATCTCGCAGCGATCGCTGCGGGCGTCGTGCTGGGCTTGTTGACACCAGGAGCCGCGCACCCTCTCGAGCTCGCGATCAACCCCGTTCTCGGGCTGTTGCTGTACGCGACATTCCTCGGTGTCCCTTTCTCGATGATCGGACGCGCCTTCCGCGATATGCGGTTCCTGTCCGTGGTGCTGGTCGTGAACTTCGTGATCGCCCCCGTCATCGTGTTCTGCCTGTCTCGGTTCGTCGCTCACGACCAGGCGCTGCTGGTGGGTGTGCTGTTCGTCTTGCTGACGCCCTGCATCGACTATGTGATCGTCTTCACGGGGCTCGCCGGAGGGGCGAAGGAACGGCTACTTGCGGCCGCGCCGATCCTCATGCTGGGACAGATGCTGCTCCTGCCGGCATACCTCTGGCTGTTCGTCGGCCCTGAACTCGTCGCCGCGGTCGACCTCGCGCCCTTCGTCGACGCTTTCCTCCTGCTCATCGTGCTCCCGCTCATGGCGGCCGGCCTCACCCAGTACGTCGCCTCCCGCACGCGCTGGGGCCGCACTCTCCGAGACACCGCTCTAGCCGCCATGGTGCCGCTGATGATGCTCACGCTCGCCGTCGTCGTCGCTTCCCAGGTCTACGGCGTCAGCCGGCAACTTCCTGCACTGCTCGCCACAGTTCCGATCTATGCCGCCTTCGCGGCGGTCATGATCCCGGTAGGGATATTCGCGGGGCGTGCGGCACGACTCGATGTCTCCAGCACTCGCGCCGTCGTATTCTCCGGCGCGACCCGCAACTCCCTAGTGGTTCTCCCGCTCGCCCTCGCGCTCCCCACATCGTTCGCCCTTGCCCCTCTCGCCGTCGTGACGCAAACACTCGTCGAGCTCGTCGCCATGGTGATCTTTGTCCGCCTGATCCCCCGGCTCGTGGGTGACCGTCGTCTCGCAACCGATTGAGGCACCGCCGAAAACCCCTGCCGTAAGGGACTTCTGGAGAGCGTTATCGGCAGCTGCTCACGGCCACAGAACGGTCTCACGCCGAAAACGATCGTTTTCGGTGGGCGCACTAAGTTCTCGTCAGGCTCGCGCCGCTAGAAGGACCGAGTCACGCGGGAATGCGCGCAACCAACCTTGAGTTAGATACCCCCAGGGGGTATCTTCTAACCATGAACGGGTACAGCGACGGCAAGGCAGATCTCGCTAAGCGGTTGAGTCGCGTCGAAGGTCAGGTGCGAGGAATCGCACGGATGGTCGAGGAAGACAAGTACTGCATCGACATCCTCACGCAGGTATCTGCAGCGACGAGAGCGCTCGAAACGGTGGCGTTGTCGCTGCTGAGCGATCATCTAAGTCATTGCGTTGCCGAGGCCAGCGCAGAGGGCGGCGAGGTCGCCGCAGAGAAGGTCCGCGAGGCTAACGAAGCCATTGCCCGCCTGGTCCGTTCATGACCGCCACATCTGTCTACTGAAGGAGCACACGATGACTGATCGCATTGAACTCGGCCTAAAGGACGCGAACGCAGGCTGCGCGTGCTGCGCCGTCCCATCGAACACCGAGGCGTCCGCACCTGCTGCGGCCTCATCCTCATCCTCCGAAGAGGTTTTGGTTGCGGGGATGACGTGCTCGCATTGCGTATCGAGCGTCAGTAAGGAACTGGCGGCTGTGGACGGTGTCGAGTCCGTCGACGTCGACCTGAACGCCGGCGGCACCTCCCGCGTGACTATCCACAGCGCAGCACCGGTCGATCCTGCCGCTGTGAGAGCTGCGGTCGAAGAGGCCGGGTATACCCTCGCGACCAGCCAGGCCTGAGTCGCTAACCGTCTGCACCCGGGCTCAACCGGGCGCATCTGAGCAAGGAATTCCGATGAGCCAGCACGACGAACACAGCCATCGCGCCGCACACGAGAACCACGGCGCGGCGCCGACAACGGAGCATGACCACGCGGCGATGAGCCACGATCACGACGCTTCGCCAGAACATGGCGGCCATGGTGGGCACGGCGGGCATGGTGGGCACGGTGATCATGTGGGCCAGTTCCGGCGGTTGTTCTGGATCATGCTGGTCCTTGCGGTTCCGGTCGTCGGGTTTTCGATGATGTTCTCGATGCTGCTCGGATACCCGCTGCCGGACGCTGCGTGGGTCGGTTGGGTGTCCCCGGTTCTCGGAACGGTCATGTATGTGTGGGGCGGGGCGCCGTTCCTCACCGGTGCGGTGAGCGAACTCCGGGCCCGCAAGCCCGGCATGATGCTGCTGATCGCTCTCGCGATCACGGTCGCGTTCCTCGCATCATGGGGCGCGAGCCTGGGCCTGCTGCACCACGAACTGGACTTCTGGTGGGAGCTGGCCCTGCTGATCGTGATCATGCTGCTCGGTCACTGGATCGAGATGCGTTCCCTCGCGCAGACGACCTCAGCGTTGGATTCCTTGGCTGCGTTGCTGCCTGACGAGGCGGAAAAGATCGAGGGCGATACAACCGTCACGGTTGCCCCGTCTGATCTGCTGGTGGGTGACGTGGTGGTGGTGCGCCCGGGCGGGCGGGTCCCCGCAGACGGGCGGATCGTGCAGGGCTCGGCCAGCATGGACGAGTCGATGATCACCGGAGAATCCCGGCCCGTCCGCCGCAGCGACGGCGACCAGGTCATCGCCGGCACCGTCGCGACCGACTCCGGTGTGCGGGTGGAGATCACCGCGATCGGCGAGGACACTGCTCTCGCAGGTATCCAGAAGCTGGTGACCGAAGCGCAGAGCTCGTCGTCGCGGGCGCAACGGCTCGCGGATAAGGCGGCGGGATGGCTGTTCTGGTTCGCGCTCGGCGCTGCCGCGATCACCGCGATCGTCTGGACGGTTGTCGGCATGCCCGACGCCGCGGTGATCCGCACGATCACCGTGCTGGTGATCGCGTGCCCGCACGCTCTGGGCCTGGCGATCCCGCTCGTTGTGTCGATCGCGACGGAGCGGGCGGCTCGTGGGGGTGTGCTGATCAAGGATCGTCTCGCGTTGGAGAGCATGCGCACCGTCGACACCGTCTTGTTCGACAAGACCGGCACTCTCACCAAGGGCACCCCCGCCGTCACCGCGATCGACCCCGTGTCCGGCACCGATTCTGACCAGTTGTTGGCCTGGGCCGCTGCCGCGGAAGCCGACTCCGAGCACCCGCTCGCTCGCGCGATCGTCAACGCGGCGAAAGAGAAGAACCTCACGGTCCCTGCCTCGTCCGACTTCGAGTCCTCGCCGGCGGTCGGGGTCCGTGCGCGTGTCGATGGGCACATCGTGCAGGTCGGTGGGCCGTACATGCTCGAGCAGGAGAACGCCCAGGAGCTGGCGGTTGCCGATGAGTGGCGCAATGAGGGTGCGATCATCCTCCACGTACTCGTCGACGGTCAGGTCGCGGGCGCGCTGCGCTTGGCAGATGAGATCCGCTCGGAGTCGCGTCACGCCGTCGAGGCCCTCCACGAGCGGGGTGTACAGGTGGTCATGATCACCGGTGACGCCGACGCGGTGGCCGCCTCCGTGGCGGGCGAGCTCGGCATCGACCGGTACTTCGCCGGGGTGCGACCGGAGGACAAAGCCTCGAAGGTGAAAGAACTGCAGGGCGAGGGCCGCAAGGTCGCAATGGTCGGAGACGGTGTGAACGACGCCCCCGCGCTCGCGCAAGCGGATGTCGGTATCGCCATCGGCGCGGGCACGGATGTCGCGATCGCCTCCGCGGGGGTCATCCTCGCCAGCGACGACCCCCGGTCGGTGCTGTCGGTGATCGAACTGTCACGGGCCAGCTACCGGAAGATGAAGCAGAACCTCTGGTGGGCCGCCGGCTACAACCTGCTCTCCGTCCCGCTCGCGGCCGGCGTGCTCGCCCCCATCGGATTCGTTCTCCCGATGTCCGTGGGGGCAGTGCTGATGTCCCTGTCGACCATCGTCGTCGCGCTCAACGCGCAGCTGCTGCGCCGGCTGGATCTCCGCCCGGACGCAGTAGCGGGCAAGTAGCAAGAAACAGTCAGGGTGACGGACGTAGGCTGAGGAGAACGGGAGGTGAGTATGTCGCTGATCAACGTCGCACAACAGGTGCGTGGACCGCGCACGCTCACCCATACCGTCGTGGCCGTCCTCGCGGTCGCCGTGGGCGTCATCGCCGGTCTGCTGGCGATGCACTCCTTCAACTCGCACGCTACAGCTGCCGGCCACCACGACACCGTCGCAGTCAGCACTCAATCCGGAGCGGCCGACCAGCACCACGGCGCATCCGAAGCCGCCACCCTGCAGGACTCACCGACAGCGGCAGCGGGATGCGCGACGTGTGGGGGCGGGGATCCGATGACGTGGATGGCGTGCGTCCTCGCACTCCTGGTCGCCACGATCCTGCTCGGGTGGATCGGGCTCGGCTGGCGGCATGCCACCCTGATCACGGCACTCGTGGCCGCGACGACCCGTTGGCCCGCCCGTGCCCACGCGCTTCCGCCACCGCCCTCTCTCACGGTTCTCTGCATCAGTCGCACGTGATGACGCGCTAGCCCCCTTTGCGGGCACGCACCCCTGGCACCGGCAATAGCCGGGCCTCATCACCGACCCTTGGAGAACACTCATGAAGATTCGACCCGCGGCGATCGCCGCACTCACCCTCACTGCCCTTCTCGCCCTCACGGGCTGCGCCGGAAACACCGGTTCCGGCGACGGCATGGAAGGCATGGACCACGGCGGCAGCTCGTCCGCGCCCACCGACACAGCGGACGCGAATGACGCCGACATCATGTTCGCCAGCATGATGAAGGAGCACCACGCACAAGCCATCGAGATGTCCGACGTCCTTCTCAGCAAAGACGGCGTCGATGAGCGCGTGGTCGCTCTCGCCGAAGAGATCAAGGCCGCTCAGGAGCCGGAGATCCAGAAGATGGACCAGTGGCTCGAAGACTGGGGCGCGGAGATGGACAGCATGGAGGGCATGGATCACGGCAGCGGCATGATGTCTGAGGAAGACATGCAGGCCCTCGAAGATGCCACCGGTCCCGATGCGGGGCGTCTGTTCCTTGAGCAGATGATCCAGCACCACGAGGGCGCTGTCGACATGGCGCAGAACGAAGTCGACAACGGTCAGAACAGCGACGCCGTCGCACTCGCTGAGACGATCATCGACGCGCAGACCGAAGAGATCGCCACCATGAAGGAGATCCTCGCAACTCTGTGACCCATGGGTGGGGTGCGGGATTCCCGCACCCCACCTAGAGATCTGTTGCGCACACCATCATGCGAACCCTCAAGAAATCCACCCTGCCCCCTCCCCGCCTGCGACGTCGCGGAGCACTCACGATCGCTACGACGATCGCAGCCAGCATCGTGCTGGCCGGCTGCACCGCACCCGCCGAGCCCACCACCGGACACGACCACGCCACGTCCATCAGCCACGTCCACGCAATCGTGCCAAACCCCTCCGAGGACGGATACCTCCTCGGCGCCCACGACGGGATCTACACGGCCACGCCGGATGGCGAAGTCGGCTCCCGTATCGAGACGACCGACTTCGACGCAATGGGCCTCATCACCGTCGGTGACGCTCTCCTCGCGTCCGGGCACCCCGGACCAACCACGGCCCCAGAACTCGGCTCCCCCAACCTCGGAATCATCCGGAGCGACGACAGCGCCAGAACTTGGACGCCCGTCTCATTCACCGGCGAGAAAGACTTCCACGTCCTTGCCGCCGGGAAGAACGACACCCTCTACGGGATCGCCTCGGACTCCGCGGAGCTCCTCCGCTCCGACGATCTCGGTGAGACCTGGTCGCCGGTCGGAGAAATTCTGGCGTTCAGCCTCGTCCTCGACAACGCGGGAGAACTGATCGCTGCCACCCCTGACGGGCTGCAAATCAGCACTGATGAGGGCGCCTCCTTCGCACCCCTGAACGACGCACCTGCGCTCTACCTCCTCGCCGTGTCACCTGACGGCAAACAGCTGGTCGGTGTCGGCCGCGGCGGACAGATCTGGGCCAGCACAGGATCCAATGCCGAGTGGGTTCCCGCCGGCGTCACCCACGGCTCCGCACAAGCGCTCGCGACTACAAACGACGGCGCAATACTGGTCTTCGACGACAGTGGGTTGACCGCGATAGACAACTAGACGCGACGGAGATTTCTCCAAGAGAACGGCGCTCACCACCCCAGGTCCGCCGAAAGTGCCCGCCGTTAGGAGGTTTCGACAGACCATAGCGGCGGGCCTTCGAGCGCCGAACAACTACGTCTGCCGCAAACGATCGTTTGCGGCAGGCCGCCGCTCCCGCCACTGGAGGGAGATGCGCCGCTCCGCCGAAGATGTTCAGGAGCCCAGTGTGATTGCTGAGTTACTTTGAAACCGTGACTCAACGCGCATCGAGATTGATGGCGTTCATCGGCGCTTCAGCGGCGCTGCTGGGTGCCGCGACAGCAGTGCTGTTCTTCTTCCAGCCCTGGAGAAGCTGCCCCTACGAGGACACGTCCGTCGGGTGCGCCATGCTGCCTCGCGACGCGGCAGTGATGGTGACCGCGCTCGGTATCGCCATCATTGGCGCCGGGATGGTCGTCGTCGGCAGGCTTCAGTCTCGTCAATCGCGGGCTGTACGCAGTCCATAGACCCCGTGGCCGGAAAGCGCGTGCGCACTCGGAGTCATCGCAGCGACCGCTTTCATCAGGAGAAAAGCTGGCGAAGCGCGTCGAGGTCGCCGGAGTCGACGACCTTCTGCACCGCGTCGATGGTGTCCTGGTTCACGAACATGCCCTTGAGCGTGCCGTTCCAGATCGACCGCACAGTGTCCACATCACCGGCGTCAACCGCCCTGCCCGCGGACTCGATCGCCTGCTGATACGGGATCTGTAGGAACCCCTCAGGCGCGTCATCAGGGCTGTAGTAAGGCACCCAGGGAGTGTCGGGGTTGGGTGTGAGCCAGAGCACCTGCCCTGGTTGGATCACGCGCACGTGGTTCATCGAGTCGAGGGTCGGGTACGCGCAGAGCCGTTCGGCGATCACGGCCTGAACGTCGCCGGGCTCAACGGTATAAGTCACGGGTGTGCCGTCCTCATCGACTGTCACCTCGCCCCGCGCGAACTCACGCGCGCCTAGATCCCGGAGAGTCCCCTGCCGCTCCAAATACAGACTGCCGGTGGTGCCGTAGACCTCCGACAGCTGGGAGCAGGTTTCCGGCTCGGTAGATTCCGGCGCAGGTGTAGCCTCGGTGACCGGCTCGCTGGCATCCGTCGAAGCGGATGCCTCGGTCGTCGGAACCGCCGCCGGTGCGGTGGCGGTGCACCCGGCCAGCACGGCAGCCGCCACGGCGAGTGCGGCGAGTACAGAGGCGAGCTTGCATGTGCCGGACATGACGACATACTGGCAGACCGATTCCCGCTTCTCGACGTCAGCCAGGCGGGGCCTCGCGCGAGAGGATGGTTCGATGCCGATCTCCTCCGACCGCCCGGATTGCTTCCGCCTGCCCGGCCGTCGATGCTGCGGCGATCCGAACGCATCCAGATCAGCTGCACCTCGTGCCGCCGGACAGCGGAACCGACGCGACGGCGATCATCGAGAGCCATCGGCGAGCGCGCGCCGCCCGTGGCAAGAGGGATGCGATGGGGTGTCTCGTCCCGATCGCCGGGGGTCTCCTGCTCGCGGCCGCGGCCGGCGCGGTGGTCGCGTCGCTCCGACTACCGTTTCGAGATGCGGCCATCGCCGTGGCGCTGTTGTTCGTCCTGGGTGCGACCGTGACCGCGGTCATCGCCTCGCGCGCGGTACCGGCTACTCCCATCCTGAGGCCCTTGCCATCCGTGCTGATCCATCCCCTTGTCGCTGCTGGTGCCCCGGCGGATCTACCGGCCCGTGACATCGCGCTGGCTTCACGGGTCTTCGACGAGCGGGACCGTGCCGAGGCCGACCTCCGAAAGGCCCGCGCCGACGCGCAGCTCACTGACGAAGAACGATATGTCTCACCGGGAGACCGGTCGACCTGGTACTTCGGCCCGGAGGATCTGCCCCGCATCGAGCGCACAGCAGATGACGCTGAGGGGCGGTCTCGTGAGGTCGCCAGCAGGCTCGGGATCGTCCTCGATGCGGACCGCGGCAGGGACTCGGCACCCGAAGACTGACTTCGCCAGCTCTCCTGCGGGCATCACCCGGGTATGGCGCACGCGACTGCGGGGCGTGCGGATAGGGTTCACAGCATGCGAATGCTGGGCGGACTCCTTGTATGGGTCGTCGCTACCCTTCTGGGCCTCATCGCCGCAGCGGGATTCAGCGGTGCAGGACTGGGATGGGCGGACGGGTTCATCAAGCGGAGCTTCTGGGAAGATGGCGAGAGCGAGATCGGTATCGGGCTGTCGATCTTCGGTCTCGTGGTCTGGCTCGTTCTGCTGGGCTTGTCGGCACTCACGATTCGCGGTGGAGACCAGGCTCCGTCGAAGACCGCCAGAGTCACCTCGTCCGTTCTCGTCGCACTCAGCATCGCCGTCGTGCTCGTGGCGTGCGTCGTCTCCATCGGCTGGCCGGAACCCGCCAGCGAGTATCCGCTCCCGCCCTGGAATCGCGCCTGACGGGACTCTGCTCAGTCGTGCCGTCACGGCATCGCGTCAATGCGCCGCCGCACCACCGATATGTTGGGTGATCGGAATCCCCTCGCCGACGGAAGGTAGAACCTCATGCGCGTCACCCCTCGGGTCTGGATCGGCCTCGCGATCTACGTCGGCTACGTCGCAGTCATCTTCGTCGTGTCGAAGCTGAGTGGGGTGGCGTACACCGAGATCGGCACCTCGGCCGAGTTCACCTGGCGAGGAGCGGTGCTCGACCTCGCAGTCGGCGCCGTGCTGCTCGCCATCACCACGTGGCTGCTGGGGTGGTGGAAGCCCGCGCTGTTCGAGCGCACGCGCTCGCACCACAAGTGGCCGATCTTCGTCCCGGCGATCATGCTCGTCGTCGCTGTCGCGAACCTCTTCAACACCGACTGGTCGAAGTTCGACGCGTCGTTCCTGCTGTCGCTGCTCGCCCTCGGGCTCGCCGTCGGATTCTGTGAAGAACTGATGTCACGAGGGCTCCTGCTGACGGCCCTCCGCTCACGCCTCTCCGAGGTATGGGTGTGGCTGCTCACCTCCCTGCTCTTCGGCGGGATGCACATCATCAACGCCGCGCTCGGCGCCCCCGTGGGCCCCACGCTCGGCCAGGTCGTGCTCGCCGCGATGTCGGGCACCTGCTTCTACATCGTGCGTCGCGTGACCGGGTCGCTCATCTGGGCGATGGCCTTGCACGGCCTCTGGGACGTCTCGGTGTTCGCGGTCGGGTTCGCCCCGCTCGGCACGGCCTGGGCCGCGTTCCTGAGCCCGGTGATCGGCATCCTCGCTGTCGCCGTCGTCTACTGGGTGATCAAGGGCACGGATGAGAAGCCGGCCGTCGCGGCGGGAGCACCCGCGCGCGCCTGAGGGGAAGCGGCGCGGAGGTTCGTCGAGAGGGTCTGGCGGAGCCGTTGAATACTGGTGCGGCGTGCGTTCCTGCGTAATAGTGGATGCATCACGATCAGCCCGTTGCCGAGAGGCGCGGGCTGATTTTCTTTGGGGGATCGCCTGGTCACACCCCAGCGAGTCAGGCGATGTAGACCTTGCGCAGCGTCTCGGTGACGGTCCACACCGTGCGCTGGCCCGCGGCCAGGCGCACGACCGAACCGGGGTCGACCTCGATCGCGGGCAGCGCCGGTTCGACGAACTCGATGCGGGCGTGACCTGAGAGCGCGACGAAGACCTCGTCGACCTCGACATCGGATGCCGTGCCGGGGGTCATCTCCCAGATGCCGACCTCGACCTCGCCGAGCGTCGCCAACGCATGCACCGCCGTCGTCGGGCGACCGATGAGCACGTCATCCGCAGGCAGCGGTTCGTGCACCAGAGGCAGCGCCGCGGCATCCACTCCAGTTCCTGGAGCGAGTGCGCCCGGTGCGAGCTCGCTCACGAGTCGAATCCCATGCCGACGGCATCCAGGGTCTTCAGGAACAGGTTGCGCTTGCCCTCGTTGTGGTCGGCCCGGTTCATCGCGGCGCGCACGAGGTTGACGCCGATCGAGGCGACGGGCTCGGGCGGGAAGGGGATCGGCTTCTCGCGCACCATCGCGAGCTCGGTGCGTTCGGTCGGCTCGCCCGACAGCTTGTCGAGCATGACGTCGGCGGCGAACCGGGCGGCGCCGACGCCGAGGCCGGTGAACCCCGTCGCGTAGGCGATGCGTCCCTTGCGGGCGGTGCCGAAGAACGCGCAGAAGCGGCTCGACGAGTCGATCGCCCCAGCCCAGCGGTGCGTGAACCGCAGGCCCTCGAGCTGGGGGAACGTCGTGAAGAAGTGCGATGCGAGCTTGCGGTGACTCTCGGCGCGGTCTTCGTATTCGGGGCGCACCTTGCCGCCGAAGTGGTACACCGCGTCGTATCCGCCGAACAGGATGCGGTTGTCGGCCGTGAGTCGGTAGTAGTGGAACTGGTTGGCGCTGTCGGCCAGCCCCTGGCGGTTCGACCAGCCGATCGAGTCGAGCTGCTCGTCGGTCAGGGGCTCCGTCATCAGGACGTAGTCGTACACCGGAACGGTCATGAGTCGGTTGCGCTTGAGGAGCGACGGGAAGACGTTGGTGGCGAGAGCCACGGCATCCGCTCGCACCTGCCCGCCATCGCGGGTGACGAGCGTGATCGCACTCGATCCGTCGCCGACGATCTCGCGCACGAGCGACTGCTCGTAGATCTCGACGCCCAGTTCCACGGCGACGCGCGCCAGCTCGAGACCGAGCTTCGCGGGATGCACGAGGGCGCACCCTTCGCGTTCCCACGCTCCGGCGAGGAACGTGTCGGAGTGCACCTCGGCCTGCACGGCCTCACGGTCGAGGAAGCCTTCCTCCTCGCGCAGCCACTCCACCTGGTGCGGCTCGACGGCCACAGCCAGCTGTCCGGTGCGCTCGAAGTCGACGTCCATCGCGTATCGCTTCACGGTCTCTTCGATGCCGTCGAGGTTCTCGAGGCCGAGCTCCTCGAGGCGATCGATCTCGTCGGGCCAGCGGGTGAGGCCGTTCTCGTGTCCGTGCGTGAGGCTCGCCTCGCAGAACCCGCCGTTGCGGCCGGAAGCCGCCCACGCGATGCGCGACGCCTCGAGCAGCACGACCCGACGCTGCGGATCGCGCTCCTTGGCCCGCACGGCGGTCCAGAGGCCCGCGTATCCACCGCCGACGATGGCGAGGTCGGCGGTGATGCTCCCGGAGAGCGTGGGGTGCGTGACCCGCTCGACGTCATCGAGCCAGAACACGCTGAGAGCCGTGTCGCGCAGCGAGGCGTCGATCACGGCATCCGCGGGGCGGCGACGTTCGAAGACCGTGGTTCCCATGATCACTCCTTGTTTCCGGGCCCGCGCCTCAGCGCGTGCCCCAGTTGTAGAGGTCTTTGTAGAGGCCGGCGTAGAGCAGGCTCTCGGTGTGCGTGATGCCCGGAATCGTGCGAATGCGGGTCGCGATCAGGTCGAGCAGGTGGGTGTCGCTCTCGCACACGGCCTCGACGAGGATGTCGAAGGTGCCGAGCGTGACCACGACGTAGGCGAGCTCGGTGATCTTCGTCAGCTCTTCGGCGATGAGCCGCGGGTCGCCGGTGACACGGATGCCGATCATCGACATGCGGTTGAAGCCGAGCTGCATCGGGTCGGTCACCGCGACGATCTGGATGATGCCGGCCTCGGTCATCCGCTGCACGCGCTGACGCGCCGCCGCCTCGCTCAGCCCCACCTCCCGGCCGATCTCGGCGTAGGGCCGACGTCCGTCCTCCTGCAGCAGCTCGACGATCCGCTTCGAGATGTCGTCGAGTACAGGCTGCTTCGCTGTGGCGCTCATGTGTCGATATTGACAGGATCGTGCGCTTGAAGCAACTGATTCCATCGTTTGAATCAGAAGACTCTTCTGTATTCGCAATCCGGTCGCTAACATGGCCGTCATGGCCACAGAACTCCTTCAGAACTTCATCGGCGGGCAGTACGTTCCCGTGAGCGGGCAGGGGCGGATGCCGCTGATCAACCCCGTGACCGAGGAGACCTACGGAGAGCTGCCCGTCTCCGACACCTCTGATGTCGATGCCGCGTACGCCGCCGCATCCGCCGCGTTCCCGATCTGGCGTGACACGACGCCGGCCGACCGGCAGCTGGCGCTCTTCCGCATCGCCGACGAGATGCAGGAGCGCGCCGAGCAGTTCGCCGACCTCGAGTCGAAGGACACCGGCAAGCCGCGAGCCAGCCTCGTGGCCGACGAGATCCTGCAGTCGATCGACCAGCTGCGCTTCTTCGCCGGAGCCGCCCGCAGTCTCGAAGGACGCGCGGCGGGGGAGTACCTCGCCGGCCACACCTCGTTCGTGCGCCGCGAGCCGATCGGCGTGATCGGACAGGTCACCCCCTGGAACTATCCGCTGAACATGGCCGTGTGGAAGATCGCCCCGGCGCTCGCCGCAGGCAACACGGTCGTGCTGAAGCCCGCCGAATCGACGCCGCTGACGACGCTCCTGCTCGCCGAGATCGTCGCGCTGCACACGCCCGCCGGCACGCTCAACGTCGTGCTCGGCGATCGCGACACGGGGGTCGCTCTCGTCGAGCACCCGACCCCGCAGATGGTCGCGATCACCGGATCCGTCCGCGCCGGCATGGCCGTCGCCCGGTCGGCGGCGAACGACGTCAAGCGCGTGCACCTCGAGCTCGGCGGCAAGGCGCCGGCGATCGTCTACCCCGACGCGAACCTCGACAAGGCGGCATCCGGCATCGTCACCGGAGCGTTCTTCAACGCGGGGCAGGACTGCACGGCAGCCACGCGAGTGCTGGTGCACTCGTCGGTGCACGACGAGTTCGTCGCGGCGCTGGTCGAGAAGGCGAAGACGGATGCCCGCACGGGCGCCCCGCACGAAGAGGGAGTGCTCTACGGCCCGCTCAGCAGTGCGGCCCAGCTCGCCCAGGTGCAGGGCTTCGTCGACCGTCTGCCCGCGCACGCCACCGTCGAGACCGGCGGCTCGCGTCAGGGAGACACGGGCTACTTCTTCGAGGCGACCATCGTGTCGGGTCTGCATCAGGACGACGAGGCGGTGCAGGGCGAGATCTTCGGCCCGGTGCTGACCGTGCAATCGTTCGACACCGACGAGCAGGCGTTCGAGATGGCGAACGATGTGCCCTACGCGCTCGCCTCGTCGGTGTGGACGACAGATCACGCCCGCGCGATGCGCTTCTCGCGCGATCTCGACTTCGGGTGCGTGTGGATCAACACCCACATCCCGTTCGTGTCCGACATGCCGCACGGGGGATTCAAGCACTCGGGCTACGGCAAGGACCTCTCGCAGTACGGCTTCGACGACTACACGCGCATCAAGCACGTGATGTCGGCTCTCGACTGAGAGCGAGCGCGGCCGGGTCAGGAGTCGGCGAGACGCTTGACCCTGCGGTGCTCCCGCAGGCTCAGGCCCGGCCGCTCTTCGACCTTGCTCGCGCCGTCGGCCTCCCAGCCGCGGCGCGCGTAGAACGCGTCGGCGCGCTCGTTGCCGTCGAGCACCCACAGGTAGGCGCGCGCGTGGCCTGCGCTCAGGATCCGCTGCTCGGCGGCGTCGAGCAGCGTGCGTCCGACGCCCGTCGACCACTCGGCGGGGTCGGCGTAGATCCCGTAGACCTCGCCGTCGCCCGCTCCCTCCTCCTCGCGCCCCGAGCCGAAGGACGTCCAGCCGACGATCTCGCCCTCGCGTTCGGCGACCAGGATCCCGAGGCTGGTGGGCAGCGGATTCACGAAGATACGACGCCAGCCTTCGGCGCGTTCGGAGATCGAGAGCCGGTCGAGAGTCTCCTGATCGATGAGCCCGCGATACGCCGCCTGCCAGGAGCGCACGTGCACGCCGGCGATCTGATCGGCGTCGTCGATCACTCCGTCACGGATCAGCAGCGTCGTCATCCGACCACTCTACGAGCGCGTTCGAATGCATGTCAGAACCACTCGACCGGTGAGACACGATGTGTCATGCTGGGCGCACGTCGAATCCGGGGGGATCATCATGGCAAGACCACTGGCGGGCCCGCAGACCCTCTTACGCACCCTCAACGGCCGGGCGATCCTCGAGACGCTCGCTCGTCGAGGGCCGCTCACGCGGAACGAGCTCGTCACCGAGACCGGGCTCTCCCGCACCGCAGTGACTCAGGTGCTGCGCATGCTCGAGAGCGCGTCGGCCGTGGCCCCGGCCGGCGTCGATCGCGAGACGCGGGGACCCGCCGCCGGACGCGTGGCCCTGCATCCGCAGCTCGGACTCGCTGCCGCCGTGCACGTCGACGGGCATGCCGCCCACGTCGTTCTCGTCGACCCGACCGGTGCGGTGCGCGCGGAGCATCACGCGGCGTTCCCGGTGCGGGGAGATCGGGTGGAGCACATCGTCGATCTCGTCACCGCCTGCCGGCGAGTGGTCGCCGGGCCCCTCGAGCTCGCGGTGGTCGGCATCCCGGGCATCGTCTCGGCAGACGGCGGCATCCGCGACGACCAGGGCCCAGACGGGGGTGCGTTCAAGAACACGCTCTCGGAGCGTCTCGCCTGCCCGGTGCGCGTCGAGAACGACGTCAATCTGGCGGCTCTCGCCGAGCTGACCGCGGGCACCGGCGCAGATCTCGCGAGCTTCGCGCTGCTGCTGCTCGATGACGGACTCGGAGCGGGCATCGTGATCGACGGCATCCTGCACCGCGGGTTCTCGGGCGTCGCGGGCGAGGTCATGTACCTCCCGCAGACCCCTCTGCCCGTCGGCGCGCCCGTGCTCGGCGACGACGTGGTGCGCGACCTCGCACTCGGCAACGGCCGCGACCCCGAGCTCACGATCGATCAGCACCTCGACGCCGCGGCCGCCGGCGACCCTGCCGCGATCGCGATGGCGACCGAGATGGGACGCCGGCTCACCCTCGTCGCCGGCAGTATCGCCCTCGTGCTCGACCCCGAGGCGTTCATCCTCAGCGGATCCGCCGCGCACCCCGCGATGCTCGACGCGGTCGCCGACTACGCCGAGCAGCTCGCCCCCCAGCTGCCGCTGCGATTCGTCGTATCGTCGTTCGGGCCCGAGGCGCCGCTGGTGGGGGCCGCGGGCGAGGCGGCCTCCGCCCTTCGCGCGACCGTCTTCTCTCGTCTTCTCCCGAAATCGGACAGGAGCGGCAGATGATCTCCGACCTCGCCGACCGGCTCGGACTTCCGCCCGGAGCACGAGCCGTGATCATCAACGCCGACGACTTCGGCATGTGCCACGCGGCCAACACCGCGATCGTGCAGCTGCTGGATGCCGGGCGCATCGACTCGGCGACGGTCATGGTGCCGTGCGCGTGGGCGCCGGAGGCGCTGGCGTTCGCCGCTGCGCGCCCCGACCTCGACGTCGGCGTGCACCTGGTGCTCACGAGCGAGTGGAGCGACTACCGGTGGCGCCCGCTCACCGGCACGGGAACGAGCCTGGTGGATGCGGCCGGGTACTTTCCGGCCGGAGTCCTGGAGGTCGAAGAGCATGCGTCGACCGACGATGTCACCGCCGAGATCGCTGCCCAGCTGCAGGCGGCGCTGGATGCCGGGGTCGACGTCACGCACCTCGACAACCACATGGGGTCGGTCTACGGGCTGCTGACGGGGCGTGACTTCCTGAAGCCCGTGTTCGAGCTCGCCGCACGTCACGGACTGCCGTTCCGGCTGCCGCGGAGCATCGAGGGCACCGGCAACGACGCCGCCCTGCAAGAGAAGCTCACGACAGCCTCGGCAGTCGCGGATGCCTTCGGCGTCGAGATCATCGACCGGCTGTGGAGCCATCCGTTCGAGGAGGTGCCCGGCGAGTCGTACGAGCAGGTGCGTGACGGTTTCATCGCGCTGCTGCGCGCGGTGCCCGCCGGGGTGACCGAGATCTATCTGCATCCGATGGTCGATGACGACGAGCTGCGCGCGGCCGTCGACTACGCCGCCGTCAAGCGAGGGCACGAGCTGCGCCTGCTCTCGGACCCTGCGGTGCTGCAGGCGATCGCCGACGAAGGGCTCGTCAGGCTGGGGTGGCGCGACCTGCGCGACCTGCAGCGGAGAGCGAGCGTATGAGTTCGCTGACCACACATCTGCGCGACCGACGGCTGGACGCCGCGCCCACGAGGGCGCAGGCCATCGCGTTCGGAGCATCCGGATTCCCGACCCAGCTCATGGCGCAGACGTTTTCGGCGTTCGTCGTCTACTTCTACGTCACGCGCCTCGGCGTCGAGCCGACATGGGTCGCCGCCGCGATGATCGCGCACGGCGTACTGAACGCGGTGCTGAACCCCGTGGTCGGCGCGGTGTCCGACCGCATCCGCACGCCGTGGGGCCGCCGCATCCCCTGGATCGGTCTCGGCATCGTGCCGCTCGTCGTGGCGTTCGCGCTGGTGTGGATGCCGCCGGAGCTGCCCGCCGCAGGTCTGATCGTCTGGTTCCTGGTCGTCGTCGCGGTCTACGACATCGCATTCGTGGTCGTGGTGCTGAACATCTCGGCGCTGTTCCCCGAGATCTTCCGCACCACCGAAGAGCGCGCCCGGGGCAACGTCCCGCGCCAGATCTTCGCGATCCTCGGAATGGTGCTGGGCACCGCGGGTGCGCCTGCGCTGTACGGGTCGATCGGCTGGCCCGGCATGGCGATCGTGCTCTCGGCCGTCTGCCTGGTGCTGCTCGTGTGGTCGTTCTTCGGCGGCATGATCGAGCGCCAGGTGCCCGAGGCGGCATCCGAGGCGATGCGCTGGGGCGACCAACTGAAATACACGTTCGCGAACCGGGCGTTCGTGCCCTACGTGCTCGGCTCCCTGTTCATCCAGACGGCGATCGCCGTGATCCTCGCGGCGATCCCGTTCTATGTGCGGTACTCGCTGGGTGCACCCGAGGGAGAGGGCAGTCTGCTGCTGGGCGCGATCTTCGTCACCGCGATCCCGTCGATCGTGCTGTGGAGCGCCGTCGTGCGACGCACCTCACCACGCACGGCACTGCTGTGGAGCGTCGCGGTCTTCGGCGTCGCCATGCTCGGCTTCCTGCTGCCGTCGAGCGTGATCGCTGCGGCACTCGTCGGCGTCGCGGTGGGAGTAGGCGTCGGCGGTCTGCTGCAGCTGCTCGAGGTGGTGCTCGCCCAGATCATCGATGAGGATGCCACGCGCACGGGCCACCGACGAGAGGGCGCCTACTTCGGGGTCAACGGCTTCGTGGTGCGCGGCTCGGTCGTGCTGCAGGCCGTCGTCGCGGCGGTGGTGCTCACGGCATCCGGCTTCGATGCATCGCTGGGCGATGCGCAGCCCGAGGCGGTCGACGGCGGCATCCGTGTGATGGTCGCTGTCGTGCCGATGGTCTTCGCCGCCCTCGCCTGGCTCTGCTTCTGGCTCTATCCGATTCGCGCCAGAGACCTCTGACGTCAGGAGGCGGACTGGCGCGCCTCCCAGCCGGTCCGCACCATCTCGTCGACCGTGTACCGCATCTTCCAATCGAGGTCGCGGGCGGCGAGCTCTCCGGTGGCGACGATGCGGTCGGGGTCGCCGGCGCGGCGGGGACCGACCTCGGGCGTGAAGTCGATGCCGGTGACGCGGGCCACGGCATCCATGATCTGCTTCACGCTCAGGCCGTCGCCGGAGCCGAGGTTGTAGGCCGCCTCGATCGATTCGCCTGCGGCGAGGCGCTTCGCCGCAGCGACGTGGGCGGCGGCGATGTCGCCGACGTGCACGTAGTCGCGCACGTTCGTGCCGTCTTCGGTGTCGTAGTCGTCGCCGAAGATCTTGGGCGTCTTGCCCGCGATCAGCGCCTCGAAGACGATCGGGAACAGGTTGTGCGGGCTGACGTCGTAGACGGTCGGATCAGCGGACCCGACCACGTTGAAGTAGCGCAGCGACGTGTGGCGCAGCGGGGTCGCCGAATCGGCGGTCGCGATCGCCTGGTCGCGCAGCAGCCACTCGCCGATGAGCTTCGATTCGCCGTACGGGCTCGCCGGCTTCTTGGCGGTGTCCTCGACGACCAGCGCGACATCGGGGGTGCCGAACACGGCGGCGGAGGAGGAGAACACGATGTTGCCGACGCCCGCGGCCTCCATCGCCTCGAGGATCACGCGGGTGCCCTCGACGTTCTGCGCGAAGGTGTGCAGCGGGCGCTGTACGGAGACACCGGCGTACTTGAACCCGGCGACGTGGATGACGCCGTCGGCGTCGTGGTCGCGGAGCGTCTTCTCGACGAGCTCGCGGTCGAGGATCGAGCCCCGCACGAACGGCACTCCTTCGGGGGCGAACGACGCGACGCCGCTCGAGAGGTCGTCGAGGATGACGGGCGAGAGCCCCGCATCCGCCAGTGCGCGTACGACGTGCGAGCCGATGTAGCCGGCGCCGCCGGTCACGATCCAGGACATGGTGCTCCTCAGGTGGTTGAGAGTTCAGTATCTCAGGTCCGGTTCCGCGGACCCGGACGGGACCTGCCGGCGTCAGGCGTCGCGGTGCGCGCCCGCCGACGGGGTGACGGTGAAGATCACCGGAGCGGTGAAGGCGGATGCTGCGAACGCCGCGTTCACGGCATCCGTCACCTCCTGCACCGCATCCTGCTCGATCAGCGCGATGGCCGCTCCGCCGAAGCCGCCGCCGGTCATGCGTGCTCCGATGGCGCCGGCCGCAAGCGCGGCCTCGACCGCGGTGTCGAGCTCGGGCACCGAGATCTCGAAGTCGTCGCGCATCGAGGCGTGCGAGGCGACGAGGAGGTCGCCGATCGCGCGGGCTCCCTCTTCGCGCAGCACGCGCACGGTGTCGAGCACACGCTGGTTCTCGGTGACCACGTGGCGCACGCGACGGAAGGTCACGTCATCCATGAGCTCCTCGGCACGCGGCAGGTCGGTGACCGACACGTCGCGCAGGCTCGGCACGCCCATGATCGCGGCGCCGCGCTCGCAGGCGGCTCGGCGCTCGCCGTATCCGCCGGTGGAGTGGGCGTGCTTGACGCGCGTGTCCATCACGAGGATCGCGAGGCCGGCCTCGGCGATGCCGACGGGCACGAGCACGGCTTCGAGCGAGCGGCAGTCGAGGAAGATCGCCGCGTCGGGCTCGCCGAGCATCGAGGCCATCTGGTCCATGATGCCGGTCGGGGCGCCGACAGCCTCGTTCTCGGCACGGCGACCGACGCGGGCGAGCGCCGTGCGGTCGAGTCCGGCCTGCCACAGTTCGTTGAGAGCGGATGCCGTGGCTCCCTCGATCGCAGCCGAGGAGGAGAGCCCTGCGCCGACGGGCACGTCGGAGGTGATCGCGATGTCGAGGCCGGCGCCCTGAGCACCGGCCTGACGCAGCGCCCACGCGACGCCGAGCGGGTATGCCGCCCACTCGGGCACCCCGGGGGTGCTGCCTGACGGGGTGGGGAACATCTCGTCGAGCCCGTCGAGGGAGATCTCGACCGGCTCGTCGGCGAAGGTCGATGCGACGCGCACTCGGCCGAGGCCGTCGTCACGGACCCCCACGGCCGCGTAGGTGCGGTGCGGGATCGCGAACGGCAGCACGAAGCCGTCGTTGTAGTCGGTGTGCTCGCCGATCAGGTTCACCCGGCCCGGCGCCGACCAGACGCCGTCGGGTGCGCGGCCGGTGAGGTCGGCGAAGAGGGCGGTCGCGGCCTCGAGAGTGGTGGTCATGCGGATGCCTCGTCTGCGGTGTCTGCGGTGTGGGTGCTGGTGCTGGTGCTCTGTGCGTGCGCGGCGTCCGCCTTCGCGATGGCGTCGCGGATGCGGGCGGCGCCCTGTTCGGGGGTGACCTCGGCGGCCCAGGCCCACATGGCGGCCTCGGAGCCGGCCAGGAACTTGAGCTTGTCGGCGGCACGGCGGGGACTCGTCAGCTGCAGGTGCAGGCGCACGCTGTCGCGGCCGACGTTGACCGGAGCCTGGTGCCAGGCGGCGATGTACGGGGTCGGGGTGTCGTAGAGCGCGTCGACGCCTCGGAGCAGTCGCAGGTAGAGAGGGGCGAGCTCGTCGCGCTCGGCATCCGTCGTCTCGGCGAAGTCAGGAACGTGGCGGTGCGGCATGAGGTGCACCTCCAGCGGCCAGCGGGCGGCGAAGGGCACGAATGCGGTCCAGTGCTCGCCACGGAACACGACGCGCTCGGATGCCTGCTCGGACTCGAGGATGTGCTGGAAGAGTTCGGGAGCGGTGCGGTCGATCGACTCGAGCACGCGGGTGGTGCGCGGCGTCACGTAGGGGTAGGCGTAGATCTGACCGTGCGGGTGCGGGAGCGTGACCCCGATGGCCTCACCGCGGTTCTCGAACGGGAAGATCTGCTCGATGCCCGGGAGCTTCGAGAGGGCGGCGGTGCGGTCGGCCCAGGCTTCGATGACCGTGCGGGCGCGGGTGACGGACTGGGTGCCGAAGGATCCGGTGTGCTCAGGGCTGAAGCACACGACCTCGCAGCGGCCGACCGAGGTGCGGGTGCGGCCGAGGCCGAGGGCTGAGAGGTCGTCGAGCCCGCGGGGAGGATTGCTCGCCTCGGGGGCGATGCCGGTCGCCTCGGCCAGTGCCGGGCCGAAGGCGGGGGAGCGGTTCTCGAACACCGCGACGTCGTAGAGCGAGGGGACCTCCGACGGGTTGGTCGGCGACTGCGGGGCCAGCGGGTCGGCGTCGGCGCTGGGCATCATGACGCGGTTCTGACGGTTCGCGGCGACCGTGATCCAGTCTCCCGTGAGCACGTCGAGGCGCATCGTGGCGGTCTCGCCGCGAGGGTCGAGGGTGCGGGAGTCGACAGCGCGCTCTTCGCCGAGCGTCGTGTCGGGGTCGTCGAAGTAGATCAGCTCGCGGCCGTCGGCGAGCGTGGTCGCGCGCTTGATGATTCCGGCGGAGAGGGTCTCGGTGCGCATCCCAGCAGATTCGGTCGTGTTCACGTAAACATGGTACGCACATCGCCGTGGTAACGTCAACATTGCTGAGTTGCGAACGCGAGATGGGGTGTGCCTGCGGTGGATGATGACCTTGTGCGCGAGCCGAGCAGCCCCCGCCGCCGACGCCCCTCGTCCGGCCGCGTGTCGATGGCGATGGTCGCCTCCCGTGCCGGGGTCTCCGGCCAGACCGTCTCCCGTGTCGTGAATGACAGCCCCCGCGTCGACCCCGTCACCCGCGAGCGCGTCGAGAAGGCCATGGTCGAGCTCGGGTACCGGCCGCATCGCGCCGCGCGAGCGCTGCGCACCGGTCGATCCCAGACCATCGGACTCGTCGTCACCACGCTCGCGACGGTCGGCAACTCGCGCATGCTGCAGGCCACGGCCGAGGCGGCCGCCGAGCGCGGCTACGCTCTCACCCTCGTGACCGCGGGCGCGAGCGTCGCCGCAGCGTTCGAGCGCCTCGCCGAACAGGAGGTCGACGGCGCGATCGTGCTGAACGAGGCCTCAGCATTGGTGCCGGCGGCCGATCGACCGGCCGGACTGCGACTCGTGGTCGTCGATGCCCCGGGCGCGGCCGACCTCGCCGTCGTGCACAGCGATCATGTCGGCGGCGCCGCTGCCGCGACCGCGCATCTGCTGAGCCTCGGACACGAGACCGTGCACCATCTCGCCGGTCCCGCCGATTCGTTCGCGGCGACTGAGCGCGAGCGTGGCTGGCGTGAGACCCTTCTCGCCGCAGGCGTCGAGCCGCCGATGGTCGTCCGTGGTGACTGGTCGGCCGAGGCCGGGTTCGCTGCGGGCGACGCATTGGGCGCAGCATCCGCCGTGTTCTGCGCCAACGACCAGATGGCGCTGGGGCTGCTGCGCGCGCTCGCCCAGGCGGGGCGTCTGGTTCCCGAGGATGTCAGTGTGATCGGATTCGACGACGTGCCGGATGCCGCCAACTACCGCCCGCCGCTCACCACGATCCGCCAGGATTTCACGGCGCTCGCGCACCGCGCGGTCGACCTGCTCGTCGCCGAGATCGAGGGCACATCGGGCGTCGAAGCATCCGCTGTGGTGCCGACCGTCCTGGTCGAACGCTCCAGCACCCGCTGACGTCAGGCGGGAGGTGCCGACGACTCCCTGGCGTGCATCGTCGGGCTCAGCGACACCCGATGCACCGGACGCGTGGGGTCGGCGATGCGCTTGGCGAGAAGGTCGATCGCGGCGGCGCCGACGGCGGCACGCGGCGGGCTGACCGCGCTGAGTGCGGGGGTGAACAGCTGAGCGACCTCGTCGTCATAGGCGACCACCGAGAGGTCTTCGGGCACCGACAGCCCGCGGTTCAGTGCGATGTCGATGAACGCCATGGCCTCGGGGTCGGAGTGGATGAGCAGCCCGGTCACTCCGGCGTCGAGCGCCGTGTCGATGGCGGCATTGACGGCGGTCGCGAAGCCCGGCCCGTTTCGGTCGGGGAAGAGGCTCTCGAAGTGGTCGGCCGGCGCGAGTCCGAGTTCCTCGCAGGCCGTCGCCCATCCGGTGACGATCTTGCGGCCGGTGGGAGACTCCCGCGACAGGATGAGGCCGATGCGGCGGTGGCCGAGGCTGGCGAGGTGACGTGCGGCGAGCACCGCGCCCAGGGCGTGGTCGGTCGTGACGTTCTCGACGGGCGCGCGGTCGGGGAGCACCACGGCGTCGCGCTCGACGAACACCGTCGGAACCCCGGAGGCGTCGAGCCACTGCACCACGTCCTGCGCGTGGGTGACGTCGGGGTTGGGGGCGACGATGAGGCCGCGGATGTCGTCGGAGGCGATGAGGCGCTCGAGCACCGGGCGCTCGTCCTGCAGTTCGTACGAGGCTCCGCGCAGCACCAGGCGGAGCCCGCGCTTGCGTGCCTCGGCCTCCATGCCCCGCACGACGCCTGGCCAGTAGTACGCGAGCGACGGCACCAGCACGCCGATCGCGCCGCCGGTCTGCGCGGGCACCGGCTCGTCGACGCGCGCAGCCTCGGCTGGCACGGCGCCGCCGTGCACGCGCTCGAGACGCCCTTCCTCTTCGAGTTGCTGAAGGTCTCGACGCAGCGTCACGGGCGCGACCCCGAGTTCTTCGGTGAGACGCGAGACCCGCACGATCCCGTCGCGTTCGAGTGCGGCGAGGATGTGCGCGTGACGCGCGGGCGCCAGCGGAGCGTGCTGCTGATCGGTCATCGGTCGTCCTCGCTGTCACCCGTCCCCGGGGTGGCGTCGTCTCTTTCTACCGTGATCCACGCGCGATCGTGCGCGCTCACGTCCAGTTCGATGCGGGTGAGTCGCTCGCCCCACACATCGCTCAGCATCGGGTCGTCGAGCAGGCGCACCGTGTGGGCGGAGCGGATGCCGGCAGCCCACCGGATCACGACGGGCGTCGCCCCGTCGAGCGGCGCGACACGAATGCCGTCATCGCGGGCGGATACGGTGCCGGCGACGACGAGGTTGAGGGTGGTCGGGCTGTCTGAGAGGGGCCCGTCCCACGCGTCCGACACCCGCACGACCCTCTCCGCACGGTCGAGGGCGGCGGTGCGCCGCCAGGTGAGCCCGTCGAGCGCGTACGCGGCGCCGAGGTCGAGCGACAGTGACGACACGGCATCCGTCACCGAGGCCTCGACCTCGGACGCCGCGAACTCCCGCCCCGGCGACTGGTCGACGCCGGCGACCGTGGGGGTGTTGTGCCACGAGCTCTGCATGGTCCAGATCGAGTACCGGTCGGGCCCGAACGTGGCCTTCGTGTACGTCGGACGCCCCGCGTCGACGATCACGGGAACCCCGTCTGACGTCACGATGAACGAGCCGACGTCGTTGTGGTTGTGGTGCTCGGCGTTGTGCCCGCCCTTGACCACGAGGCCGAGACCGGCGGCAGATCCCGCTCGTTCGCGGGCGAGCAGCACCTGCGTCGAGGGCAGCCACACGTCGCGCGGGAGGGGAGACGCAGTGGCGGCGGCTGCGAGCCAGCCGGCATCGGTCAGCTCCTGCACGAGGCGCCCGAGACCGGCGAACTCCGACGGAGGTGCGGCGCGGTGCGAGGCGGCGTGGGCCGCGGCATCCGCATCGCCGATCCGCCGGGCGGCGCGGTGCAGGGCATGCCAGGGGAGATCCGCAGGCGGGCGAGCCTGCCCGTCCGCGAGGTTGGCGTACCAGTCGCCGCCGAGGTGGCAGCGATGCGGAAACGCGACGGTCTCGCGCAGGCCGACGAGGTCGCGGCGTGAGCGGTCCGTCGCGTACTCGAGCAGGTCGAGAGCCTCGAGCGCGCGGCAGGCTCCGTTCCACCAGTACGAATAGCCCTCGTCGATCGCGCCGTCGTCGGGCAGCGAGACGAGGTAGCGGTCGAGCCCCTCGACGACCAGGTCGATGATGTGGTCGGGGTGCTCGTGCAGTTGCACGGCCGCGGTGAGGACTGCCGAGTGGATCCACGGGTTCCAGTTGTGCACATCGCCGTCGAGGCCCAGCCAGTGCCAGTCGCGGCGCTCGACGAAGGGGTCGAAGACACGCCTCTGCGCCTCGTGCCGGATGCGGGAGCGGATACCGGGGGCGCGGGCATCGAGCTGCGTGCCGAGCACGTGGTCGATCCACGCGAGCTGGGCGACGACCTCACCGGCGCCGAGGTCGAGGAAGGGATCGGTGACGGTCGCGAGCACGCTGCCGCGCCTGTCGAACGTGTCGTCGTGGGCGGGCCAGCACCACGAGCTCTGCTCGCACAGCAGCTGCACCCCGTCGATGACCTCGTCGATCCACTGCTCATCGAGAGTCGCGGCCGCGGCGACGACGGCGCGACTGAGGCGGTGCTGGCGGGCGAAGGCCGGATTCTCCCAGGCGACGCGATCGCCGTCGCGGTGCACGCGGGCCGCCTGACTGGCGAGGGGCTGCGGCCAGGGTGTGCCGAGATCGGCCTCGGCGCGGGCGCGCAGATCGGCCGCATCGATGTGCGACCAGGCGGCGCGATCATCGGCGGTCGGCGCGGGGAGCGTGTTCACGCACTCAGCATAACTGATCGAAAATGATCGATCTAGCTATATTTGAGTCTTGTCTTGATCGAAATGCGGTGATAATCTCCCAACGATCGCAAAGAGACGGCATCCGTCGCGGTCCATCTCGAAGCAGTCTTCAAAGGAGAACCCTGTGGCATACGAGCGCACCGGAACGGCGACGGCGATGAGCCGCCGTTCCGCTCAGAGCCCCCGCGAGACGGAATGGTCTCGCGACGATCTGATCGCGTACGCCGACCGACTGCTCGCGGCCGTGCGTCCGTGGGCCTCCGAGAACAACGCCCGCATCACGCTGCCCGGCGCCTCGGGCGGATACGGGATCGACGTCGATGGCCTCGAGGGATTCGTGCGCACCTTCCTGTTGGCGGGCTTCCGTATCGCGGGGGCACGCGGCGAAGGGGTCGACGACCTCATCGACTTCTACTCGCGCGGCATCGTGGCCGGGGTCGATCCTGCGAGCCCCGACCGGTGGGTGCGGCTCGACGAGCATGCACAGGCCAAGGTCGAGGCGGCGTCGATCGCCCTGATCCTCGACATGACGCGCCCCTGGATCTGGGATCGCCTCGACGAGACCACTCAGCACCGCATGATCGACTACCTCGCGCCCGTCGTGGGCGACGACAGCTACCCGAAGAACAACTGGCTGTGGTTCCGCGTCGTCGTGCAGACCTTCCTGCGCTCGGTGGGCGGCCCGTGGTCGCAGGCCGATATCGAGCAGGACCTGGCTCAGCACGACTCGTTCCTCCGCGAGGGCGGGTGGATCTCCGACGGTGACGACCGCTCGTACGACCACTACGTCGGCTGGGCCCTTCACCTCTACCCGGTGCTGTGGTCGCGGATGCAGGGCGCCGCCGAGCTAGCGGGCGGTCGGACCGCGGGCGACCTCGCCCGCCTCGACACCTTCCTGCAGGACGCGATCGCGCTCGTCGGTGCCGACGGTGCTCCACTGATCCAGGGGCGCAGCCTGGTCTACCGCTTCGCCGCGGCAGCCCCCTATTGGGCCGGTGTGATCGCCGAGGTCCCGTCGGTCCCGGCCGCGCAGCTGCGCCGCGCGGCATCCTCCATCGTCCGCCACTTCGCCGAGAACGGCGCCCCCAACGATCACGGGCTCCTCGACCTCGGGTGGCACGACGAGTGGCGCCGGCTCGCGCAGAACTACTCCGGCACCGGATCCGCGTACTGGGCATCGAAGGGCCTGCTCGGCATCGCTCTCCCCGCTGACCACCCGGTGTGGTCGGCGCCGGTCGAGCTGCTGCCGACCGAAACCGCAGACGTCCTCCGGGTCGTCGAAGCCCCGGCGTGGATCATCTCCGCGACGAGCGACGACGGCATCGTCCGGGTGATCAACCACGGAGCCGACCACGCCCGACCCGGTGACCTCGTCGGGGACTCGCCGCTCTACGCGCGCCTCGGCTACTCGACGGCTGCGAGCCCGCTGCTGAACGGCGACGCCTGGGCAGAGCCCCTCGAGCAGTCGATCGCACTGCTGCACGCCGACGGCCGGGCGACGCATCGTGCCGGCATGCGCGTGCAGGGCATCCGGCGCGACGGGGATGCGGCGATCGCCGGATCCGAGGCGACCGCGCACTGGATCGCGCCGGCCGCGACCCAGACCCGACACGGCTCCGGCATCACGGGCGAGGTCGAGATCGCGGGCACCGTCACCACCTGGTCGATCGTGCGCGGTGCATGGGAGGTGCGAGTCGTGCGCATCGACCGGATCGAGGCGGATGCCGCACCCACCGCCCTGCGCATCGGAGGCTGGGCGCTCGCCGCCGATGCCGTCGACGACACCGTCTCCGAGACCGTGGCCGCAGCCAGCGCCCGCGGCCGCCACAGCACCATCGCCGCACTCACGCCCGGGGGAGTGCCCTCGATCGAGAACCGGCGCGATGCGAGCCCGCTCGGCGCAGCCGCCTCCGTGCCCGTCGTCACGTACCCGGTGTCGACGGGTGAGTGGATCGCGACCGCGGTGCACCTGTGCGACCGCGCGGCGGCATCCGTTCCCACCGTCCGCATCGACGGCGACGACGTCGCCGTGGTGTGGCCCGATTCCACCACCACCGAACACCGGCTCGCCTGAGCCGTAACCCGACCCGTCATCCCGACCCGTCCTCCCGCCCCGTTTGGGGCACCCGCCATTGCAAAGGAGCAGTATCCCCATGAACCGCAAGATCCTCGCCGCCGGCAGCATCGCCGCCGTCGCGGCCCTCGCCCTCGCAGGCTGCTCCGGCAGCAGCGACGCCGGAGAGAGCACCGACCCCGACGCCCCCGTCACGCTCACGCTCTCGGGATGGAGCATCGACACCACCCCCGAGTTCCAGACGCTCGCCGACGCGTTCACCAAGGACCACCCGAACGTGAAGATCGAGCTCAAGGAATACGACGCGGCCGAGTACAACACCCTCGTCACCGCCGACCTCGCCGCAGGGTCGGGTCCCGACATCATCACGCAGAAGGAGGTCAAGTACGTCACGACCTTCCAGGAGGGCGGCCAGTTGCTCGACGTCTCGGACGTGGCTCTGCCCGACGGCATCAGCGGCGCGGACTCCTACGAGGTCGACGGCGCCGCCTACGCTGTGCCGTACCGCCAGGACTCCTGGGTGCTCTTCTACAACAAGGCCCTGTTCGCGGCGGCCGGCGTCGCCGAGCCCGACGGATCGTGGACGTGGGAGGACTACGCGGATGCCGCGGAGGCGCTCACCACTGACGCCTCCAAGGGCACGTACCTGCACCGCTGGCAGTCGACCGTGCAGGGCTTCGCGAACGCGCAGACCGACACCAGCGTGCTCGACGGCGACTTCAGCAACATGAAGGACTACTACGACAACACGCTCGCGCTGCAGGATGCCGGCGACCAGGTCGACTTCAACACGTCGACCGCCAACCAGCTCACCTACCAGGGCGAGTTCGGCACGCAGAAGGCCGCGATGATGCTGATGGGCACGTGGTACACCGCGACCCTCATCGCGCAGCAGGCGTCGGGCGAGGCGAACGACTTCGAGTGGGGCATCGCTCCCGCACCGCAGCTCGACGAGAAGACGACCGGCACCGACAACACCCCGGTGACGTTCGGCGACCCGACCGGCTTCGGCATCAACGCGAACATCGACTCCGCGAAGGCCGACGCCGCCAAGGAGTTCCTCGAGTTCGCCGCATCCGAGGAGGGCGCGCAGGCGCTCGCCGAGATCGGGATCACTCCGGCGCTCACGAACGACGCCGTCGTCGAGTCCTACTTCGCGGTCGAGGGTGCGCCGACGGATGATCTGTCGAAGTTCGCCTGGTCGACGCACGAGGTTCTTCCCGAGAACCCCACGTCGAGCAAGACGGCGACGATCCAGGGGATCCTCGCCGATCTGCACACCGCCGTCATGTCGGGATCTGTGTCTGTGGACGACGCCATCAAGACCGCCGAGGACCGCGTGAAGAACGAGGTCGGCTGATCCACTCGGGGGCCGGCCGCCGGTCGGCCCCCGACATCGCCCTCGCGCAGCATCCAGGAGACGAGAGACATGACGACCACCGAGGCCCCGAGCCGCGACGCGGCCCCGCCGCAGACGAAGCTGCCCCGCAGACGTTCGGCACTGCGTCGCCGCAATGCCCTGATCGGCTGGAGCTTCATCCTGCCGAACTTCATCGGATTCGGGTTCCTGACCCTGCTCCCGGTGCTGATCCTCTTCTACATGGCGTTCACGAACTGGAACGTGTTCGGCAAGGCCGACTGGGTGGGGTTCGCGAACTTCCAGCGCCTGATGGGCGACGGCAGCTTCCACATCGCGTTCTGGAACACCATCTACTACTCGGTGATGCACATCCCGCTGACGATCGTCGTCTCGCTCGGGCTCGCACTGCTGCTCAACAACAAACTCCGCGGCGTCGCGTTCTTCCGCACCGCCGCGTTCTTCCCGTACATCACCTCGATCGTCGCGATCGCCGTGGTGTGGAACCTGCTCTTCAGCCCCGACTACGGACCCATCAACGAGGTGCTCCGGGCGATCGGCATCTCCGAGCCTCCCGGCTGGCTCACGTCATCGGAGTGGGCGATGCCCGCCGTCGTGATCGTCAGCACCTGGCGCGACATGGGTTACTACATGATCCTGTTCCTGGCGGGCCTGCAGACCGTGCCGCGTGAGCTGCACGAAGCCGCGCGCGTCGACGGCGCGAACGTGTGGCAGCGCTTCACGAACGTCACGATCCCCTCGCTGCGGCCCACCATGTTCTTCGTCACCGTGATGCTCACCATCAACTCCTTCAAGATCTTCGACCTCATCCTCGTCATGACCGACGGCGGCCCCGGCCAGTCGACCCTGGTGCTGTCGCAGTTCATCTACAAGAAGGGCTTCGAGGAGTCGCAGTTCGGCTACGCGTCCGCCGCCGCGGTGGCGCTCTTCTTCCTCTGCATCCTCGTGACCATCGGCCAGTTCCTCTGGAACAAGAAGCGGAGCGCATGATGACCGAGACCCAGGTCCTCGTCACCGGGGGAACGCTGCGCAAGCTCAACACCCCCGCCCCCGCCGGCCGCGTGCGCACCAGGCTCACGGTCGGTCGCACCCTCGGCTACATCGCCCTGATCATCGCGGCGGTCGGCCTGCTCGCACCGTTCTTCTGGATGGTCATGAGCTCGCTGAAGAACGCCAACGAGGTGTTCTCGGTGCCCGTCGTCTGGGTCCCCGAGACGTTCGTATGGCAGAACTACATCGACATCTGGACGAAGTCGAACATGCTCGTCTGGATCCGCAACACCCTGTTCCTGGCCGTCAGCGTGACGTTCCTGCAGGTGCTGACCGGTTCGTTCGCCGCCTACGGCTTCGCGCGCATGAAGTTCGCCGGCCGCGACATCCTGTTCCTCGTCTACATCGGCACGATCGCTGTGCCGTGGCAGTCGTACATGATCCCGCAGTTCATCCTGCTGTCGAATCTGAAGGTGTCGAACACGCTGTGGGCGATCATCCTGCTCCAGGCGTTCGGTGCGTTCGGGGTGTTCCTCATGAAGCAGTACTACGAGACGATCCCCGAAGAGCTCAGCGAGGCCGCGCGTCTCGACGGGCTCAGCGAGTACGGCATCTGGCGACGCATCATGCTGCCGCTGTCGGTGCCGGCCATCGCGAGCCTCACTCTGCTCACGTTCGTGAACACCTGGAACGACTACCTCGGGCCGCTGATCTATCTGCGGAACCCCGACCTGTGGACGATCCAGCTCGGACTCAAGAGCTTCGTCTCGAACCTCTTCGACACGAACTACGCGCTGCTGTTCGCCGGACTCACGATCTCGGTCGTGCCCATCGCGATCATCTTCCTGCTCGGGCAGAAGTACTTCGTCGAGGGCATCGCCACCAGCGGGCTGAAGGGCTGACCGATGAAGCGCATATCGCATGATGCCTGGGCCACGATCCTCGGGTTCGTCTACCTGGGCCTGATGGTGAACTTCCTCGTGCTCGTCGCGGCATCCCCTCTCGTGGTGCTGCTGATCACGACCGATCCCGCCCTGTCGTGGCCGCTGCTGGCGCTCGCGGCTCCGCTGGTCGCTCCGGCGCTGACCGGCGCGTTCACGGCGTTCCGCGAGTTCGGACGCGGCGAGCCCCAGGTGGTGCGCTCGTTCCTGCGGGGCTGGAAGGCCACGGCACGCAAGGGCCTGCTGATCGGCGCGGTGGCGACGGCATCCGTCGTGGTGCTGCTCGTCGACGTGCGGGCGGTCAGCGCGTCACCCGCCTCGGTCATGATCGTCCCGGTGCTCGCCCTGCTCACCGTGGTCGCCGTGGCGACCGCCCTGGTGGCTCTCGTCGCGCTGGCCGAAGAGCCGGGTGCGCGGATGCGCGACATCGTCAAAGCCGCGCTCTACCTGTGCGTGCGGCGCTGGTACCTCACGGCGCTGTCGCTCACCGTGTTCGGAGTGCAGATCGGACTGTTCACCACGATGCCCGCGATCGCGATCGGCCTGACCTGTGCGCCCGCCCTCTACGTGGCGTGGGCGAACAGCCGCTACACACTGCGGCCCGTGCTCGATGTCGACGAGGCGCGCGAGATCGAAGGAGTGCGCGCGTGACCGTCCGTACCGCGATGAGTCCCGAGGTGTTCGCTCTGCTCTTCGATGAGGCGCGTCTGCAGCGCCTGCGCACGCTGGCTCCGTCGCCGCAGCTGGCGATCGACGGGGGAGACCTCGCCGACACCGAGATCCTGCTCACCTCGTGGGGTGCCCCGCGTCTCGACGCCGAGCTCCTCGACCGGATGCCGCGGCTGCGCGCCGTGGTGCATGCGGCGGGCAGTGTGCAGCAGCTGGTGTCCGACGAGCTGTGGGAGCGGGGGATCACCGTCACCTCGGCCGCTGACGCCAACGCCGTACCGGTGGCCGAGTACACGTTCGCGACGATCATCCTCGCGTTCAAGCGTGCCTTCGTGCACATGCGCTCGCCGTCGACGGTGGTCGAATGGCGCGACCTGGTCGGCTCCACTCGCTACGGCAGCGTCGGTCGCACGGTCGGAATCGTCGGATTCTCGCGGATCGGACGCAGGGTGGTGCGGATGCTGGGGCAGCTCGACGACATCCGGATCATCGTCGCCGACCCGTTCGTCTCCGCGCAGGCGGTGGCCGACGCCGGGGCAGAGCTGCTTCCCCTCGACGACATGCTCGGCCAGATCGACGTGCTGTCGCTGCACGCGCCGGCGCTGCCCGAGACGAGGCACATGATCGGAGCCGCTGAACTCGCGGCGCTCCACGACGGCGCCACTGTGATCAACACGGCGCGCGGATGGATCCTCGACCACGACGCGCTTCTCGCCGAGTGCGAGTCAGGACGACTGGATGCTGTGCTCGACGTCACCGAGCCCGACCCGCTGCCGACCGATTCGCCGCTGCGAACGCTGCCGAACGTCGCCCTCACCCCGCACATCGCCGGCTCCATGGGCAACGAGGCGCGGCGCCTGGCCGACTCGGCCCTCGACGACGTCGAGGCGCTGCTGCACGGCGGTGTGCCGTCGCAGGTGATCACGCGTCTCGACATGGAGCTGAGCGCATGAGGGCGGGTGTCGCGGTGAGTCGGACCTGGTAGATCCGGAGAGCGTTTTCCACTCCCGCTTGCGCACCGGCTCACGGCATGGCATGCTGTCGGAAAGCGCTTACCCATCTTGAATCGCACACACGAGTTTCCCCGCAGAGCGTGCGGGATCTGAGAGAAGAGAACGGACCAGCAATGTCGCAGACGACAACCCGCGAGATCGGGATCATCATGAACGGCGTCTCCGGGCGCATGGGCTACCGCCAGCACCTGGTGCGGTCGATCCTCGCGATCCGCGAAGAGGGCGGCATCGAGCTGCCCGACGGATCCCGCATCACCGTGAAGCCGCTGCTGGTCGGCCGCAACGAGGCCAAGCTCGCCGAGCTCGCCGCGAAGCACGGCATCGAGGACTACACGACCGATCTCGACGCGGCGCTGGCCGACCCGAAGTGGGAGATCTACGCCGACTTCCTCGTGACCAAGGCCCGTGCCTCGGCCCTCCGCAAGGCGATCGCGGCAGGCAAGGCGATCTACACCGAGAAGCCCACCGCCGAGTCGCTGGAAGAGGCCCTCGAGCTCGCACGCCTCGCCGACGAGGCCGGTGTCAAGACCGGCGTCGTGCACGACAAGCTCTACCTGCCGGGCCTGCAGAAGCTCAAGCGCCTGATCGACTCGGGCTTCTTCGGCCGCATCCTGTCGGTGCGCGGCGAGTTCGGATACTGGGTCTTCGAGGGTGACTGGCAGCCCGCGCAGCGCCCGAGCTGGAACTATCGCACCGAAGATGGCGGCGGCATCATCGTCGACATGTTCCCGCACTGGAACTACGTGCTCGAGAACCTGTTCGGCGAGGTCAAGAGCGTCTACGCGCAGGCCGCCGTGCACATCGCCGACCGCTGGGACGAGAACGGCGAGCACTACACCGCCACCGCTGAGGACGCCGCGTACGGCATCTTCGAGATCGAGGGTGGCATCGTCGCCGAGATCAACTCCAGCTGGACCGTGCGCGTCAACCGCGACGAGCTCGTCGAGTTCCAGGTCGACGGCACTCACGGGTCGGCCGTGGTCGGACTCTTCGGCGCCAAGATCCAGCCGCGCAACGCGACGCCGAAGCCCGTGTGGAACCCGGACCTCGAAGACAGCCACGACTACGACACCGACTGGCAGAAGGTGCCCACGAACGACGTCTTCATCAACGGCTTCCGTCAGCAGTGGGAGGAGTACCTGATCTCGTTCGTCGAGGGCACGAAGTACCCCTTCGATCTGCTCTCGGGTGCTCGTGGCGTGCAGTTCGCCGAGGCGGGTCTGACCTCCAGCGCCGAAGGCCGCAAGGTCGCTCTCTCTCCGCTGACGCTGGGCTGAGCATGACCACTCTCCGACTTCTCGACGCCGCGGGTGCGGTGACTGATGCCGAGCTGCGCGAGGGCGGCGGATACTCCCGTCCGGCCTCGCCGCTCGTGAGCCGTGTCGCCTACGCCGCCGCCCACGTGGTGCCGAAGGTGCACGCCGACAACACCCCGGGGCAGCCCGCCGACATCGACTGGGACTCGACGCTCGCGTTCCGCCGCAATGTCTACTCGTGGGGTCTCGGCGTCGCCGATGCCATGGACACCGCGCAGCGCAACATGGGCCTCGACGCCGCCGCGACGCGCGAGCTCATCTCGCGCAGCGCCGAGGTCGCCCGTGAAGAGGGTGGCTCGGTCGTGGTCGGCGTCAACACCGATCACGTCGCCGAGTCGCACATCTCGCTCGACCAGGTGATCGACGCCTACAAGGAGCAGCTGCACTTCACCGAGGAGCAGGGGGCGGGGCCCGTGCTCATGGCCTCGCGTCACCTGGCCCGCGTCGCCGAGAACGCCGACGACTACCGTCGCGTGTACCGCGAGGTGCTCGGCTCCGCCACGGTGCCGGTCGTGCTGCACTGGCTCGGAACGGCGTTCGACCCGGAGCTCGCCGGCTACTTCGGAGCGGATGACTGGCAGACGGCATCCGCTGTGCTGCTCGACGTGATCGCCGAGAACCCCGACGTCGTCGCGGGCGTGAAGATGAGCCTGCTGAACGCCGAGTCCGAGATCTCGGTGCGCGAGCGCCTTCCGCAGGGCGTGCGCATGTTCACCGGAGACGACTTCAACTACGTCGGCCTGATCGGCGGCGACACCGTGGGCCAGGGCGACGGACACTCCGACGCGCTGCTCGGCGCGTTCGCGGCGATCACCCCGGTGGCGTCCGCGGCGATCCAGGCGCTGGATGCCGGTGACCCCGCGCGCTATCTCGAGATCCTCGGACCGACCGAAGAGCTCAGCCGTCAGGTGTTCGCGGCTCCGACGTTCTACTACAAGACGGGCGTCGCCTTCCTCGCGTGGCTCAACGGGCACCAGCCCGCGTTCCAGATGGTCGGCGGGCTGCACTCGGCGCGGAGCCTCGTGCACCTCAGCCGCATCGTCGAGCTGGCCAACGCCTCGCTCGCACTCGAGAACCCCGAGCTCGCGCGCGAGCGCTGGCACGGGATGCTGCGCCTGAACGGAGTGGGCCTGTGACCGTCGATCCTCGCCTGTCGATCAACCAGGCCACGATCAAGCACGCCGATCTCGCGACCGCGCTGCGGGTGACGGCGGATGCCGGCATCCAGGCGATCGGGCTATGGCGCGAGCCCGTGAACGAGGTCGGACTCGACGTCGCCGCGCGCATGCTCGCAGACTCGGGTCTGCGGTTCACGACGCACTGCCGTGGTGGCTTCTTCACCCTCCCCGAGGGGCCGGAGCGCGTCGCCGCACTCGACGACAATCGCCGTGCGATCGAGGAGACCGCGACGCTCGCCGCCGCGGGTGCCGACGGATCCACGGCCGTGCTGGTGCTCGTCGCCGGGGGACTGCCTGCCGGCTCGCGCGACCTGATCGGCGCGCGTGAGCGGGTGCGCGACGCGATCGGCGTGCTCGCGACCGATGCGAAGGCGGCGGGCGTGACGCTCGCGATCGAGCCGCTGCATCCGATGTACGCGTCCGACCGCGCCGTCGTCTCGACCCTCGGCCAGGCGCTCGACATCGCCGCCGACTTCGACGCCGATGTGGTCGGCGCGGCGGTCGACACGTTCCACATCTGGTGGGACCCGCAGGTGCTCGAGCAGATCGCCCGCGCCGGCCGCGAGGGCCGCATCGCGACCTATCAGGTATGCGACTGGAAGACCCCGCTCGCCGCCGACGTGCTGCTGTCGCGGCACTACACGGGCGACGGCGTGATCGACTTCGGCTCGCTCACCCGTGCGGTGATCGAGACCGGATACGACCGTGACATCGAGGTCGAGATCTTCAACGCCGACATCTGGGCGGATGCTCCCGAGAACGTCGTGCGACGCACGGCCGAGACCTTCGGAGCTGCGGTCTCGCCGCACCTGCGCTGACGGGACGTGCCGGGCTGACCGGGCGGCGGTCGCGGACTGCGCCCGGTCCGACCCCGGTCATCCGTGTGTCTCCGGTATCCGTCGTGCCTCCGGCGCCACTAGGCGGAGATCGGCCGCAAGGCAACCCCCGAGACGCCGCGCCGCCCCCTTGAGAGGATGAACCCATGACGAAGATCCGACCCGGGCTCTGCTCGGTGACCTTCCGTGCGCTCGAGGCCGAAGAGGTCGTGGGACTCGCAGCCGAAGCCGGGCTCGAGGTCATCGAGTGGGGTGCCGACGTGCACGTGCCGGTCGGCGACATCGAGCGGGCAGCGCAGGTGGCCACCCAGACGGAGGATGCCGGGCTGACGTCGTGCTCGTACGGGTCGTACTTCCGGGCAGGGGCCGATGAGGAGCTCACGCCGATCCTCGACAGCGCCGAGGCGCTCGGAGTCGACCGGGTGCGCGTCTGGGCCGGGCATCGCGGGTCGTCGGAGGCGTCGGAAGAGCACTGGGCCGACATCGTCTCGCGGTTGCGCGATGCGGCAGCGGAGGCGGAGGCGCGGAGCATCGGCCTCGCCCTCGAGTTCCACTCGGGCACGCTCGCCGACACGGCTCCGACCACACTGCGACTGCTCGCCGATGTGGACAGCCCGGCACTCAGCACCTATTGGCAGCCGACGGTCGCCGCGACCGTCGACACCGTGCTCGGCGAGTATCGCGACCTCGCCGCGCACACCACCGCGGCGCACGTCTTCTCCTGGTGGCCCACGCAGGAGCGCCTGCCGCTTCGGGCGAGGGATGCGCTGTGGACGCGCTTCTTCGCCGAGGCGCTGGCATCCTCTCGGCCGCCCCGGGATGCACTGCTCGAGTTCGTTCCCGGTGACGACCCGGCGCTGCTGCGGGGCGAGGCCGCGGCTCTCCGCTCTTACCTGTCGATCTGAGGCCCGGTGCCCGCCCTGACGCGCCGCTGCGCGATGCCTCTCCGCTCCCCGTTCTCGCGGTCCTCCCGCAGTATGCTCGGGGCATGAACCAGCCGGAAAGCCCTTCCCGCGTGCGTCAGCCGCGTCACGCGCGAGGCGCCGCCCCGACCCTGCACGACGTCGCCCGTGAGGCCGGTGTCTCGCTCGCGACGGCATCCCGCGTTCTCAACGGATCCGAGCGCAAGGTCGCCGAATCCTTCCGCGAGAAGGTCGAGCAGGCGGCGGCAGAGCTCGGCTACACGGCCAACGCGTCGGCGCAGGCGACGGCCCGCGGATCCTCTCCCGTGATCGCGCTGCTGGTCGCCGACATCGCCGACCCGTACTTCGGTCTGATCGCCGCCGGCGTCGCCCGCGGAGCCGACGAGCAGGGGCTCGTCGTCACGATCGCGATCACCGAGCGCGATCCGGCCCGCGAGGCGCGCATCGTGCGGGCTCTCAGAGGGCAGCGGCCGCAGGGACTCATCCTCGCCGCCTCCCGCACGAACGAGCCGACCGACTCCGACACCGCGCGCGAGCTGGCCGAATACGCCCGCTTCGGAGGACGCGTCGTGACGTTCGGTGCGGGCAGCGCCGAGAACCGGCATGTCGAGATCGACAACCGCGCCGGGGCCGAGGAGCTCGGTCGGCGGATGGCGGCTCTCGGCTACCGCTCGGCCATCGCGATCGCGGCGGCCGAGGGCGTGCTGACCTCCGATGAGCGTCTCGCCGGGTTCCGTGCCGGCTTCGAGTCCGGCGGCGGCGCGATCGACCGGGTGATCCGCGGCGACTTCCGCCGCGAGTCGGGTGTGCAGGCGATGACCGCAGCTCTCGCCGACGGCGTCGAGCCGGGGACTCTCGTGTTCGGCATGAGTGACGTCGTCGCGATCGGCGCAATGTCGGCGATCCGCGACGCAGGACGCGAGATCGGCACCGACATCGCGGTGTGCGGCTTCGATGATGTCCCCTCGAGCAGCGACGTGACACCGGCGCTCACGACGGTGAGGGTGCCGCTGAGCGAGGTCGGCTACCAGGCCTTCCGTGCGACGGTCGACGCCGACTGGGAGCAGGCGGCACTGCCGCTCGAGGTGGCTGTGCGGTCGAGCACCCCGGGCCTCGCATGACCCGCGTCGTCCTCGCTCCCGACAGCTTCAAGGGCACGATCACTGCGGCGGATGCGGCGGCATCCCTCGCAGAGGGCTGGGCGTCGGTCGACCCGACCGCCACGTTCGTGCACCGTCCGATGGCCGACGGAGGGGAGGGCACCGTCGCGGCGTTCGAGGCCGCGGTGCCCGGCGCTCGCCGTGTTCCGGTGGTCGTCGACGGCCCCGCCGGCGCCCGCATCGAGACGAGCTGGCTGCTGCTTCCGCCTGTTGCTGATGCCCCCGGCGGTACCGCGGTCGTCGATCTGGCCTCGACCTCGGGCATCGAACTGCTCGACGAGCTGCGCCCGTGGGACGCCGACACCACCGGCTTCGGCCAGGCCATCGCCGCCGCGCTCGACCACGGCGTCTCGCGACTCGTGGTCGGCATCGGATCGAGCGCCTCGACCGACGGCGGCACCGGGATGCTGTCGGCGCTCGGCGCCCGCTTTCTCGACGTCGCGGGCGACCCGGTCGCGCGCGGCGCTCGCGGTCTCGCCGACATCGCCTCGGTCGACCTGACCGGCCTGCGCGCGGCCCCCGAGGTGCGGGTGCTCACCGACGTGACGAATCCGCTCATCGGGCCGCGTGGAGCTGCGGCGGTGTTCGGGCCGCAGAAGGGTCTCGAGGGCGACGACATCACGCGGGTGGATGCCGCGCTCGCCCGCCTCGCCGACCTGCTCGCCCTCGACCCCGCGGTTGCCGGCACCGGGGCTGCCGGTGGCACGGGCGGGGCGCTGGTCGTGTGGGGAGCGACGCTCGCCCCGGGAGCAGCCGAGGTGGCAGAGCTCATCGGACTCGCGGACGCGATCGCCGACGCCGACATCGTCATCACCGGCGAGGGCTCGTACGACGGGCAGTCCGGCGATGGCAAGGTGCCTTCGTTCATCGCGGGCATCGCGGCGTCGGCAGGGGCGACCGTCCTGCTCGCCGCCGGACGCATCACGCCCGACTCCGACACGGCGCTGTTCGCGGCATCCGCCTCGCTGACCGCGCTGGCAGGTTCGTCCGAGGCCGCACTCGCTGAACCCGCCCGTTGGCTGCGCGACGCCGGAGCGCTGCTCGCCCGGTCGGTCTGACCCTGCGCATCCGGTCTGTCCCCTACGAACGTGTACTGCTTCGCCGCGTCGAATCATTGATTGAGACGTTGCAGTAGTGGTTCAAGAGCATCGACGATGAGGCGCGCTGGTCGGTCCGCGCCGGGCGACCCGGCGTCATCCGTTTCGAGCTCCCCGACCTCGATCCCGAGGATCTCACTCCCTGTCAGAGCCTGTGCGCAGTGTTTGAGCTGGCTGAGCGTCATCCCTGCGGCAACGGTGTAGTCGGTGGGTACGGTCCCGGGGTCGAGGACGTCGCAGTCGACGTGGATGTAGACCGGGCGACCCGCGACGATGCGGAGAAGCCTGTCGGCCATGTCTTGCCCGACCGGCACGAGGCCTACACGGCCGGCATCGATGAGTTCCTGCTCGGGGTCGTCCATGTCTCGAGTTCCGACGAGGATGGTGTTGCATTCGGCGAGTCCATTTCCGAGCCCTGAGTTCCACAGGCCGAGCGGTCCGGACAGGGCCAGCCCACCGAGATAACCGGTCGTGGTGTTCTCAGGCGTATTGAGGTCGGCGTGAGCGTCGAACCACAGCACGACTGCATCTGGTCTGTGCTTCGCGATCATCGGCAGCGTAGCCAGCGACACGGCGCATCGGCTCAGAACGGTGACCGGACGGAGCCCGCCCGTCAAGATCCGATCGTAGTGAGCTGCCATCTGCCGAAACGACGGACGCGCGATTCTGAGTTCCTGATCCCAGCTCGTCGGGGATGCGGGTTGCGGCTCACCGATCACGATGGGCTTCGCGGGGAGCTTCTCGCTGAGGACAGCGGTGAGGAGGGGAGTCGCCTGCATCGCGCGGTCGTTGTGGTCGCCGGCGCGTGCGGCGAAGCGGGTCAGTGCGATGGTCATGACGTCCTTCGTGATCTTCGGGAGGGGTTGTCTCCACGCTAGGAACCAGCGATGTGGTCACACAATCGACTGAACGCTCGTTCGCGTTGCACTGGGCAGCATTATGCGGGGCGCGTTTATGCTCTTTGCATGATTGATGACCTCGACCGTCGCTTGATCGCCTTACTCCGCGGGCAGTCGCGGCTCCCGATCGCAGTTCTCGCAAGGGAGCTCGAGGTGAACCGGTCGACGGTGACCGCGAGGATCGACGGCCTCACGAAATCCGGTGTGATCGAAGCATTCACGATTCGATTGAGTGATGAAATCGACAGGGATGCTATCCGCGCCGTCACTCTCGTTCGAAGCGACCCCGAACATGGACAGGCCGTGGTTCGGACGATAAGAGGCTTCCCTGAGGTCGAGCGGCTGCATTCGACACTCGGCACCTGGGACCTCGTCGTTCAGCTCAGCACATCAACCATGGCTGAGTTCGACTCAGCTCTTGAGCGGATCCGAGCCGTCGCTGGAGTACGGGACACAGAGACGAGCCTGCTCGTGAACTCACTCACCGGTCAGTAGACCGTCCGAAATCAGATCGCTGCGGAGATGAGGAGCGCTCTTCCAACGCTCATCTGCCGCGACGCTGCACGGGGACTCCTGGCTTTCGGCGCATTTCACCACGCCCACTGACGGCGCTGCAGGGCCCGGCGCTACGCGCCCCGAACCGAAGCCGAGCCGCGGAAACCGACTCAGCCGCCGAGGGCAGCCGACACCACGGCGCGGGCTTCGGCCTGCACCTCGGCGAGGTGCTCGGGGCCGCGCAGGCTCTCGGCGTACAGCTTGTAGACGTCTTCCGTGCCGGACGGGCGGGCGGCGAACCACGCGTGCTCGGTCTGCACCTTGAGTCCGCCGATCGCCGCGCCGTTTCCGGGAGCATGCGACAGCTTGGCGGTGATCTCCTCGCCCGCGAGGGCCGTCGCCGAGACGGCATCCGGCGCCAGCTTGCCCAGCGTCGCCTTCTGCGCGGGCGTGGCCGGGGCGTCGACGCGCTGGTACGCGGAGGCGCCGAACGCCTGCTCCAGCTCGGCGTACCGCTCCGACGGGGTCTTGCCCGTCACGGCGATGATCTCGGCCGCGAGCAGGCACAGCAGGATGCCGTCCTTGTCGGTCGACCAGACGGTGCCGTCCTTACGCAGGAACGACGCTCCGGCCGACTCCTCGCCGCCGAACGCCACCGATCCGTCGAGCAGTCCCGGGACGAACCACTTGAAGCCGACCGGCACTTCGAGCAGGCGGCGTCCGAGCGACTCGGCGACGCGGTCGATGATCATCGACGACACGAGGGTCTTGCCGATCGCGGCGTCGCGCGGCCACTCGGCCCGGTGCGAGAACAGGTAGTCGATCGCAACCGCGAGGTAGTGGTTCGGATTCATCAGCCCGGCGTCGGGGGTGACGACGCCGTGGCGGTCGGCATCCGCGTCGTTTCCGGTCAGGACGTCGTAGTCGCCCTTCTTGGCGACCAGCGAGGCCATCGCCGAGGGGGATGACGGATCCATGCGGATCTTCTCGTCCCAGTCGAGGGTCATGAAGCGCCAGGTCGGGTCCACCTCGGGGTTCACGACCGTGAGGTCGAGGTCGTAGACCTCCTTGATGAGCGCCCAGTACTCGACCGAGGCTCCACCCAGCGGGTCGGCGCCGATGCGCACGCCGGCGTTGCGGATCGCGTCGATGTCGATGATCGTCGCGAGGTCCCGCACGTAGGCGTCACGGAAGTCGTAGCCGGGAACCGCATCCCAGTCGACGTCGGCGAAGCGCTCGCGCTTCACGTCGACAAGTCCACCGGCGATCAGCTCGTTGGCGCGGTCGGCGATCCAGCCCGTCGCATCCGTGTCGGCCGGTCCACCGTGCGGCGGGTTGTACTTGAAGCCGCCGTCGCGGGGCGGGTTGTGCGACGGGGTGACGACGATGCCGTCGGCGCGGCCGGGAGCATCCGGGGCGAGGTCGCGGTTGAAGGTGAGGATGGCGTGGCTGAGTGCGGGCGTCGGAACCCACGAGTCGCGCGAGTCCACCCGCACGTCGACGCCGTTCGCGACCAGCACCTCGATGGCGCTGCGCTCGGCCGGCAGCGACAGGGCATGGGTGTCGCGACCGAGGAACAGTGGGCCGGTGATGCCCTGGCCCGCCCGGTAATCGACGATCGCCTGGGTGGTCGCCAGGATGTGGTTCTCGTTGAAGCTGTTCGAGAGGGAGGAGCCGCGGTGCCCGCTGGTGCCGAAGGCGACGCGTTCGGCGGCGACCTCCGGATTCGGGACGCGGTCGTAATAGGCGGCGATCAGTTCATCGACATCGATCAGATCGGATTCTTCGGCTGGTAGACCGGCACGGCTCGTCATGCAGACAGTCTGCCCCCATCTCGGCATCCGCGCATCTTCTGCGCGCTCGGAGTTGCCCTAAGGTGAAACGCGTGACTGAACGCCGCACCTACAGCTATCTCGGCCCTGCCGGAACGTTCACCGAAGCGGCGCTCGAACAGGTCGCCGAGGCGCGCGGACAGGACTGGCGCGCCGTGCACAACGTCGGCGAGGCGCTCGCCGACGTGCTCGAGGGCCGCAGCGATGCCGCCATGATCGCGATCGAGAACTCGGTCGAGGGCGGCGTCTCGACTACGCAGGATGCACTGGCCACGCTGCCCGGCCTGCGGATCGTCGGCGAGTACCTGGTGCCGGTCAACTTCGTGCTCGTGGCTCCCCGCGGTACCACGCTGGCCGACGTGCAGATCATCGCGGCCCACCCCGTGGCCTACGCGCAGTGCCACAGCTGGCTCGGAGAGCATCTGCCGACGCACTCGCACGTACCCGCGGCGAGCAACGTCGCCTCGGCGGTCGGGATGCTCGACGGCGCTCTTCCCGCGCAGGCGGCGATCGCCGCTCCCGGTGTTGTGAAGCACCTCGATGTCGATGTGCTGGCCGAGGACATCGGCGACAACGCTCAGGCCGTCACGCGCTTCGTGCTCGTCACCCGCACCACCACGGCACCGGCCCCCACGGGCGCCGACAAGACCTCGCTGATCGTCGAGCTGCCCAACGATCACCCCGGCTCGCTCCTCGAGATGCTCGAGCAGTTCTCGACCCGCGGCATCAACCTCTCGCTCATCCAGTCGCGTCCGATCGGCGACGAACTCGGCCGGTACCGGTTCGTGCTCGACGCAGACGGGCACATCGAGCACGAGCGCATGGCCGACGCCCTGCTCGGCATCCGCCGGTTCAGCCCCCGCGTGGTGTTCCTCGGTTCGTACCCGCGCGCCGACCGGCAGATAGTGCAGTATCCCGAGCGCTACGCCGACGACATCTTCGTCGAGGCGCGCGACTGGCTGCGCGGCATCCTGTCTGGCGAACCCGAAGCCTGACACGCGCCACCTGACACGCGGCCACCTGACACGGGCAAGCCGGGTCGCCGGCCGGTTCAGACAGCTCTGACCTGCACCAGCGCCCGCTTGAACTCCGGCATCGCCGAGTGCGGATCGACCTGGTCGCTGGTGAGCAGGTTGGCGCTCTCGGCATCGGGGTAGTGGAACGGCAGGAACACCGTGTCCGGCCTGATGTCGTGCGTCAGCTCGGCCCGCGCCTGCAGTGCGCCGCGGGAGTTCGAGATGCGGATGCCGTCGCCCTCGCCGATCCCGTGCCGGCGGGCCGTGGCGGGGTGCAGCTGTGCCACGAGGGCCGGGCGCTTCTCGGTGAGCTCGGGGATGCGGCGGGTCTGCGCACCGCTCTGATACTGCTCGAGCAGGCGTCCGGTGACGAGGTTCAGCCGATCCGCGCTCGCCGTGGGATGCGAACGCGCCCGCACGGCGACGAGCTTCGCCCGCCCGTCCGCGTGCGCGAAGCGGTCGGCGAACAGGCGCGGGGTCCCGAGGCTGCCCACGGGGAAGGGCCAGTGCGCCTCGATGCCGAGGTCGAGCAGCGCATGGCTGAGGCCCGAGTAGTCGGCGCGGCCCCCGGCAGACGCCCGGGCGAGCTCGTCGAACACCTCTGACGGGTCGAGGCTCCAGGTGCCCGGGGCGTCGAGACGTCGGGCGAGCTCGGCCATGATCCACAGCTCGCTGCGGGCTCCGGCGGGGGCGTCGACGGCCCGACGGCGGCGCAGCACCCGGCCTTCGAGGTTGGTCATCGTGCCCTCCTCCTCGGCCCACTGCAGCACGGGGAGCACGATGTCGGCGGCCTTCGCGGTCTCGGAGAGGAAGAAGTCCGACACGACGAGCAGATCGAGTCGACCGAGCGCCTCACGCACTGTGGAGACGTTCGGCGCCGAGACGAAGACGTTCGAGCCGTGCACGAGCAGCGCCCGCACGCCACCGGGCAGGCCGGCGCTCTGCAGCAGCTCGACGGCCGGCACTCCGGGCCCGGGCAGGTCGTCAGGGTCGACACCCCAGACAGCCGCGACGGACGCACGCGCCGTCGGGTCGCTGATCGACTGATAGCCGGGCAGCTGGTCGGCCTTCTGCCCGTGCTCGCGTCCGCCCTGTCCGTTGCCCTGCCCCGTGAGCGTGCCGTAGCCGCAGCCGGGCGTGCCGGGCAGCCCGAGCAGCAGAGCGAGGTTGATGGCGGCGGTCGCGGTGTCGGTGCCGTCGACATGCTGCTCGACGCCGCGACCGGTGAGGATGTACGTCGAGTCGGAGCGGGCCAGCGTGCGCGCGAGCTCGCGGATGCTCCGAGCCGGAACCCCTGTGACGGTCTCGGCGCGCTCGGGCCACCACGCCGACACCGACTGGCGCAGCGCCTCGATGCCCGAGGTGCGCTGCCGCACATACCCGTCGTCGAACAGCTCTTCGGCGATCACGACGTGCGTCAGCGCCAGCAGCAGGGCGAGGTCGCTGCCGGGCACCGGCTGCACGTGGATGCCCGCGCCGTCTGCGCAGAGCCGGGCGGTGGAGCTCCGCCGCGGGTCGACGACGATGAGACCGCCCCGAGCCCTGGCGCCCTGCAGGTGGGACACGAACGGCGGCATCGTGTCTCCGACGTTCGAACCCAGCAGCAGCACCGTCTCGGCGGTGTCGAGATCGGTCAGCGGGAACGGCAGGCCGCGGTCGATGCCGAACGAGCGGTTCGCGGCGGCCGCGGCCGACGACATGCAGAAGCGGCCGTTGTAGTCGATGCGCGAGGTGCGCAGCGCGATGCGGGCGAACTTGCCGAGCTGGTAGGCCTTCTCGTTCGTGAGGCCGCCACCCCCGAAGACGCCGACCGCGTCGGGGCCGTCTTCGGCGGCGATCCGTCGCAGCTTCGCGGCGATCAGGTCGAGCGTGGCATCCCACTCTGCCGGATGCAGCTCGACGTCGTCCCCGCGCACCAGGGGAGTGGTGAGGCGCCCGGTGTCGGCGAGCAGCTCGGCCGAGGTCCAGCCCTTCTTGCACAGGCCCCCGCGGTTGGTGGGGAAGTCACGCCCGGCGACGGTCACCGGCAGGGCCGTGCGGTCAGCGGTGGGCGTCGCAGCGGTCGTGGTCGTGGCGGTCGGGGTCAGCGTCATCGCGCACTGCAGCGCGCAGTAGGGGCAGTGGGTGTCGGTCATGCGACGGCCTCCGCGCGGGCGTGCAGCAGCTCGGTGATCCTGGCGCGGCATCCACCGCATCCCGTGCCGGCGCGGGTGCAGTCGCCGACCGCCGCGACCGACGAGCAGCCGTCGTCGATCGCATCCTCGATCTGCCCCACGGTGACCGCGTTGCAGATGCACAGCGTCGCGTCGCGGCCGGCGGGTGCCACCGCGTCAGCGTCGGGGTCGTCGAGTCGCAGCAGCAGCGACCGGTCGGCGGGCAGCTCGCCGCCCCGCAGATACAGCACGCTCAGCTCGGCGGCGGCCCGCGGCATCCCGACCGCCACGAAGCCGGTGAGGATGCCGTCGCGCGTCGCCATCTTGACGTACGTGCCGTGCTCGGGATCGGCCCAGACCGCGACGCCGGGGGCGTCCTCCCCGGCGGGGACGGGCGCGAAGGGATCGGCCGAGACGTCTCCGGCCGAGGCGATGTCGACCAGCTCGCCCTTGAGCACGACGACGCCGGGATGCTCGTCGGTGTACTCGCCCGGGTGCTCGTCGACACCGTCGTGCTCGGCGCTGTCGAGCTCGGCCGTGATCGACGCGGCCAGCCAGCTCGCCTGCCGCCATCCGGGGCCCACGAGGCCTGCGGGCCCGCCCGGCACCTGGCGCTCGTGCAGGAACTCGGCGGGGTCGGCGACGTGCGCGCAGTCGCCGATCGCGTGGATGCGCGGATCCGACCACGACCGCAGCGAGGCGTCGACGAGCACCCCGTTGCCGACGCGCAGCCCCGCCGCCTCGGCGAGCTCGGTGCGCGCCCGCACTCCGCACGAGAGCACGAGCAGGTCTCCCTCGATGCGTTTGCCGTCGGAGCTGGCGAGGGCTCGGAACCGGCGGATGCCGTCGTCGCCCTCGACGCCGATCACGCCCTCGGCGCGGGTGTGCGGCACGAGGGTGACGCCGGCCGAGGCCAGTGCGGTCGACAGGATCGAGGCCGAGCCGCGATCGAGCTGGCGGGGCATCGGCATCGGACCGAAGTGCGCGACCGAGGGGATCGCACCGGCGTCTGCGAGCAGCATCGCGAGCTCGATCCCGAGCACGCCGGCGCCCAGCACCACGACACGGCCGCCGCTGTCGACCACCGCGCGCACCTGCTCGGCATCCGACAGGTCGCGCAGCACGCAGACACCCGCGGTGAGCCGGGTGTCGAGCCCGGTGCTGTCTGGGCCGAGCGTCTCGAGCCCGTCGAGGGAGGGGATGATCGAGCGCGCGCCCGTCGCGAAGACGAGCCGGTCGTAGCCGATCGCCGATCCGTCGGCGAGTTCGACCGTCTGCGCATCCCGGTCTATCCGCACCACGCGGGCTCCCAGGCGCAGGTCCACCCCGGGCAGGGCGGATGCGGTCGCCAGGGTCAACTCGGCGGCGGTCGCTTCGCCGACCGCCAGTTCGGCGATCAGCACCCGGTTGTACGGGTCTGCCGTCTCGGCGCCCAGCACGGTCACCGTCGCCCTGCCCTCGGCCACCAGGGGCAGGAGCTCCTCGGCGAACCGGATGCCGACGGGCCCTGCTCCGATGACGACGATGCGCTCGGGCATGATCAGATCCGGTGTCCGGCGAGGGAGGGGCGCGGTATCGCGTAGACGAAGATCGTGATCAGGAGCAGCACGACGTAGGCGGCGACGAATCCGCCGAACGCCGGTGCGTACGAGCCCGTGCCGCTCTTCGCGGCGGCGAGAACCTGCGGGATCACGAATCCGCCGTAGGCCCCGATCGCCGAGATCAGACCGAGGGCGGCGGCGCCCTTGCGCTGGGTGCTGACGGCGAGCGCATCACCCGCGGTCGCGGCGCCTCGGGCGGCGAAGACGTTGGGGATCATCCGGTAGGTCGCGCCGTTGCCGACGCCTGCCGCGATGAACAGCAGCAGGAAGCATCCGAGGAAGAGGGCGAAGCTGTTCGCCTCCAGGGTGACGAGCAGCGAGAGCGCCCCCACGATCATGAGCGAGAACGCGGCGATCGTCATGCGTGCTCCGCCGAACCGATCGGCGAGCTTTCCGCCGTAGGGGCGGGCGAGCGAGCCGACGAGAGCTCCGAGGAACGCGAGCGACAGCGACGCGCTGCCGATCTGGAAGGTGGAGAACTCGGGGAACGTGTCGGCGATGAGCTTCGGGAAGACGCTGGAGAACCCGATGAACGACCCGAAGGTGCCGATGTAGAGCAGCGACAGCACCCAGAGGTGCGGTTCACGCAGTGCGGCTGCCGCGCCGGCGAAGTCGGCCTTGGCGGACGACAGATTGTCCATGTGGCGCCACGCGCCCCAGACGGCCACGAGGATCAGCGGCACCCACATCCACCCCGCGAGCGAGAGGTTGAAGGTGAACGCGGCGGTGACCGAGACGACGATCGGCACCGAGAGCTGGGCGACCGAGGTGCCGAGGTTTCCGCCTGCGGCGTTGAGTCCGAGCGCCCATCCCTTCTCCTTCTGCGGGAAGAAGTAGGTGATGTTCGCCATCGAGCTCGCGAAGTTGCCGCCGCCGAAGCCGGCGAGGGCCGCGACCGCGAGCAGCACGCCGAACGGGGTCTCCGGGTCCTGCACGACGATGCCGAGCAGGATCGCCGGGATGAGCAGCAGCAGCGCCGAGACGATGGTCCAGTTGCGGCCGCCGAAGCGAGCGACGAGGAACGTGTACGGGAACCGCAGCGTCGCACCGACGAGGCTCGGCAGCGAGATCAGCCAGAACGACTCCGTGGTGCTCAGCGTGAACCCTGCGGCGGGGAGCAGCACGACGACGATGCTCCACAGCTGCCAGATGATGAAGCCGAGGAACTCGGCGAAGATCGACCAGCCGAGGTTCCGTCGGGCGATGGCCTTGCCCTCGGATGCCCAGAAGGTCGCATCCTCGGGATTCCACCCGTCGATCCACCGGCCGGGGCGGCGCGTGAGGGTCACGGCGTGGGTGTCGACGCTGCTTCTTCCGGTGATCTGGGACATCGCGGCTCCTGCGTTCGAGAGGTGAATGCTCTGAACGTAGGCGGCCGATGTTGCGGGGCCGCACGAGTGCGATTACCGGACGATTACTTCTCGATCACATCGGGGAGGTCGTCGATGAGAGAACTTCAGGAATCCTGGTCGTCGGCGCGCCAGGTCGCGGCGAGTGCGGTGATCGTCGCGGCTGCCGCAGCGGTGTCCTCGCGGCTGCCGCCGGCGCGGCCGGCGGCGAGTCCCGCGAGATAGGCGCTGAGCGGTGCGGCGGGGCGTGCGACGCCGTGCGCGACATCGCGGGCGAGGTCGAGGAGCAGTGCGATGTCGACCGACTCGCGATCGATGTCGAGGGCTGCGCAGGCGGCGGTGGTCCAGTCCTCGAGGGCCTCGACCGGAAGATGCTGCGTGTTGTCTGTCATGTCGTCTCCTCGTCGGATGCACTCGCGATCGCGTCGTCGCGGCGGTGCGTCGACATCATCGCGCGGGCACGTTCCAGTTCGTCCCACGTGTCGACGTCCATCGCCAGGTCACCGGCCGCACGCGTCGTGAGGGCGAGGTCTGCGAGCAGCGCGCGCATCGAGGCGCCGCGCCCCGAATCGGGCAGCGCGGCGACGGCCCTGCGCAGCGAAGCGGTGCGATAGCGGCCGAGCAGCCACTGCATCCCTCCCGCGGCGTCGGTCAGGCAGAGGCCGTCGTGATTCGCGTTCTCGGTGTCGGTGTCGGTGTCGTTGCCGTTGCCGGCGCCGTCGCCGGTGTCGTCTTTGTCGTCAGTGGAGAGCGGCGGATGCTGCCGCAGCACCGCGACTGCCGCCTCGGCGTTCGGCAGGTCGGCGGCGAGGACGTAGACCTCGGCGCTGTCGATCAGGGCGAGGCCGGCGGCGATGCCCGCCACGGGGCCTCCGAATGAGGGCGTCTCCCGTGCCCACACGACGTCGGCCTGCAGGGGCGAAGGCGGGCCGACCACGACGATCGGCTCGCAGTCGGCGACGGCGGCCACGGCCCGGTCGAGCAGGGTGCGTCCGTCGATGTCGAGCAGCGGCTTGGCCGCGCCGCCGAGGCGCGAGGCCCGACCGCCCGCGAGGATGATCGCTGCGATCCGTGGGGTTGCGGGCCGTGCGGGCGCGGCATCCGATGTCGGACTCACGAGAGCAGCATCACGTCGACGAGGTCGCCCGCGGCGACCGCCGATACGCCTTCGGGAACGACGGCGTAGGCGTCCGCTCGCGCCAGCCCGGCAGCCAGGTGCGACCCGGACGACCCGTCCGCGGACGCCGGCCGCACAGACCAGGCGGCAGGATCCGAGCGGTCGAGCGTCACGGGCACGTACTGCCGTCGCCCGGCCGGGCTGCGCCAGCCGGTCGTGGTAGCGAGGCGGAGCACTGGGCGGTGCAGCCCCTCGCGACCCTGAAGAGCGAGCAGAGCCGGACGCACGAAGGCCTCGAACGAGACGGCGACGCTGGCCGGATTGCCGGGGAGGCCGAAGACCAGGGTGTCGTCGAGGCGGCCGAACGCCTGCGGCCTGCCCGGCTGCATGCCCACGGCGACGAACTCGATGCGATCGCGCAGCACATTCTTGACGACCTCATGGGCGCCGGCGCTGACCCCGCCCGAGGTGACCACGACGTCAGCGCGGGATCGGGTGACCGCGCGTTCGAGCAGCGCCTCGAACGCGGCATCCTCGTCCGTCACCGTCTCGACCGAGACGACCTCGGCACCCGCCTGCGTGCACAGCGATGACAGGAGCACCGAGTTGGACTCGGGGATCTGGCCGTGCGCGAACGTCCCGCCGGCGGGCGCGAGCTCGCTGCCCGTCGAGATGACGGCGACGCGGGGGCGACGCCTCACGACGATGGAGTCGACCCCGACCACCGCGAAGGCCGTCATCTGCAGCGGGCCGACGACGGTGCCGGCGGGGGAGACCTCGGCATCCGTTCGCAGCTCCTCGCCCCGGCGGCGGATGTGGGCTCCCTCGCGGACGGGTGCGGTGGTGACCACCGCGGGCGCGTCGATGCCCTGCAGGCCGTCTCTGGTGTGCTCGAACGGGACCACCGCGGTCGCCGTACGGGGAACAGGGGCACCGGTCATGATCCGGACCGCGTCGCCCGCGCCGAGCTCGGGCTCGGCGGTCGACCCGGCAGGCAGATCGGCGATCACCCGCAGTGCGACGGGATGCGCAGCTGTCGCCGCGGCCACGTCCGGGTATCGCACGGCGTATCCGTCCATCGCGGAGTTGTCGAACAGCGGCGCATCCACTCGGGCGCGCACCGGCTCGGCGAGGGTGCGGCCCAGGGCGTCGTCGACCCGCACGGACTCGTCCGACCGGGCCACCGTCGCGGCGAGAACCATCGCGAGATGCTCGTCGACCGTCCGCATGGCGGCAGTCACGGCAAGAGGGGCGATACGCATGAAGTCAGCGTACGACGGTCGCGGGCGTGACCCCGCGACCGTTGCGCCCCGCACTCCCCTTCTGGGTCAGTGCTCGCGGAACATGGGCCAGGCACTGCCCGGCGACATGTGCGAGTGCAGCGCGCCCTTCGCCGACGCGAGATTCGGGTAGGTACCCGTCGCCGCATCGGAACCCGCCATGACGACGGTGTACCCCTCATCATCGTGTCGGATGCTGCCTGCGACACCGTTCGTGCCATAAGCCACCCAGAGTGCCAGGGTCTTGGTCGTGCTCATCATCGAACCCCTTCCGTTGCTCGTGACGCTACGCCCAGGCGCACCGGAATACCAGCCCTTGACGCGGGGGCCCGGGGTCACTTTCGCACCGGGCGCCTGTGCGGGGTCAAAAGCGCATCGTGAAGTGGTGACGAGGGTGCGGAAGTGACCCCGCGCACGAGTCGAGATGCGGAACTGGCCCCAACCGCAGGCCCTTGAGGATCGGGATGGGCGAGTTCGGGGCACCTTCGTGAGTGCCCTTGTCATCCGTGAGTGCGCCCACTACCTGTGCCGGGTCACTTTCGCATGGCACACGTGTGCGGGGTCACGTTCGCATTGCTGGTAAGCGATTCCGGTGCGAAAGTGGCCCCGCCTGGGCGGAGGTGCGAAAGTGGCCCCGCCTGGGCGCCTGCCGGCCCGCGGCCCCGGCTCGAGTTCGGCGAGGAAAAGGAGATGGTGAGGGTCAGCGGCGGGATGCCATCGCGCGACGGATGCGGTCCAGTAGCGGTCGTGCGTCATCCAGGTCGAGCTGGGTCACGCGGATGACGATCCATCCGTGGTCCTCGAGTTCGCGCTGTCGCTGGATGTCACGTCGCCACTGGTCGCGGCTCGTGCGGTGGCCGTCGCCCTCGTACTCGATCGCGATCTTGAGTTCGGGATAGGCCATGTCGCTCCGCGCGATGAAGAGGCCGTTCTCGTGGATCTCGTGCTGCACGACGGGTTCAGGAAGACCGTCGGCCACGATGAGCAGCCTCGTCTCGGTCTCCTTCGGAGACTCCACTCCTTCGCGCGCGCGGGAAAGCGCATCGCGGACTCGTCGGGAACCGGGGAAGCGGCCCCAATCCCGCAGGCGCTGCTCGATGTCGATCACGGTGAACGGCGGACGTGCCGCACGTAGACCGGGATAGTTGTCAGCCGCAGTGATCAGTGCATCGAGAGCGACGACGACCTGACCGTCGGTCAACGTCGCGGCGCACATGAACAGAGCCGCCACCGGATCGATGAGCGGGAGCTCGCCGATTCGCCAGGGATGGACTCGTCCCTCCGCCAGGCGTCGGCCGGTGACGCCGCGGCTGCGGACGCGCGCCGAACCCGTCGCCACCACCACGACGATCGGTGCCTCGACGTTCCAGATGCCGGGATGCGGATACCCCCCATACCCGCATCGCCGTCTCTCCGCCGATCAACTGACCACGGTGCAGACGGGGCGCGAACGCGGAGATCCGCTCGAGCGGTGTTTCCGCAGCCTCAACCGAGCGCACCCCGCGGAAAGGTCGGTCGAGATCGCGTGCGGAGACGCGACCCCGGCCGATTCCCGCCGACGCGGCCTGCCGCACCGTGAAGTGGCGGCCGAGTTGGTCGGGGAGGAGTATCCGATGGCGCATGCGCTCAGGCTCGTCGATCGGATGTGCCATTCGAGCCTGATGGTCGCCGGGATCCCGAGAGATGTGGACAAGTCGCGCCGGTGGTCGGCATGCGCGGTGCAGGACGCCATCGCGAGCGGGGCGACTTCTGCATCCGGCGCCGCGGACGGGGCCACTTCTGCACCGCGGAGCCCTTTTCAGCCTGCGGAAGTGGCCCCGCCTGGAGAACGGATGCGGAAGTGGCCCCGCCTGGAGAACGGATGCGGAAGTGGCCCCGACTGGGGGACGGGGCAGGACGGGGCAGGACGGGGCAGGACGGGGCAGGGCGGTGCGGTGCAGGACGGGGCAGGGCGGCGCGGGGCAGGGCGGCGCGGGGCGGTGCGCTGCGGAGCGGGGCGGCGCGGAGGTCAGAGCGCGGCGACGAGCTCCAGCGTCTGGGCGCGGCCGGCGGCGGAGTCGCGCGGCTCGGATTCGTACGCTCCCGCGACGGGCGACAGCATGACCTCGTCGACGCCCCACTTCGACGCGAAGGCACGCACCTCTTCGGCGACGGATTCGCCCGTGCCGACGAACCAGCGGGAGCGGGCGGCCTCGACGACCTGGTCGGTCGCGGCATCCGACTCGGCGGCCAGTGCCTCTTCGACCGTCTCGAGTGCGATCAGCGGCTTGTTCAGGCGCAGGCGCGACATCATGCGCAGCTGGGGGAGCGCCCGCGCCTCGGCCTCCTCCTGAGTGGGGGATGCCACGACGTTTACCGTCAGGAAGGTGCGGGGCTCGGGGTGCTCTTCGCTCGGCTGGTATCCCGTGCGGTAGAGATCGAGTGCGCGCTCGAGGCCCTGCCCTGAGAAGTGGTTCGCGAAGACGTACGGCAGGCCGTGCGATGCGGCGAGCTGGGCGGAGTAGTCGCTGGATCCGAGCAGCCACACCTCGGGGCTGCCGGTGGCCGACGGCGTCGCGTGCACCGTGTACTCGCCGCCGGACGTGAAGCGCACGGTCGCGCCCGCGCCCGAGATGAGAGCGGCGATGTCCTGAACGTTGCGGGGGAACTGCTCGACGTCGCTCGTCGTGCCCGATCCGCGCAACAGCTGCGTGATCACGGGGTCGCTGCCGGGGGCCCGGCCGAGGCCCAGGTCGATGCGGCCGGGGGCGATGGCCTCGAGGGCGGCGAACTGCTCGGCGACGATCAGCGGAGCGTGGTTGGGCAGCATGACACCGCCCGAGCCCAGACGGATCTGCGTCGTGCGCATCGCGGCTGCGGCGATCAGCACCGGAGGAGTGGTGGATGCCACAGCGGGCATGTTGTGGTGCTCGGCGAACCAGTAGCGGCGATAGCCGAGCCGGTCGGCGGTGGCCGCGAGGGAGAGGGAGGCGGAGATCGCCTCGGCACTGGTCTGCCCGGTGCGAACCGGGACGAGGTCGAGAACGGAGAGCGCGGTGGAAGTCATCCCCGGATGCAACGGCTGGGGCGGGCGCGGCATTCCCGCCCGCCTCGTGGCCGGTGCGTGTCAGGCCGCGACGGGCGCAGCGGATGCCGAGGGGACGAGCTCCTCGGCGAGCGCATGGCGCGTGAGGTGGTAGCGGATGTGCCAGGCCGCGCTGAAGCTCTGCTCGGGAAGCTGCGCGAGTGCGGCGCGGTCGTCGGGGCCGAGTCCGTCGCGGGCTGCTTCGCGGAGCAGGTCGTCACGCGTCGCCGGGTACTCCATTCCGCGGAGGAACCGGTCGAGTGCAGGGGAGGTGTGCATGAGGGAGTCCTTTCCGGATGACGGGAGAGGTGGGCCGGGCTGCACCCGGCCCACCGGAATCGGACGGTGATCGTCAGGGGCCGATCGTCAGGCGGTGATCGACTGCCGGTTGTCGCTCGATTCGACCTCGATCTTGCGGGGCTTGGCGCGCTCGCTGACAGGGATGATCACCGAGAGCACCCCGCTCTCGTACGAGGCGCTGATCGCGTCGAGGTCCACGCCGTCGCCGAGCGAGAACTGGCGGAGGAACGAACCGGCCCCGCGTTCGCGGGCGAGCCAGCGGACACCTTCGCGACCGTCGGCCGTGCGCTGCGCACGGATCGTGAGTTGTCCGCCGTCGAGGTCGACGTCGATGGACCCAGGGTCGATGCCGGGAAGGTCCGCGTGCAGGATGTACCTGTCACCGTCGCGGTAGAGGTCCACCGGCATGAGACGGGGTGCGCGGACGGAGTCCAGCACGCTCGCAGCGAAGCGGTCGAGCTGACTGAACGGATCGAAGGACATGGCCATGAGTATCTCCTTTCGAGTGGCCCGAGTGGGCGATGTGGATGCAGATTATCTGCACCGATGGCTATAGATTTTTTATAGAACAGGGCGAGATAGAATGCAAGTGCTGAGAGAGGGAGATGCCGATGGGTGAACGCGATTCGAGCACACCGCTGTACGGCATCGCCGTCGCAGCGCAGCTCAGCGGCGTCCCGGAGGCCAGTCTGCGGCTATTCGAAGCCAAGGGTCTCGTCGCTCCCGCGCGCAGCGACGGAGGCACGCGCCGCTACAGCGACGACGATCTCGAGCGCATTCGTCGGGTGACGGGGCTGCGCGTCGAGGGCATCAACATCGTCGGCATCCGACGGGTCCTCGATCTGGAAGATGAGAACGCCGGGCTGCGCGACGAGCTCGCCGACGACCGCGGCTGACCTCGTGCTTCGACTCGGGGTGCACATCGTGCGACGTCGAGGGAGGGCAGTACTTTAAAGGCATGGATGCCGAGATCTTCTACGTGCTCGTCGGTGCTGTCGTCGTGGCGGCGATCGCCCGATGGCGCGGCTGGCCGGCACCGCTGCTCGTGACGGTGGTGGCGCTCGCGGCATCCTTCCTGCCCTTCGTGCCCGACGTCGAGATCGACGGCCACCTGCTGCTGAACCTCGTGCTTCCGCCGCTGCTGTACTCGGCCGCCCTCGACGTGTCGTTCGTGGGCTTCAAGCGCAGCCTGCCGCAGATCCGCCGGCTCGGCATCACTCTCGTGCTGCTCACATCGCTCGCGGTGGGGCTCGTGGCGTGGTGGATCCTGCCGTCGCTGACTCTGCCGGGCGCACTGCTGCTGGGAGCCATCGTCGCGCCGCCGGACGCGGTCTCGGCGGCCGCGATCGGTCGCAAGCTCGGTCTGCCTCGGCGCATCATGACGGTGCTCTCGGGGGAGAGCCTGATCAACGACGCGACCTCGCTGACCCTGTACCGGGTGTTCGCGGCGATCATCGCCGGTGCCACGGTCGGCATCGTCGACGGCATCGGGCAGTTCCTGCTCGCCGTCGGGGTCGGCGTCGCGATCGGACTCGTCTTCGGCATCGTGCTGCACCAGCTGCGCATGCGCATCAACGACGCCGTCGTCATCGGCACCTTCGGCCTGCTCGCCCCCTTCGGCGCGTACGCGATCGCCGAGCACCTGCTCGGATCCGGTGTGCTCGCCGTCGTGGCGATGGGGCTCTACGTCGGCTACAACTCCCCGCGCACCGACTACACGACCCGCCAGCAGGAGACGCCGCTGTGGCTGTCGGCCGACCTGCTCCTCGAGAGCTTCGTGTTCGCTTACATCGGCCTGCAGTTCCCCCGGGTGCTCAGCGACCTCGGCGGCGAGGAGGTGGGGCGCATCCTGCTGCTCTCGGGTGCCGTGATGCTGGTCGTCCTCGTCATGCGGCCGCTCTACGTGTACCCGGCGAACGGGTGGGCCAACTTCCAAGACCGCAAGCGACTCGAGCGCTGGGATCGCACGGTCGAGTCCGGCGCCTTCGACGAGCGACGACGTGAGTCGAAACGCTGGAAGGACTACAGCGCCGAGGAGCTGCGCTCCAAGATCGTGCGCGACCGCATGGCCGGGCTGCAGCTGACCTGGAAGGACAACGCCGTCATCTCGTGGGCGGGAATGCGCGGCGTCGTCACGCTCGCGACAGCGCTCGCCGCGGCCGACCTCGCGGCTCTCGACACCGAACCGTCGCATGCGATCGTGGTGGTGGCTTTCATCGTCACGGTCGGCACACTGCTGCTGCAGGGCCTCACGCTGCCACTGCTTATCCGCGGGCTGGGCATCGCCAGTGATGTCGACGACGCAGACGACGAGAGAGCGATCGCCGAGGTCAAGGAGAAGAGCCGCGAGGCGGGCAAGGCGTTCCTCGCCGAGAAGCGCGTCGAGTGGGAGCAGAAGTACGGCGAGGTCGACCTCAGCGTCTTCGACGCGTTCACCAAGCGCATGACCCGGGTCGAGAAGGACACCGATGAGGCGCAGCAGGTCGAGGATGCCGCAGCGCGGCCGTCGTACGACGATCTCGTCGCCCTCTCGCGCGGGTGGCTGCAGGTGCGTCGCGACATCCTGCTGGCCGAGCGTGACGCCGGCAACCTCGACGAGGAGGTCATGCGCGAGCTGATGACCGCGATGGATGCCGAGGAGCTGGCGCTCGACACGCGTGGCGCCACGCGCCAGCAGGGCCGCGCGTAGCGCCCGCTCAGGTCCCGAACACACGCGGCGGTTGCGGAGTCACCTGCCGCACGCACGAGCGCCTCGCCCGGTGAGGGGCGAGGCGCTCGGGTGATGCGGGGTCAGCGGCGGCCGGCCGGTTCCTTCTCGGCGTCCGCGGTGCCGGATGCATCCGCCTCGGGCGCGTCGTCGTCGGAGTCGTCGGCGAAGGGCAGGCCTTCGCGCGGGGCGTTGTAGAGCTCCTCGTCGAGGATGCCCTCGCGCTTGGCGACGATGGTCGGCACGAGCGCCTGGCCCGCGACGTTGACCGCGGTGCGGCCCATGTCGAGGATCGGGTCGATCGCGAGCAGCAGGCCGACGCCCTCGAGCGGCAGGCCCAGGGTCGACAGCGTCAGCGTGAGCATGACCGTCGCGCCCGTGGTGCCGGCGGTGGCGGCGGAGCCGACGACCGAGACGAGCACGATCAGCAGATACTGCACGAGGTTCAGCTCGATGCCGAAGAACTGCGCGACGAAGATCGCGGCGATGGCCGGGTAGATCGCGGCACAGCCGTCCATCTTGGTCGTCGCGCCGAACGGCACGGCGAACGAGGCGTACGAGCGGGGCACACCGAGGTTGCGCTCGGTGACGCGCTCGGTCAGGGGCAGGGTGCCGATCGACGAGCGGCTGACGAACGCGAGCTGCACGGCCGGCCACACGCCCGAGAAGTACTGCTTGATCGACAGGCCGTTGGTCTTGACGAGGATCGGGTAGACGACGAACAGCACCAGCGCGAGGCCGATGTAGACCGCGATCGCGAACCAGCCGAGCGAGGCGAGCTTCTCCCAGCCGTACTTGACGACCGCCGCGCCGATCAGACCGAAGGTGCCGAGCGGGGCGATGCGGATGATCCACCACAGCACGCGCTGGATCACCTTGAGCAGCGACTCGGTGAACGCGAGGAACGGCTCGGCCTTCTTGCCGGCCTTGAGCGCCGCGATGCCCACGGCGACCGCGATCACGATGATCTGCAGGATGTTGAAGTTCACGCTCGACGAGAACGTGCCCTCGGCGGCGCCGGGGTTGGTGCTGACGCTGAGGCCGAGGAAGTTCTGCGGGATCAGGCCGAGGAGGAAGTTCCACCACGTGCCCACCGTGTAGGGGTCGCTCGGCTCGAGGCCGTCGCCGGCCCGGTTGCCGGGCTGGATGACGAGGCCCAGCGTGATGCCGATGGTCACGGCGATGAACGCGGTGATCGCGAACCACAGCAGGGTCTGCCCGGCGAGCCGTGCGGCGTTCTGCACGCGGCGCAGGTTCGAGATGCTGGCGACGATCGCGGTGAAGATCAGCGGCACGACGGCGGTGCGCAGCAGCGTGACGTACGAGCTGCCGATCGTGTCGAGCGTGGCCGAGAGGCCGTTGGGGCTGTCTGCCGTGGCGCCAAGCTGGCGGGCGATCAGACCGGCGGCGATGCCGAGGACGAGGGCCGCGAGGATCTGGAAGCCGAACGAGGTCAGCAGCTTCCGGACGGGACCGCGGGTGTCAGGCGCCTTCGTGGCGCGGACGGTGGTGCTCATTGGATCGGGGACTCCAGAATCGGTGCGCGCCGTGTGCGCGCTTCCGTCCACGCTAGGAGTCGGGCCGGAATCCCGAGGCCGAGATGACGAAGGATGACGGATGCCGAAGCATCCGTCATCCTCTGTCGATCGGAATGGTGCGGGTCAGCCCGCGCACTCCTCGATGTTGTCCTGCAGGATCTTCGTCGTCAGGGCCTTGTCCGCCTCGCTGGACTGCTTGTCCTCGCCGTTGGCGAGGAACGTGAGGGTCTCGTTGCTGAGCTCGGAGTCCACCAGGTAGCCGGCGAAGCACTCGGAGGCGCCGTCGGGCAGCTCCTGGCCCTGCGAGGTGAAGAACTCGTCGAGGCCGGCGGCGACGTCGTCGGCGCTGGGGCGAGTGGATCCGCCGCAGGCGGCGAGCGAGAAGGCGAGTGCCGCGATGGGCAGCGCCATGAGGAGGCGGGAAGAGGTGCGCAGGTTCCGGTCGTTGAGCTTCATGCGCTCAACGCTATCGGCTCACAGCGAATGCATAGAAGGGGTTGTGCCGATTCGTCTCGCGCTGGTAATCCGTGTCGACGCCCGGGCATGGCACGATGTCCTCATGTTCATGGTGACGACGAACGACATCCCCGGCTACCGCATCACTCAGGTGCTGGGGGAGGTCATGGGCCTGACGGTGCGCTCGACCGACTTCGGGCAGGGGTTCACCGCCGGGTTCCGCTCGCTCGGCGGCGGTGAGATCCCCGAGTTCACACAGGTCATGTACGAGGCGCGGCAGGTCGTGATGCAGCGCATGTGGACCGAGGCTCAGCAGCGCGGCGGCAACGCGATCGTCGCGATGCGCTTCGACGCAGGGTCGATCGCGAACTTCACCGAGATCTGCGCCTACGGCACGGCCGTGGTGGTCGAGCCTCTGACGCCGGTCGCGCAGCCTCAGCCGCCCCAGCCCCCGCAGCCTCCGGTCGCCTGAGGTCTCGCACGTCAGACGCGTCGACTTCGGCCCACCTCTGCGACGGTCGCGATCTCACTCGCCACGCGTGATCTCCATCACCTGGGCGGTCGTCCGACCAGCTGGGAGGACGCCTCGAACGCGATCAACCGCCTGTTCGCCGCTCTGAGATCGGACGATGTGGAGATTGCGACTGTTGTCGATCAGATCCCCTCGATCTCTCACCTCGAAATCAAGACGGTGGCGCAGCTCGGCGGGGATCGTCGCCCGCCCATCGTCGTCAATGCTCATTCGGCCCACCTCCGATCGCGTGCATCACACCGTATGTCCGCTACCTGCCCCGCGCTAGTCCGCACCAGCATTCTCGAGAGTTGCTCAGGCGAGGACGAGCAGGTCGCCGACTTCGCACTCGAGGGCGTCGCAGATCGCCCGCAGGGTCGAGTACCGGATGGCCCTGGCCCTGTCGTTCTTCAGCACCGACAGGTTCACGATGCTGACGCCGACGCGGGCGCTCAGCTCGGTCAGGGTCATGCCGCGCTCTGCGAGCAGCTCGTCGAGACGGCAGTGGATGCCGGTGAGCTCGTCGTCGTTCTCCGCCGGGCTCACACGAGTCCGTCCGTGTCGCGCTGCAGGCGGTCGCCGATCGAGAAGACGGTGGTGATCAGTGCGATCACGAAGGCGGCGAGGATGAACGTGAACGGCTCGACGCTGATGACCGCGTTGTCGAGGCCGTTGTCGGTGACGGCGGCGACGGTCGCGTTCGCGAGCATGTTGTCGAAGAAGCGTACGGCGGCGAAGCCCAGCAGTCCTGTCATCCCGGCGGTGGCGACGAGGGCCGTGCTGCGGCGGCTGAAGACGCGACCGTCGAGGGTGCGGCGGGCGAGCAGGATCAGGCATCCGATCACGACGATGATCGTGACGATCTGCAGCACCTGACCGATGATGCCGGGCACGGATGCGATCGCCGGAAGCTGCGCGGCGGTGATGGTCGCGCTGTCGAGGTCTACGGCGATGCCACCTCCTGTGCTGAGCGCCACGTCCACGGAGGTCGCGGGGCCGGCGAACTCGACCAGCACCGGCACGTCGGTGCCACGGGCGAGTTCGATGATCCGCATGATCGAATACACCGTGATGTAGGCGGCGATCAGCGCCCCGGCGATGCAGAAGCCGATCATGGCTCCGGTGTCTCCGCGGGAGAGCGTGCGGTTCTTCGTCGAGGTCATGATCCGCTCCTTATCGAGAGTCGTTATTACCGATAATCGTTAACATAACGACTGTCGATATGTTCGTCAACCCTTGCCCCGCGGGAGCGCCGTCACCGGCCGTCACGGCACTATGCCGACGGCGAACACGGGCATACGTGATCCGCACGGTGGTTACTCTCGATGTACAAGCGCTTCACGCGTCTTCGCCAGTGTCGAACAACACGTGCGAATAAGGAGTCACAGCATGTTCGAGAGATTCACGGACCGAGCCCGTCGAGTGGTCGTCCTCGCCCAAGAAGAGGCGAAGATGCTCAACCACAACTACATCGGCACCGAGCACATCCTGCTCGGCCTCATCCACGAGGGTGAGGGCGTCGCAGCCAAGGCGCTCGAGAGCCTCGGCATCTCGCTCGACGCCGTGCGCGAGCAGGTGCAGGACATCATCGGCCAGGGCCAGCAGCAGCCGACCGGGCACATCCCGTTCACGCCGCGCGCCAAAAAGGTCCTCGAGCTGAGCCTCCGCGAGGCCCTCCAGCTCGGCCACAACTACATCGGCACCGAGCACATCCTGCTCGGCCTCATCCGCGAGGGTGAAGGCGTCGCCGCTCAGGTGCTCGTCAAGCTCGGCGCCGACCTCAACAAGGTCCGCCAGCAGGTCATCCAGCTCCTGTCCGGTGCACCCGGACGCGAGCCGGCGGCCGTCGGCGCGCAGTCGAACGACACCCCGAGCGCCCAGGGCGGCTCGCAGGTTCTCGACCAGTTCGGTCGCAACCTGACGCAGGCCGCGCGCGACAACAAGCTCGACCCGGTCATCGGTCGCGAGAAGGAGATCGAGCGGGTCATGCAGATCCTGTCTCGTCGCTCCAAGAACAACCCCGTGCTGATCGGTGAGCCCGGCGTCGGCAAGACCGCCGTCGTCGAGGGCCTCGCCCAGGCGATCGTCAAGGGCGATGTGCCCGAGACGCTGAAGGACAAGCAGCTCTACTCGCTCGACCTCGGCTCGCTCATCGCCGGTTCCCGCTACCGCGGTGACTTCGAAGAGCGCCTGAAGAAGGTCACGAAGGAGATCCGCACGCGCGGCGACATCATCGTCTTCATCGACGAGATCCACACCCTTGTGGGTGCGGGCGCCGCCGAGGGCGCGATCGATGCGGCCAGCATCCTGAAGCCCCTCCTCGCCCGCGGTGAGCTCCAGACCATCGGTGCGACCACGCTCGACGAGTACCGCAAGCACTTCGAGAAGGATGCCGCTCTCGAGCGTCGTTTCCAGTCGATCCAGGTGAACGAGCCGAGCCTCCCTCACACGATCAACATCCTCAAGGGGCTCCGCGACCGGTACGAGGCGCACCACAAGGTGCAGATCACCGACGGCGCGATCGTCGCGGCGTCGAACCTCGCCGACCGCTACGTCTCCGACCGGTTCCTGCCTGACAAGGCGATCGACCTGATCGACGAGGCCGGCGCACGCCTGCGCCTCAGCATCCTGTCGAGCCCGCCCGAGCTGCGCGAATTCGACGAGAAGATCGCCAAGGTCCGCGAGCAGAAGGAAGTGGCGTCGGAGGACCAGGACTTCGAGAAGGCCGCATCGCTGCGCGACGAGGAGAAGAGCCTCCTCGCCGAGCGCCTGCGCCTCGAGAAGCAGTGGCGTTCGGGTGACGTCGCGACCCAGGCGGTCGTCGACGAGGGCCTGATCGCCGAGGTGCTCGCACAGGCCACCGGCATCCCGGTCTTCAAGCTGACGGAGGAGGAGTCCTCGCGACTCGTCTTCATGGAGAAGGCGCTGCACCAGCGCGTCATCGGTCAGGAAGAGGCCATCGCGGCGCTCTCCAAGACGATCCGTCGTCAGCGCGCCGGCCTCAAGGACCCGAAGCGTCCCTCGGGCTCGTTCATCTTCGCCGGCCCCACGGGCGTCGGAAAGACCGAGCTCGCCAAGGCGCTCGCCGAGTTCCTGTTCGACGACGAAGCGGCTCTCATCTCGCTCGACATGAGCGAGTTCGGTGAGAAGCACACCGTCTCGCGTCTCTTCGGTGCCCCTCCCGGATTCGTCGGATTCGAAGAGGGCGGCCAGCTCACCGAGAAGGTGCGTCGCAAGCCGTTCAGTGTGGTGCTGTTCGACGAGATCGAGAAGGCCCACCCGGACATCTTCAACTCGCTGCTGCAGATCCTCGAAGAGGGTCGCCTGACCGATGGTCAGGGCCGCGTGATCGACTTCAAGAACACCGTCATCATCATGACCACCAACCTCGGTGCTCGTGACATCGCCGGTGGTCCTGTCGGATTCCAGATCGAGGGCGTCAACTCGACGAACTACGAGCGGATGAAGGGCAAGGTCAACGAAGAGCTCAAGCGCAACTTCAAGCCCGAGTTCCTCAACCGTGTCGACGACATCATCGTGTTCCCGCAGCTGTCGAAGGACGAGCTCGTGCAGATCGTCGATCTGTTCACGAAGCGCCTCGGCGAGCGTCTGCTCGACCGCGACATGACGATCGAGCTCTCGCAGTCCGCCAAGGAGCGCCTCATCGAGATCGGGTTCGACCCGGCACTCGGTGCCCGACCGCTGCGTCGCGCGATGCAGCACGAGGTCGAGGACCGTCTGTCCGAGAAGATTCTGCACGGTGAGCTGAACCCCGGCGACCACGTCAAGGTCGACTCGAAGGACGGCGAGTTCCTCTTCGAGCACGGCCCGCGCGGTGAGCAGGTCGCAGTCGGCGTCAACACCGGCGGCGCGATCCCCGGCACCCCCGACCTGGCCATCGCCAGCGGGGAGTGACCTGATCAGAGAAGGGGCGGATGCTGAGACATCCGCCCCTTCTCTGTGTCCGGGACGCTCCAGGACTCCGGCATTCCGGAGCCGCTCAGGGTCTCGGGAGGTGAGGAGTTCTAGGCTTGACGATGTGAGCGAGTACATCGTCCGGCCGGCGCGCAGCGCCGACATCATCGGCATCCGGAATCTTCTGCAGCCGATGGTCGAGCAGCGCATCCTCCTCGGCAAGGATCTGGCCGTGCTCTACGGCGCCGTGCAGGAGTTCGTGGTCGCCGAGGCTGACGGCGAACTGGTCGGATGCGGTGCACTGCACGTCTTCTGGGAGGATCTCGGCGAGGTGCGCACACTGATGGTCCGTGCCGACTGGCTGCATCACGGCGTCGGCGGCGCGATCGTGGGCGCCCTCGAAGAGCAGGCGAGGCAACTGGGTCTCAGCCGACTGTTCTGTCTCACGTTCGAGGTCGATTTCTTCGGTCGACGCGGGTACTCGATCATCGGCGAGCAGGTCGTCGACCCCGATGTGTATTCGCAGCTGCTGCGCAGTGGTGACGCCGGTGTAGAGGAGTTCCTCGACCTGGCGCACGTCAAGCCGAACACGCTCGGCAACACCAGGATGCTGAAAAGGCTCAACTAACCTGGACTCATGCCCCGTCACTCCGCCGCCGTCTATCGTCGTCGGCGACTGGTGACCCTTGTCGCACTGATCGTCTTCGTCGCGTTCATCGTGACCGCGGTGTGGCTTCTTGTGGCTCGGCCGTGGGCTAGCGCCACAGATGCGACCCCGTCGCCGACGCCCTCGGCGTCGTCTACTCCCGTGGCCCCCACAGCGTCGACCACGCCCGATCCGACCGCTGCGGAGTCGCCCGCGCCCGCGCCCGAGCCGTCCAGCGAGGAGACGCCGGGCATCGTCGCGTGCGAAGCGCAGGACGTCGAGGTCACGGCCGTCACGGATGCCGACACGTACCAGGCCGGAGTCCTGCCGCAGCTGTCGATCTCGCTGACGAATCGCGGAGCCTCGGACTGCGCGATCGATGTCGGGTCGACGACCCAGGTGCTCACGGTGTCGAGCGGGTCCGACGTGTGGTGGCGTTCGACCGACTGCCAGGAGAACCCGAGCAGCATGATCGCCACGCTGGCGGCCGGAGCGACCGTCACGAGCAAGGTTCCGGTGACCTGGGATCGTACGCGTTCGAGCGTCGAGACCTGCGCTCAGGAGAACCGCGCGCGTGCGCCGGGTGGGGGAGCGTCGTATCACGTGGCCGTCGAGATCGGCGGTTTCAAGGGCGCGGCCACCAAGCAGATCCTGCTCTACTGAGGGTCTGGTGGGCGCCTGGTGCGTGCCCGGTGCGTCGGTCGTGTGTCGCGCGTCGTATTCGCACTGGCCAAAGGTCTTGAATACAGACTTGCACTCAGTTTCGGTGCTGACACCATCCGTTCTTTGGGATACCATTGAGGTGACCCTCGCAGAATTGCGGCGCATGCCATCCCCAGTGGCGTCGAACACAGCGTCCCCAGCGCTTCGACATGCCGCCCGAGGGTCCGCGGGCCCTCTCGAGTACCCCAGTCCCCAATGGATGACTCGAGAGGGCCCTTTTCTTCTCGTCTCCGGTTTCGGGCGAGACATCGGCGCGGGCTGAATATGCTGGATGCATGGCATCGAAGAAGGCGAAGTCCGCGAAGAACAAGCCCGCGCCCGAGGACTTCCGGTCGGATGCTCTCGCACAGGCCCTGGAGAAGCAGGACATCGCCGCGGTAGCTCTGGCTCTGCGTCATGGCACCACCGTCGTGCCGCTCGTGAAGCCCGGAGCGCGCGACAACCCGCTCGACAGCGGTGAGGTGTGGACCTACCGTGATCCGAGGTCGGGAGATCTGGCGCTCCTGCTGTTCAGTGATGCGAAGAACAAGCCCGACAATCTTCCGCCGGGGGTGGGCATCTACACCGCCGACTGGCTGCGCAAGTTCCTCGGCGCGCATCCGATCACCACCGTGTTCCTCGACATCGCAGGGCCGCATCCGATGCAGGCCTCGCCCGACGAGCTGCTCAAGGCGCTCGACGCCTGAGCGCAGGCGCGTCCCGGCCGCTTCGGGCCATCGGTGCGGTGTGCGGCCGGTGCGTGGTCAAAAGCGCATCGGATGCGGGCATTTCGGGTGCGGGCATTTCGGATGCGGTGTCGGCCCGGCTCGGTTGCGGAAGTGCTGCGGGGCTGTGTGGGGTCAGTTGCGCATCGCGGGTCTGTGCGGGGTCACTTGCGCATCCCGATCGGACATTTCGGATGCGAAACTGGCCCCGCTCGACGGTGCGGTGTGGAACTGGCCCCGCTCGACGGTGCGGTGTGGAACTGGCCCCGCTCGGCGGTGCGGTGCTGAACTGGCCCCGCTCGGCGCGCGGGGTGGGGCGGCGCGGCCTGGAGCGCCCCGCTTGGTGAGATTAGGCCCGCGCGGGGTCCAAGGCGCATTGGACGCGAGCGTCCAGGGCGTGTTTCGACCCCGGCTGGGCTTCAGGGGCGATGCGGGGCCACTTCCGGTGCCCCGCGCCTCGGGACTCAGAACGGCGGGATGTCGGCTTCGCTGCGCCTGTTCGTGTTGCGGGAACGGACGTCGTTGAGTGCCGCGCGCAGCGTCTTCGAACGGTCGTCGACCACCTGCTCGTAGCCGAGTCGCGACGCCTCCGAGCGGCGCTGCGCCGACTGGGTGACCGGCCGGATCTCGCCGGCGAGGCTGAGCTCGCCGACCGCGGCGACCGTGCGCGGCACGGAGATCTGCTGGATCGACCCCGCCACGGCGATCGCGATCGCGAGGTCGGCGGCCGGCTCGGTGAAACGCACGCCGCCGACGGTCGAGACGTAGACGTCGAGGTTGCTGGTCTTGATGTGCGCTCGTCGTTCGAGGATCGCCAGCACCATCGCCACACGGGAGGAATCGAGTCCGTGAACCACACGACGGGGATTCGGCGCGGTGGTGGTGATCGTCAGCGCCTGCACCTCGACCGGGAGCGCCCTGCGGCCCTCGAGCGAGATGGCGACGCACGTGCCCGGCTCCGTCTCGCCCTGAGACAGGAAGAGGCCAGAGGGGTCGGGAACCTCGGAGATGCCCGCACCCGTCATCTCGAAGCATCCGACCTCATCGGTGGGGCCGAACCGGTTCTTCAACGCCCGGATGAATCGCAGTGACGTCTGCCGGTCGCCCTCGAAGTGGCACACCACGTCGACCAGGTGCTCGAGCACGCGGGGCCCGGCCACGGTGCCGTCTTTCGTCACGTGGCCGACGAGGATGACGGGCAGCCCGCGGTCTTTCGCGACCCGGATCAGCGTCGCCGCGACCTCGCGCACCTGGCTCGGCTGGCCCGCTGCGCCGTCGATCAGCGACGACGACACGGTCTGCACCGAGTCGACGATCACGAGCTGCGGGACCACCTCGTCGATGTGTCCGAGGATCGTCGCGAGATCGGTCTCGCTCGCGAGGTAGAGCTCGTCGTGCAGTGCCCCGGTGCGCTCCGCACGCAGACGCACCTGCGCGGGGGACTCCTCGGCGCTGGCATAGAGCACGCGGCGGCCGGAGCGCGCGGCTTGAGCAGCGACCTCGAGCAGCAGAGTCGACTTGCCGACGCCGGGCTCGCCGCTCAGCAGGATCGCAGCCCCCGGCACGATGCCCCCGCCGAGCACCCGATCGAACTCGCCGACACCGCTGGTGCGGCGGGGAGCGTCTTCGGTGGTGATCTGAGTGATCGGTCGTGCGGCCTTCGCCGCGGTCGGCGCGAGCGGGGTGATGCGGCTGAGGATGCCGGTCTGCGCGCCCTGCTCCTGCACCGTGCCCCACTGCTGGCATTCGGCGCAGCGGCCCACCCACTTCGCCGTCGTCCACCCGCACTCGGTGCAGACGTACGCGGGTGGGGCAGGTTTTCGGGTGGCCATGCAGCCAGGCTATCGCCGGGATCAGACATCCCTATCGCCTCGGGCATTATTCACGGCCGAACCACCCCACGGGAAGCAGCGGCCACGGAATACTGGAGTCATGGCCAATGGCGGGCCCGTCTGCGGGCCGATCTCGACGTTCTCACGGGTGCAGCTCCTGCACCTCGTGCAGACGCGTGCGGATCGCACCATCGGCGAGCTGTGCGACGCCACGGGGCTGCATCCCAACACGGTGCGCGAGCACCTGCAGCGCCTGATCGAGGGCGGCTACGTCATCCAGGCCAGCGAGCGCCGCACCACCCGCGGCCGCCCGCGCACGCTCTACAGTGCCGCCACGGGAGCTGCGGATGCCTCCAGCCCCATCGCCCGCAACAAGGCCAAGGCGGCCGCCGAGCGCGGCGATCTTCTGCGCCGTGTGCTTCCGGCATCCGCATCCGCTCTGGGTCGTGACGCGATCTACCAGCTGGACGCTCTGATCGAACACTTGGAGGAGAGCGGCTTCGAGCCCGTCGTCGATGACGAGCAGCTCACCGTCGATCTCAGCCCGTGCCCGCACGCCGCGGGTCGCGCCGAAGACCGTCCGATGCTGTGCACCGTGCACCTCGGCCTCATGCAGGGGGTGCTCACCGAAGCCGGTGGGCCGCTCGCCGCCGAGGCCGTGCGCGCCACCGCCCTCCCGGCGGAATGCACCGTACAGCTGCGCCTGACGGAGATGACCGCCGCCTAGGCGAGCGTCTGTCTTATTCACGGCCGGCAGCCCCGCGGGGGCGGCGGGCTCGTCGTTAGCGTGGCACCCGGCGCACAGAAGAACCAGGGCACGAAGAAGGAGTGGCACATGGAATGGCTAGACCCGCTGGTCCTGTCTCGATGGCAGTTCGGTCTGACGACCGTCTACCACTACCTGTTCGTGCCGCTGACGATCGGCATGGCCCTGGTCGCGGCGATCTTCCAGACCGCGTGGGTGCGCACCGGCAAGGTGCAGTACCTGCACCTGACCCGGTTCTTCGGCAAGATCTTCCTGATCAACTTCGCCATGGGCGTCGTGACCGGCATCGTGCAGGAGTTCCAGTTCGGCATGAACTGGTCGGACTACTCCCGCTTCGTCGGCGACGTCTTCGGTGCCCCGCTCGCCTTCGAGGGTCTGCTCGCCTTCTTCTTCGAGGCGACGTTCATCGGTCTGTGGATCTTCGGCTGGGACAAGCTCCCGCAGAAGCTGCACCTTGCCACGATCTGGTGCGTCTCGATCGGCAGCATCCTGTCGGCGTACTTCATCATCGCCGCCAACGCGTTCATGCAGAACCCGGTCGGCTACGTCTACAACCCCGAGACGAACCGTGCGGAGCTCACCGACTTCTGGGCACTGCTGACGAACCCCGTCGCGCTCGCCGCCTTCCCGCACACGATCTTCGGTGCGCTGATGTTCGCCGCCGGTGTGGTGATCTCGGTGTCGGCCTGGCACCTCGCTCGCGGCCAGCACTTCGACACGATGCGCATCTCGCTGAAGTTCGGGCTCTGGGCGATGATCGTCTCGACCGCCGGCGTCGTTCTCACCGGTGACCAGCTGGGACTCGCGATGTACGCGGCGCAGCCGATGAAGATGGCGGCGGCGGAAGCCACGTTCAACACCGTCTGCGGCTACGACGCCTCGTTCAGCATCTTCACGCTGGGCACCCCTGACGGCAGCTCCGAGCTGTTCTCGATCCGGGTGCCGTATCTGCTCTCGCTGCTATCGACCCACTCGTTCGACGCCTGCGTGCACGGCATCAACGACCTCAACGCCGAGTACAGCACCACGTTCGCCGACACCGGGCTCACCGAGTTCGCCCCGATCCTCTGGGTCACGTACTGGGCGTTCCGCTGGATGATCGGCCTCGGCATCGCCGCAGCCCTCGTCGCCGTCGTCGGCCTGTGGCTGACCCGCAAGGGCGCCAAGAAGCCTCCGGCACAGTGGATGTGGAAGCTCGCGATCTGGTCGTTCCCCCTCGCGCTCGCAGCCAACATCATGGGCTGGGTCTTCACCGAGATGGGCAGGCAGCCCTGGATCGTCTTCGGGCTCATGACCACGCAGGACGGCGTCTCGCCGGGCGTCAGCGGGCTCGAGGTGCTCATCTCGCTGATCGCCTTCACCGCGATCTACGCGGCGCTGGCCGTGGTCGAGATCCGCCTCATCATCAAGGCCGCGCAGAAGGGCCCTGACACCGACGAACAACCCCACGAGGAGACGGCCCAGCTGCCGTCCGTCGTGTACTGAGAAAGGGATCAGTCATGGAATACATGTGGTTCTGGATCGTCGCCTTCCTCTTCGTCGGCTACTTCGTGCTCGACGGATTCGACTTCGGCGTGGGCATGTCGCTGCCGTTCCTCGGCAAGAACGATGTCTCGCGTCGCCAGGTGATCAACACGATCGGCCCGATCTGGGATCTCAATGAGACCTGGGTCATCGTCGCCGGCGCCTGCCTGTTCGCGTCGTTCCCCGAGTGGTACGCGACGCTGTTCAGCGGGTTCTACCTGCCGCTGCTGCTCATCCTGCTCGCGCTCATTCTGCGAGGGGTGTCGTTCGAGTACCGGCACCAGCGCGAGTCGGCGAAGTGGAAGCGCGGCTTCGACCGGATGATCGTGATCGGCTCGGCCGTGCCGGCGCTGCTCTGGGGCGTCGCGTTCGGCAACATCGTGCAGGGGGTGGCGATCGATGAGAACCACATCTACGTCGGTGGCTTCTTCGCGCTGCTGAACCCGTATGCGCTGCTCGTCGGCGTCACGACGCTGCTGCTCTTCTTCCTGCACGGCGTGCTGTTCGTCTCGCTCAAGACCGACGGACAGGTGCACGCGGATGCCCGTCGCCTCGTGAAGCTCGCCGCAGGGCCCACGGTGCTCGCCGCGGCCGGCACCGTGATCTGGACGGTCGTCATGGCCGCGGGGCGCGAGGCGCCGCTGCTGTGGATGGTCGTCGGATGCGGTCTTGTCGCCGCCCTCGCGCTCATCGCATCGGTGCTGTTCTCGCTGCGCGGCCGCGACGGACGCGCGTTCACCGCGGGAGCAGTGACCGTGGCATCCGCTGTGGTGATGCTGTTCGCGGCGCTCTTCCCGTACGTCATGCCGTCGACGATCGACCCGGCCTTCAGCCTCACGATCGAGAACGCATCGAGCACGCCGTATACGCTGACGATCATGAGTTGGACCGCGCTGATCGCCCTGCCCCTCGTGCTGGCGTACCAGACGTGGACCTACTGGATCTTCCGCAAGAGGGTCACCCGCAGCTCGATCGAGGGGGCTCCGGCGCACGCGTGAGGCACAGCTTCTGCTCCGGTCGCAGTTCGGGCCGCCTTCCTGTTCGGGGAGCGGCACGAACTGCGACCGGAGCGACGCCGCTGACCACGGCTGAGGGGGTGGAGCGGTGAAGCCGGTCGACATCCGGTTGCTCCGGTATGCGAGCGCCGCCCGCGGATTCCTGCTGCTGTCGGGTGCGATCGGCGTCGCGCAGACAGCGGTGACGGTCGCGTTCGCCTGGATGCTGACGGATGCCGTGACCGGCGCACTCGCCGGACGCGACGTCACGACGACACTGCTGTGGCTGCTCGGGCTCGCGGCGCTGCGTGGAGTGCTGATCGCCGCCTCGGATGCCGCCGGAACCCGCGCTGCGGCGAAGACCGGGATGCAGCTGCGTGCCGCGCTGATTGCCGCCGTCGGCCGCCTCGGACCCGGGTGGCTCGCTCAGCGCAATCAGGCAGGGCTCGCCGTGACGGCAGGGCATGGGCTCGAAGCGCTCGACGCGTACTTTGCCCGCTACATCCCGCAGCTCGTGCTCACGGTCATCGCGACGCCGGTACTGCTCGCGGTGATGTGGTGGCAGGACTGGCCGAGCGGGTTGACGGCGCTCATCACGCTGCCGCTGATCCCGCTGTTTCTGATCCTGATCGGCATCGCGACCCGCACGGTGCAGCGTAAGCAATGGCAAACGCTGCAGCGCCTCGCGGCGCGGTTCGCCGACACCGTGCAGGGCCTCTCGACGCTGCGTCTGTTCGGGCGCGAGCGCCGGGCAGCCGCCCAGATCGAGGCCACGGCCGACGAGTACCGTCGCGAGACCATGAAGGTGCTGCGGTTCTCGTTCCTCTCGGGTTTCGCGATGGAGCTGCTGGCCTCGCTCGCCGTGGCGTTGATCGCGGTCGCGGTGGGATTCCGGCTGCTGTCGGGCGACCTGTCGCTCGAGGTCGGTCTGTTCGTGCTGCTGCTCGCGCCCGAGACGTTCCTGCCGATCCGCCAGGTCGGGGTGCAGTTCCACGCTGCGTCCGAGGGCGTTGCGGCGACGGAAGATGTGTTCGAGGTGCTGGATGCGGCCGAGGCTCGGGCTGGCGGTGTTCACGATTCAGCACGCGATGCCGACACCGGGTCGTCTGATGGGCTGACCGCCGGTCGCGGTGGCGTTCATGCTGAATTGCGAACCGCGAACGCGCGAGACCTGGTCGTCGCCGACCTGCGCGTGCGCGATCTGCCGCCGGTCTTGTTCACCGCAACGCCCGGAACCATCACGCTGATCGAGGGTCCGAGCGGCGCGGGCAAGTCGAGTCTGCTCGCGGCTCTGCGGGGTGCGGTCGAGTTCGAGGGGTCTGCCACGGTCGCCGGTGTCGATGTGCGCGAGCTCGCACCGTCGGAGTGGCTGGCCTGGAGCGGACAGCGGCCGCAGCTGAGCCGCGGCACGATCGCGGCCAATGTGGCGCTGGGCGATGAGATGCCGGATGCCGACGGCATCCGCCACGCCCTCGATGACGCCTGCGCGAACGACCTCGACCCGGCGCTCGAACTCGGTGTGCAGGGCAGCGGGCTCTCGGGTGGGCAGGCGCAGCGGGTCGCGGTCGCGCGAGCGCTGTATCGGCATGCCGCGCGGCCCGACGCGGTACTGGCGCTCGATGAGCCCTCCAGCGCGCTCGACCCTGACACCGAAGAGCGGCTCTGGGCGTCGCTGCGCGCGCGGGCGGATGCCGGGGCCACGATCCTTCTCGTCTCGCACCGTCGATCGGCCAGGGCGATCGCCGACCACGTCGTCGAGCTGGGGGTGAGCGTATGAGTGCCCCCGGTACCGCGGCGCGGGTGCGCGGCATCCTCCGTCTCGCGCAGCCGCCGCTGCGTCGCTTCCTGCCCGGCGCGATCTGGGGCTTCCTCTCGGCCGGTGCCGCCGTGAGCCTGCTCGCCGTGAGCGGCTGGCTGATCGTCAGCGCCTCGATCGTCGACTCGCTCGTGCCCCTGTCGATCGCGGTGGTGGGCGTGCGGTTCTTCGCCGTGTCACGTGCGGTGACGAGATACCTCGAACGGCTGAGCGGCCACGACGCGGCGCTGCGACAGCTCGCCTCGACGCGGGCCGACATGGTGAGGCGGCTGACTCCTCTGTCACCCGCGGGGCTCGGGCGCACCGACCACGGCCGGGTGCAGTCCGCCCTCGTCGACGATGTCGAGAACCTGCAGAATCTGCCGCTGCGGGTGGTCCAGCCGCTCGCCGTCTCGGGGCTCGTCGCGGTCGGTGCGGTCGGGTTCCTGCTGTTCGTGTCGGTGCCGGCCGCGCTGACCCTCGCTGCGTGCCTGGTGATCGCCGCCGCAGCGGCGATCGGACTGGGGTGGGTGTTCGGATCTCGCGCCGAGGCCGCGGTCTCGCGTCGACGCGGCGATCTCTCGGCTGCTCTCACCGACTACTTCGGCACGCTCGACGTGCTGCTCGCCTTCGGGGCGGAACCTCAGGCGCGCGAGCGCGTGCGACAGGCGGATGCCGACCTTCGCCGCGCTGTCAGCAGGGCGTCGCTCGCGCAGGCGATCGCCGCCGGCGTGGTCTCGGCCGTCGCGGGTGCCGCGTCGGTGTGGGCGCTCGCGGTCGCGGCTCCCGGGCTCGCGACTGGCGCGATCGACGGCCCCTGGCTCGCGGTCGCCGTGCTCGTGCCGATGGTCGTGTTCGAGGTCTTCGGTGCCGTGCCGATCGCGGCGGCATCGTGGCGGAGCGTGCGGTCGAGCGCCGAGCGCATCGTCGACGTGCTGCCCTCCGAGATGCCGGCCGAGCTGCGGTCGGATGACGGTGAGGATGCCGAGATCGCCGGTGTTCCGACGCTGCGGCTGCGTGGTGTGCGCGCCTGGTGGCCGGGCGGATCGCCTGCTCTGCGGGGTTTCGACCTCGACCTGCATCCGGGTGAGCGCGTGCTGGTGGCGGGTCCGAGCGGTGCGGGCAAGAGCTCGCTGGCTGCGGCGCTCGTCGGATTCCTGCGTGTCGAGGGTGAGTATTCCGTCGGCGGTATGGATGCTGCGCGCCTGTCGGGTCCCGCGCTCCGCCGCACGATCGGACTGTGCGAGCAGAGCCCGCAGCTGTTCGATGAGGACATCCGCCAGAACCTGTTGTTCGCCAGGGATTCGGCGACCGACGACGAGCTGCTCGCCGTGCTCGACCGGGTCGGCTTGGGGTCGTGGGTGCGCGAGCGCGGCGGACTCGATGCGCGGGTCGGTGATCGTGGCGGGCTCGTCTCGGGCGGGCAGGCGCAGCGGATCGCGCTGGCGCGGGCGCTGTTGCGGGGCTTCCCCGTGCTCGTCCTCGACGAGCCGACGGCCGGGGTCGACCCGGATGCATCCGATGTGCTGCTGCGCGACCTGCTGCAGGCGGCGGGGGAGCAGTCCGTGCTGCTGATCTCGCACGTCGCCCCGCCGGTCGGGACCGTCGACCGGGTTGTCCGGTTGGAAGACGGGCGCACGGCCTCGGAGTAGACGGGCGATCGGTGGGTTCAGGGCGTCTTCCCCCTTCCCGTTCCCTCCCCCCCTTCCCCGGGCACAGTTTCGGATGCCGGGGGCGGCGCACCGTGGCATCCGTTCGTCAGTCCGGTGTGTCGGGTCTAGGGTCCGAAGTTGTGCCCGCAGCAGGGGAGGGGGAGCGCCGAGTCAGACGTTGAGGTCGGCGCGAGGCTCCATGACGATGCCCTGCGCCTCGAAGACGCGGCGGCGCTCTTCGATGCGGCGGTGCAGCTCGATCTGTGCGTCGTCGACGAGCTGCGGATCGAGCGCGACGGTGGCCGGGCGCGGGTCGCCGTGATTGGCCTCGATGTAGGCATCGAGCTCGGGGCCCGAGGTCCACGACGTGATGAGGGCGTAACGCGGGGTCGTGCCCCGGTGCCACACCGCATGCCAGAAGCGCTGGGTGTCGACGATGATGCGAGATCCCTCGCGCAGCGGCAGCCGGATCTCGGTCGCCGGATCGAACCGGTCGGAGCGCAGGAGCAGCAGCGAGTCGGTGTCGTCCGAGAGGTTGTAATAACCGCGAACGACCCAGCCGGTGCCGTCGTCGTTGAGGCGGTTGTTGTCGTCCTGGTGCAGGTTGTACACGGCATCCGCGTACTCGTTGGGCTGCAGCTCGATGACTCGGCAGCGGCCGACTCCCGCCCCGGGCTCGAGGGCGCGGCGCTGCAGGGTCGGCGCGATCGCGACCTGAGAGGCGACCCACACTCCGTCTTTGTCGGTGCGGGGCGGGGTCTGGTTCCAGAATCCGTTGCATTCGATCTCGCCGGCGTAGCTCGCGAGCGGGGCGAAGCGGGTGACGCCCGACGAGCGCCAGCCGATGTAGGTGAGATCGAGCCACTCGGCGGGGTCGGATGCCTGGTCGTGGTCGTCGAGTACGACATAGCCGGTCTCTGCCAGCGCCTCTGATGTGATGAAGCCCATTGCGTCCCCTCCGTGCCTCGACTCCGCGGCCCCTCCGCGACGGATGCCTTAGGCCATCCTAACCAGGGGCGCCGATGCTCGACGGGGGCACCACCGGAGAAAAGCACCCGCCGATACTCTGGACGCATGACTCAGCCGCAGGGAGCCCTCCTCGTGGGCAGCGTGAACTTCGACGACGCCGAGACGACCATCCGCACCGCCGCTGAACTGCTCGGCCCGCGGCTGCGCCGAACCCCCGACGGTGAGGTGGGCAAGCGATTCCACTGGATCATGTTCCAGCCTGACGTGCTCGGTGAGGCCGAGGGCATCGAGCGCATCGGCGACGAGCCGATCCCGTTCAAGGCAGGACTCGATGCCCGCCCGCTGCGCATCGCGGACGGGGTGGATGCGGCGAGCATCCAGCTCCCGCCGCTGGGATACGCGGATGCCGCGATCGAGTCGTACGCGATCTTCCGCCGCCTGCGCGATGAGGGCGTCGTGCCTGCGGCAACCCGCTTCCAGGTCTCGCTGCCGACCACGGTCGCCGTCGTCTCGTCGTTCTTCTTCGGCGATGACCGCGCCGCGATCGACCCCGTCTACACCGCCGCGCTTCTCGCCGAGGTCGACCGCATCCTCGCGGCGATCCCGCACGACGACCTCGCGATCCAGTGGGACGTCGCGAGCGAGATGGGTGTCATCGAGGCGGCGCCGGCATTCGGCCGCGTCATGGATGTCTGGTGGGAGGGCGACCCGTTCCCCGGGCTCGTCGAGCGTCTGGCGGCCCTCATCGATGCCGTGCCGACGGACGTCGAGGTCGGGGTGCACCTCTGCTACGGCGACGTCGCCGAGAAGCACTTCTTCGAGCCGACGGATGCCGCGAACCTCGTCCGCTACGCGAACGCCGTGACCGCGGCATCCGCTCGCGAGTTGACCTGGCTGCACCTGCCGGTGCCGATCTCGCGCGACGACGAGGCGTACTACGCACCGCTCGCCGGGCTCGAGCACGATGGCGAGCTGTACCTCGGGCTCGTGCACCGCGAAGACGGGGTGGAGGGTGCGGAGCGTCGAATCGCCGTGGCCCAGCGCTTCGCGCCGGAGTTCGGCGTCGCGACCGAGTGCGGCATCGGGCGTGCTCCCGAGGGGGCGACCGAGGGCATCCTGCGCACGCACGCCGAGGTCGCCGCAGCCTGGTGATCGGGCGCTGCCGCTCTCGATTCGCGCCGTGGCGCGGGTTGTCGTAAGCTAGTCCGCGGTGACGTGTCCGAGCGGCCGAAGGTGCAACTCTCGAAAAGTTGTGTAGGGTAACCCCCTACCGTGGGTTCAAATCCCACCGTCACCGCCACCACGAAGGCCCCGAATCCCTTGGAAACACTGGGATGCGGGGCCTTCGTCATGTCTGGAGTGGGCGTTGCGGTAACGCAGCGGTAACTGCTTGTGGCGGAGCTGACGGCCGCCTGCGGTGTAGACGCGACTCAGATGTCGCACTACTGGCCACTGGCCTCTTGCTGGCGCCTCAGGATGTGAAAGTGCAGCAGGCGCTGTACATGCTCGCCTGGAGTCGCAGCGGGAGGCTGGCCGCAAGCCATTCGTGGATGGAAGGCAATGGGATTCCGCCTCCCTTGGCCATCGGATTCGTCGCAGCGCCACGATCCATCATCGGTCGCTACTCTGGTGCGGCCACCCCGTGTACGCCTCGGCCAGGAACGTCCGCCCGGCCTCCGACTCGACGACCGAGCGCAGCTCCCCGACCTGTCGACGCTGATCGAACGCCGATGCATCGGACGCGGTGTGCAGCATGCTCGTCATCCACCACGAGAAGTGCTGGGCCTTCCAGATGCGGCGCAGTGCGGTGTCGGCGAATGCATCGATGAGACGCGTGTCGTTCTCGAGCAGCAGGGCCCGCAGGGCCTGGTCGAGCAGCACGACATCGGCGACGGCGAGGTTCATGCCCTTGGCGCCGGTCGGGGGCACGGTGTGCGCGGCGTCGCCGACGAGCACGGCGCGTCCGTGGCGCAGCTCGTGCGCGACGAAGCTGCGGAAGCGCAGAACCTCCCTCTGGAAGATAGGACCCTCGGTCAGGGCGGTCCCGGGAACGCGCGCCTGCAGCGTCGCCCAGATCTCGGCTTCGGAGACGGCATCCGGATCCGCCTCGGGATCGCACTGGAAGTACATGCGCTGCACGGTCGCGCTGCGCTGGCTGATCAGCGCGAATCCGTCGGGGGAGTTGCTGTAGATCAGCTCGTGAGAGCTCGGCGGCGCCTCGCACAGGATGCCGAACCATGCGAACGGGTACTCCCGGAAGTACCCGCCGGACGAGGAGCCGGTGACCGCCGGTCGCACGACGCTGCGCGAGCCGTCGGCTCCGACCACGAACTCCGCCTCGATGCGCACCTCGGTGCCGTCGGCCGAGGTCGCCGACACCCAGGGGCGGTCGCTCTCGACGTCGCCGACGCCGGTGACCTCTGTCTCGAACCGGAGGTCTTGCCCTGCGGCGAGGCGTGCGGCGATCAGGTCTTTCAGCGCCTCGTGCTGGGGGTACAGCCAGACGCTCCGGCCCGTGAGCGAGGGGAAGTCGATGCGGTGGCCCTCGCCCTCGAAATGCAGCTCGATGCCGTCGTGGCGGTTGCCGACAGTGAGCACCCGGTCACTCGCGCCGGTCTCGCTGAGCACACGGACGGTCTCCTGCTCGAGGATGCCGGCGCGGATCGTCGACTCGATCTCGTCGCGGCCGCGTCTGTCGAGGATGATCGAGTCGATGCCGGCATCGGCCAGCAGGTGCGAGAGCAGGAGCCCGGCGGGGCCGGCGCCGACGATGGCGACGCGGGTGCGGACGGTGGTGGTCATGGCGTCTCCTTCGACGGATGTCTCGCCAGCCATTGTGGGCGCCTCGGCACAGTGCCCAGCGAGCTCTACCGTTGAATGGGATTCCGCGTCAGCGGCGCCCGCCCAGGGCGCGCTCGATGTCCCGCGCCGCTGCGAGCAGTTCGCGCAGTGCAGGCTCGATCGTCGCCTCCCGGCGCAGCACGACCGAGAGCGCCGCCGCGACGCTCCCGGTCTCATCGTGCACGGGCACGGCGACACCCGTGGACACGGCCTCGATGTATCCGGGCGCCGCGGCATGCCCGACGGCCCTGACCTCCGCGAGCTTGCGACGCAGCGCCGCCGGGTCGGTGATGGTCTCAGCGGAGACCGCGGGCAGCGGCCCGGAGAGGACGCGCTCCTGCACCGCCCGGTCGGCGTATGCCAGCAGGATCAGCCCGGATGATGACGCGTGCAGGGGCAGGCGCCCCGCCACGCGAGTGACGTTGGAGCCGGATTCCGGGCTGCTGAGGCGTTCCAGGAACAGCGCCTCGTCCTGCTCGAGGATCGCCAGCTGCGTGTGCTCACGCACCCTCGCCTGCACCCGCTCCATGAACGGCAGCGCCGCCTGGCGGAGCCGCAGGGCATGTGAGGAGCGGGTCGCGAGCTCCCACAGGCGCATCCCGATCCGGATCCGCCGGTCGTCGTCGCGCTCGAGCATTCCGGCATCGACGAGCTCGCCCACGATGCGATGCCCCGACGATGCGGGCAGCCCGGCCCTGCGGCCGATCTCGGCAGCGCTCTGCACGGTGCGCGACGGCGTGAACGTCTCGAGCACCCGGATCAGTCGTTCGGTGACCGAGTCGCCCGAGGAGGAGTTGGCCATGCGTCGATGATCGCATGTGCTGCGCGCGGTGTCTCATTGGGTGGGAATCGCCTGCCATTCCTCACCGAACACGGTGAGGATGCTGTGAACGCAGCCCGCCGTGTCGAAGGAGACACCCATGACCGCCTCATCCGCAACGCTCGCCGCCGCGCCCGAGTCGCTGCTCGCCTCGCCCGATCAGGTCACCCAGGCCGAGATCACCCGGGAGATCGTCGATCTGCACGCGTCACTCGAGCGCCGTGAGGCCGCAGGCGAGGCGCTGCCCGTGACGATGCACGACTTCGCTCCCTACCGCTCGAGCCTGCTGCGGCATCCGACGAAGAATCCGCGCCTCGTCGACCCCGAGACGATCGAGCTGCTGTCGCCCGCATTCGGCCAGCGCGACGTCGCGGCGATCGAGTCCGACCTGACCATCCAGCACGCGGGGGAGCCACTGGGCGAGCGGATGACCGTGCGGGGGCGTCTGCTCGACTCGTGGGGGCGACCGGTCGCGAATCAGCTCATCGAGCTGTGGCAGGCGAACTCGTCGGGGCGGTACATCCACCAGCGCGATCAGCATCCGGCGCCGCTCGACCCGAACTTCACCGGTGCGGGCAGAGCGATCACGAACGATGACGGCGAGTATCTTTTCACGACCATCAAGCCGGGTCCGTACCCGTGGAAGAACCATGTGAACGCCTGGCGACCCGCGCACATCCACTTCTCGGTCTTCGGTTCCTCGTTCACCCAGCGCCTCGTCACGCAGATGTACTTCCCCGGCGATCCGCTCTTCGCCCTCGACCCGATCTACAACACGATCTGGCGGCAGAAGGATCGCGACGCCCTCGTGGGCGTGTACGACCATGATCTGACTTCGCCCGAGTGGTCTACGGGGTACCGCTTCGACATCGTCGTCGACGGCCCCGACGCGACTTGGTTCGAGCAGGAGGAGGACTGACATGGCGGCGCCCGCCAAGACCCACCGCGCCACTCCCGGCCAGACGGTCGGGCCGTTCTTCGCCTACGGCGTTGAGTATCCGAAGATGCACGAGGTCGCCTTCCCCCATTCGCCCGGCGCGATCCTCCTCGCCGGCACCGTGCGCGACGGTGCGGGCGATCCGATCCCCGATGCGTTCCTCGAGATCTTCGGAGCGGATGCCGATGGCACGACGCCCCGGGCCCGCGGTGCGTTTCGCAGGGACGATCACACATTCACCGGGTTCGGTCGAGCCTTCACCGACGACGAAGGCCACTACGAGTTCTGGACCCGCAACCCGGGCTCGGCCAACGGGCGTGCCCCGTTCTTCGCCACGATCGTCTATGCGCGCGGGTTGCCCGACAAGCTGCACACGCGCATCTATCTTCCGGAGAATTCGACTGCTCTCGAGAGTGATCCGCTTCTCGCCTCGCTCTCGACGGAGGAGCGTGCGACCCTTCTCGCGACGCGCACCGCAGACGGATGGCTTCAGCATGACATCCGCCTGCAGGGCGAGGGTGAGACGGTGTTCCTTGTCTACTGACGTGTTCGACGGCTCCGGACTCGAGGAGGCTCGCCCATGACGGCATTCGATGAGGGGCTGCTCTCGCCGGTCACGGCGGGGCATGACGATGTCGTGAGCGACGCCGCGGTCGCCGATGCGCTCGTTCACGCCGAGCAGGCGCTCGTCACCGCCTACTTCGAGATCGGCATCCTCTCCAAAGCGGATCATGCGGAGATCATGCTCGCTTTCGCTGGCGGTGCCCGGGGCGATGCTGTCGCGAACGTAGAAACATTGTCGATGATCGACCTCACTGCCCTTGCCGCGGCAGCGGTCGCGGGTGGCAACCCGGTGATTCCACTCGTCGCCGAGCTCAAAGCCCGTGTGCCCGAGCCTCTTCGTTCGTGGGTTCACCGCGGGGCAACCAGCCAGGACATCGTCGACACTGCGCTGATGATCGTCGCGCTCTCCGCAGTCCGGCGCGTTCGCGACTCGCTCGCCGGTGTGCTCGCTGGGCTCGCCATTCTCGCTACGCAGCACGGGAGCGACCTTGTCGTGGCGCGAACGTTGACCCAGCACGCGCTGCCCATGACGCTGAGGACACGGATCGAAGCATGGCGTCGTGGCGTGGATCGCGCGGTCACACGACTGGCGACGCTCGAGTTCCCGGCGCAACTCGCCGGGGCCGTGGGAACGAGCGCATCTTTCGCCACGATCACCGGATCTGCCGACCGTGCGCGCGCGTTGGTGCAGGGGTTCTCTGGCCAGGCGGGGCTGGACGGCCCGGACGGTTCGTGGCAAGTCACCCGCTGGCCGATCACCGAGCTCGGCGACGCGCTCGTGCAGACGATCGACGCGCTCGGCAAGCTCGCAACCGACGTCACGACGCTCACTCGCACGGAGATCGGCGAACTCAGCGAGGGGACAGGCGGAGCGTCATCGGCGATGCCGCAGAAACAGAACCCCGTGGAGTCGACGCTCATCCGATCGGCCGCTCTTCGTGCGCCGCAGCTCGGCGCGACCCTGCACCTTGCGGCAGCTCTGGCGGTCGACGAGCGTCCGGACGGAGCATGGCACGCCGAGTGGCCGACCCTGCGCGAGCTGCTCCGCCTCGCCCTCGGCGCCTCTGCGCACGCCGCATCCCTCACCGCGAACCTGCGCGTCCATCCGGCCGCGGCAATCCGCAACCTCGCGATCACCGGCGGCCTGATCGTCAGTGAACGGCTCGCGATCACGCTCGTTCCGCTGATCGGTCACGAGCGTTTCGACGCCCTCATCGCTGCTGCCGCGGGCGGAGCCGAACTCGACGCACTCGTGCGCGAGCTTCCTGAGGTCACCGATCTCGTTGTCGACGCCCTTCTCGACCCGGCGGGCTATACGGGCGTCGAATCCGGAGTGGGCGAACGATGATCTCTCTCGCGTTCACCGAGCCCATCGGCCCGGGTGGAGCCCCGCTCGTCATCCTCGGTCCATCTCTCGGTACTTCGACGATCCTCTGGGAATCCGTTGCGCCCGAACTCGCACTGACACACCGCGTCGTCGCATGGGACCTTCCGGGGCACGGAGCCTCCACCCCGGATAACGAGTCGTTCTCGGTGGCTGATCTCGCCGACGCCCTCGCTGAGCGCATCGCGGATCTCGGTGTCGACCGCATCAGCTATGCCGGAGTCTCGCTCGGAGGCGCCGTCGGTCTCGAACTCCTGCTGCGGCATCCGTCTCTCGTCGAGCGAGCGGCCATCCTCTGCTCGGGAGCAGTGATCGGCGAACCCGAGGCCTGGCAAGAGCGGGCCGCGAAGGTACGCGCTGAGTCGACGTCCGCGCTGATCATCGGCTCGGCCGGGCGCTGGTTCGCACCCGGCTCCATCGCAGAGCATCCCGACCTCACCGGGCGTCTGCTGCACGAGCTGCAGAACACCGACGATGAGAGCTATGCGCTGTGCTGCGAGGCGCTCGCCGCGTACGACGTGCGCCACCGGCTCGGAGAGATCGACGCTCCTGTGCTCGCAGTGTGGGGCGAGCACGATCAGGTGACCCCGGAGAGCTCCGCACGCGAGATCGCAGCGGGCGTGCGTGATGGACGAGCGACAGCGGTCCTCGATGCTTCGCACCTCGCACCCGTCGATGCCCCCGCAGCAGTCGCCGAGGTGTTGAGTCGATTTCTGAACGAGAGGAGTCCGTGATGACCGGTCTCACCGATGGCGAGCGTCGAGCGCAGGGATTCGAGGTGCGTCGGGAGGTGCTGTCCGACGAGCACGTCGACCGCGCGATCGCCGCGACCACAGACTTCAACGCCGACTTCCAGGACTTCATCACCCGCGTCGCCTGGGGTGACGTCTGGTCGCGCCCCGGACTCGACCGGCGTTCACGATCGATCGCGGTGCTCTCATCACTGATCGCCCACGGTCACCAGGAGGAACTCGCGATGCACCTTCGGGCTGCCCTTCGCAATGGGCTGACCAGCGACGAGATCCGCGAGGTGATCCTGCAGTCGGCCGTCTACTCGGGGGTGCCCGCGGCCAACACGGCGTTCCGCATCGCCGGCGAGGTCTTCGTGACGGAGGAGGCATCGTGATCGACAAGACGGTGCAGGATGCCGAAGCGGCCGTTGCCGGCATCGCCGACGGTGCGACCGTCATGATCGGGGGCTTCGGTCGTGCGGGGCAGCCGGTCGAGTTGATCGACGCTCTCATCGCCCAGGGGGCGGGCGACCTCACGATCGTCGCCAACAACGCGGGAAATGGTGACACAGGGCTCGCGGCTCTGCTCGCGAAGCGGCGAGTGCGCAAGATCATGTGCTCATTTCCCCGTCAGCACGACTCCTGGGTGTTCGATGGTCTCTACCGGTCCGGACAGATCGAGCTTGAGATCGTGCCGCAGGGCAATCTCGCCGAGCGGATCAGGGCTGCGGGTGCCGGCATCGGCGCATTCTTCTCACCTACCGGGGTCGGCACCGAGCTCGCCGCGGGCAAGGAGGAGCGCACGATCGACGGGCGGCGATACGTGCTCGAGTACCCGGTCGCGGCGGATGTGGCGCTGATCAGCGCTCGCACGGCCGACCGCTGGGGCAACCTCGTCTACCGTGAGACCGCCCGCAACTTCGGCCCGATCATGGCCACGGCGGCGTCGACCACCATCGTGCAGGTCGACGAGATCGTGCCCCTCGGATCGATCGATCCGGAGACCGTCGTCACTCCTGGGCTGTTCGTCGACCGCGTGGTCGCGGTCGGCCGGCGTGCCTGGCTCGACGATGACGGGTTCATCGGCGGAGTCGACATCGAGGGACGGCTGCTGGATGCTGTCGAGGAGGTCGCGCGATGACCACTCGCATCACTCGCGACGCGCTCGCCGCACGCATCGCGTCCGACATCCCCGAGGGCGCCGTGGTCAACCTCGGCATCGGCGCACCGACCCTCGTCGCGAACTTCCTGCCCGTCGAACTCGAGATCATCCTGCACACCGAGAACGGTCTGCTCGGGATGGGGCCCGCGCCCGAGCCGGACCGGATCGACCCCGATCTCATCAACGCGGGCAAGCAGCCGGTCACGGCGCTGCCCGGGGCCGCGTACTTCCATCACGCCGATTCGTTCGCGATGATGCGCGGCGGCCACCTCGACGTCTGCGTGCTCGGCGCCTTCCAGGTCGCTCAGAACGGCGACCTCGCGAACTGGTCGACCGGGGCGCCAGGCGCGATCCCGGCGGTCGGAGGTGCCATGGACCTCGCGATCGGGGCGAAGCAGGTGTTCGTCATGACCGACCTGTTCGCGAAGGACGGCTCATCGAAGCTCGTCGCCGACTGTTCATACCCGCTCACGGGTGTGGGATGCGTGACCCGTGTCTACACCGACCACGCGGTCTTCGACGTCGTCGACGGTCGCTTCGTCGTGCAGGAGGCCTTCGGCGACAACACCCTCGGTTCACTTCGCTCGCTGACCGGACTGGAGCTCTCATGACCGCCTCGTTCATCTATGACGCGGTGCGCACTCCGTTCGGGCGTGCGGGCGGTGCGCTGGCGGGCACCCGACCCGACGATCTCGCGGCTATAACGCTCAGGGCTGTCGTCGAGCGCACGGGAGTCGACCCGGGGAGCATCGATGATGTGCTGTTGGGCGATGCGAACCAGGCGGGCGAGGACAACCGTGACGTCGCACGGTTCGCGGCGTTGCTCGCCGGTTTCCCGACCTCCGTGCCCGGAGCCACGGTGAACCGCCTCTGCGGGTCGAGTCTCGAGGCCGTGATCCAGGGCTCTCGGGCGATCGAGGTGGGTGATGCCGAGATCATCCTCGCGGGCGGCGTCGAGTCGATGAGCAGGGCGCCTTTCGTCGTCGAGAAGTCTGCCAAGCCGTGGCCCGCCGTCGGCAACCAGACGATGTGGAACACCGCGATCGGGTGGCGGATGACGAATCCGGCGCTGCCGAAGAAATGGACGATCTCCAACGGCGAGTCGGCCGAGAAGCTGGCGACGATCTACGGGATCACGAGGCAGCAACAGGATGCCTTCGCACTGCGCAGCCATCGGCTGGCATCGCAGGCATGGGCCGCGGGTGTGTTCGGCGAAGAGATCGTCTCCGTTGCCGGCGTCGATCTCGCCCGGGATGAGGGGATCCGCGACGACACGACTCTCGAGAAGCTCGGTGGACTGCGCACACTGTTCGCCGCGGACGGAACAGTCACCGCGGGCAACTCGTCGCCGATCAGCGACGGCGCATCAGCCGTGTTGCTCGGAGCGGAGGGTGCGATCGACGCTGAGCCACTCGCGCGCATCGCCGGACGAGGGGTCTTCGGCAACGATCCGGATGTGTTCGGCGTCGCCCCTGTGCAGGCAGCGAACCGCGCTCTTGCCCGCGCCGGTCGTTCCTGGGCTGACGTCGACTTCGTCGAGCTGAACGAAGCGTTCGCATCTCAGTCTCTGGCGTGTCTCGCTGGGTGGCCCGACCTCGATCCTGAACGCCTGAATGCGCACGGCGGGGCGATCGCCATCGGGCATCCGCTCGGCGCATCAGGTGGACGGGTCATTGCCAGAGCCGCTCACGAACTGCGCCGGCGAGGTGGCGGAGTGGCGGTCGTCGCGCTCTGCATCGGAGTGGGACAGGGCCTCGCGCTCGTCCTGGAGCGGTAGGCGGCGGTCACAAGCCAGCAGCTTCAGAGGGCCGATGCCGATAGTCTCGCGGCGACCGCTTCTGGTCGACAGACGGATGCCTCGGCACTGCCGCGCCGAGGCATCCGCCGTCTTGACGGGGATCAGTCGATTGTGCGCCGTCTCACACGCCGCGCGCCGCGGCCACGAGCGCGGCGTACACGTCTGCACTGGGCTTGGCCGTGCGCTCGAAGGTGTCGGGATCGACTTCATGCAGTCCGAGCTTCGGGCCGTATCCGAAGATCCACTCGAAGTTGTCCATGAGGGTCCAGTGGCAATACCCGAGTACCGGCACGCCGTTCGAGATCGCCTTCGCAAGCCCCTCGAGCGACGGCGCGATGAAGTCGGCACGGATGCTGTCATCGGGCGTGCTGACGCCGTGCTCGCTCACGAGCACGGGCACGCCGCTCACCTCGTAGGCGTACTCGACGGCGCCTCGCAGAGAATCCGCGTCGACGGCGGTGCCCATCCCGTTCACCACCGCACCCTCGTCGGGAGGAAGCACTCCGTCGGGACCGTAATGAAGGCGCTCGTAGTTCTGCACGCCGATGAAGTCATCACCTCGTGCCAGCTCGAGCCAGTAGTCGTAGACTTCGGCACGCTTGCGGTCGCGCATCGCTTCCCCGCCCGGTGCCGCCACGTCATCGCACATCGCCAGCGAGAGTCCGACGCGGAGATCGGGGCGGTGTGCCTTGATAGCTGCCTTTCCCGCGACATGAGCTGCGGTCATTCCTGCGCGCATCCCGGGGAAGTCCTCGTGCAGCATGACGTTGCCTGCGCGATAACGCTCGACACCCGCTGAGATTGCCGCGGCTTCCAGGGTCTTTCGTTCAAGATCCACAATGAAGTCCGGAAGTCCCGCCCACGTGAGCATCTCCGGCAGGTCGGGTTCGTTGAAGGTAACGGCCAGGGCGATCCTGTCGCCGAAACGCTCCATCACGACGCCGCAGTACCGCGCGAAGAGCTCGGAGGCGCCTTCGTCGAGCCAGGCGCCGCGGGCGGCGAACCAGTGCGGTGAGGTGAAGTGGTTGAACGTCACGATCGGCGCCAGGCCGCGCGCGATGCATCCGTCGACGACCGCCTCGTAATGCGCGAGCGCCTCTTCGGAGAACTCGCCCTCCGTGGGTTCGATGCGGGCCCACTCCACGGAGAAGCGGTAGGCGTTCAGGTTCATCGCCGCGACGATGTCGAGATCCGACTCCCAGCGTTCCCAGCCGTTGGCGGCCTTGCCGGAGCGGTCCTGGAAGATCGTCGGCGTCACGTTCTCAAGGAACCAGGTGTCACTATGGACGTTGTCGCCCTCGTTCTGGTGGCCGGCGGTCGCGACGCCCCAGAGGAAGTCCTTCGGGAAATCTGTGGTGGTCATCGTTGATCCTTCCAACCGTTCGTCTTGCCTTCGGAATTCATTGAATGAAAGTATGTTTCAATCAGTGAGTCAACCATAGCCGGGCGTTTGGTCCGGTTCAAGAGATCGGAAGCCGCAATGACGCACGATTCGACCGGCGCTACCTCGGCATTCAGTGTCGATGACCTCACGCTCGAAGAGAAAGCCTCCCTGACGAGCGGAGGGTCTTTCTGGGCGACGAAGTCGGTCGAGCGAGCGCACATCCCCGAGGTGCTGATGGCTGACGGCCCCCACGGCCTGCGGCTGCAGGCGGGAGCTGAAGACAACCTCGGTCTTGCGGAGAGCATCCCTGCGACGTGCTATCCGCCTGCTGCGGGGCTGGGTTCGTCGTGGGACGCAGGCCTCGTCGAGGCTATCGGTGCTGCACTCGGCGCGGAAGCATCCATCGCCGGTGTCGGTGTGGTGCTCGGGCCGGGAATCAACATCAAGCGCTCCGCTCTGTGCGGTCGCAACTTCGAGTACTTCTCCGAAGACCCGATCGTGTCGGGGATCCTCGGTACCGCGTCCGTCCGCGGCATTCAATCCCGCGGAGTGGGCGCATCGCTGAAGCACTTCGCCGCGAACAACAAGGAGGATGATCGGCTGCGTTCCTCGAGCGAGGTCGCCGAGCGTCCGCTGCGCGAGATCTACCTTCGACCGTTCCACCGCGTGGTCACCGACGCCGCACCATGGACAGTCATGTGCTCCTACAACCGCATCAACGGGGTGTATTCCTCCGAGAATCCGTGGCTGCTCACGAAGGTGCTGCGCGATGAATGGGGCTTCGAGGGGCTGGTGGTCTCGGACTGGGGCGCCGTCAACGACCGCGTGGCCGGGCTGGTTGCCGGTATGGACCTCGAGATGCCCGAGACAGGAGGTGTCACCGACGCTCAGATCCTTGCCGCCGTGCAGGACGGTTCGCTCGACGAAGCATCACTGGATCAGGCGACGGATCGTCTTCTGGGTCTTGTCCGCAAAGTGCAGGACGGAACGGGAGCCGTGGAGGGCCCGCTGGATGTGGAGGCGCACCACGATGTCGCGCGCGACGCCGCCTCGAGGTCCATCGTGCTCCTGAAGAATGACGACCGCCTGCTGCCTCTCTCCCCGGATGTCTCGGTCGCCGTAATCGGGGCGTTCGCAGAGACTCCGCGCTTTCAAGGGGGTGGCTCGTCCAAGACGAACCCCACACGCATGGATAACGCGATCGATGCCATCCGGGGCCACGCAGGCGGGGCGGGGGTGACTTTCTCTGCAGGATTCCTGGTCGAAGGCAACGATCCAGAGAAGGATGCCGACCTCCGTCATGAGGCCGTCGCCGCGGCCGCCTCGGCGCACGTTGCAGTGGTCTTCATCGGTCTTACCGATGAGGCGGAATCCGAAGGCTATGACCGCGTGCACCTCGATCTGGCGAGCAAGCAACTCGAGCTCCTCGACGCCGTTCTGGAGGTCAATCCGCGCACGGTGGTGGTGCTGTCCAATGGCAGTGTCGTGGCCTTGCCGTTCAAGGAACGCGTTCCGGCCATCGTCGAGGCGTGGCTACTGGGTCAGGCTGGTGGCTCTGCGATCGCCGACGTCCTCTATGGCGCGGTGAATCCCTCGGCCAAGCTCGCGGAGACGATTCCGATCCGTCTGCAGGATTCTCCTGCCTATCTCGACTTCGACGTCGACGACGGAGTCGTCCGCTACAGCGAGGGGCTCTTCGTGGGGTATCGGTGGTACGACGCCCGCGGACTGGAGGTCGCGTACCCGTTTGGGCATGGCCTCTCCTACACGTCGTTCGACTACGGCCAGGCGACGGTGGCGTCCGCGAGCGCATCGCGCGATATCAAGGTCCGCGTGACGATCACCAATGCCGGAGACCGCGATGGGAGGGAGATCGTTCAGGTGTACACATCGCTTCCGGGCTCGTCGGTGCAGCGACCGCCGCGCGAACTGAAGGCATTCGCGATCGCGGAGATCTCTGCGGGTGAGAGCCGAGAGGTGGTGCTGAGCGTCCGCCGCGATGACCTCGCGTACTGGAACTCGGCTGCGCAGCGATGGGTCGTCGAGGCCGGCGAGTACATCTTCGATGTGGCGGCATCCAGCCGCGACATCCGCTCGACTGTGTCACTGCATGTCGAGGGTGACGCCTACGTGCCGACGATCTCGCACCAGTCGACACTCGCCGAAGCGATCGTGCATCCCACAGTCGGGCCGGCACTTCGGGCGATTCTGGACGAGGAAACCCCATCTGGATTCCTCGCGATGGGGGACGCAGATAAGATCGCGTCGATCATGGGCGACTTCCCGTTGGTGAGATTCGCACGGATAGCCGGCGAGGCCCTGCGGCCAGAGGTGCTGGACCCCATCATCCACTCGTCTCGCTCGGAGTGAGCGGGAGTGCCCGTCTCGACGACATCGAGTCGGGCACTCCACGAGGTGCTCGCTAGGAGGCGGTAGGCGTCGTGCCGGAGGTCAGGCGACTTCGGAGAAAGTCGACGGCGTGCCGGATCGACGGAGCGGGGTCCGTGCCCTCGAAGACATGAGCTGCGCCGGCCACGGGAATCAGATCGGCCTCACCGCCTGCGGAGAGCAGCGCGGTGAGCAGCTGCTCGCTTTGAGAGAGTGGCACGAGCGTGTCCTCATCGCCGTGCACCAGCAGGAACGGGGGAGGCGTGGGGTGGGCGTGGTTGACGGGCGAGAGCAGGCGCCTCGCATCTGCTGAGGGCAAGGGTGAGTTCGCCAGGATCACCGTGGTCGGATCGGCGTGTTCGATCCCGCCGGCGCCGACCAGGACCTCTAGCACCTCCGCGGGGAGCGAATCGAGGATGGACGGCATGGTGTCGACGTCGGACACTCCATAGAAGTCGACCACAGCGGTCACTGCGCTGCTCGTTCCGGTGACCCCCTCAGTTCCCTCGAGAGCCGGATCGTCGACCAACCCGAGAAGCGCGGCGAGATGGCCGCCAGCGGACTCGCCCCAGGCACCGATGCGGTCGGGGTCGATGCCGAGGTCCTCGGCGAACCGACGCACGTACCGCACTGCTGCCTTGGCATCGTGCAGTTGTGCGGGGAAAGGGGCTTCGCGGGAGTGCCGGTAATCGATCGAGACGACGGCCAGCCCTGCATCGATGGCGCTCTGGAAGACGAGGCCTTCGGGCCAGTGATCAGGCGGAGTCTGTCGGCTGCCGAACAGCCACGCTCCACCATGGATCCAGATCACGCACGGACTCGGGGCCAGCCCGCGCTCGGGAACGTAGACATCGAGGTGGAGCGGGCGATAGCCGTCGGGAATCGAGTACGTGAGTGATGGATGGAAGCGGGCGCCATGCGGATGCTGGCGTTCCGCCGTGCCCGGCGCGAGGAAGGCCGGCGGCCCGACGCGTGTCTGTTCCTCGTCCGTCGGCCCGCTCGAGCGGTCGTGGTCATTCATATGTTCCCACCTCTTCATCGAATCTCACTTAATAAAAGCAGGTTTCACCTAGGAAAGCTGGGTAGCAAGCTCATCATTAGGCTCTCCCTAACAGAAGCGGGTGCGAATCCGAATTGCCAAGAGGGTCTCGTACACCCACTCTGGGTGTTAGAGATCGCACCTTGCGGCGATCCGACGACACCGAAGTCCACGCACGCATCGATCACAGGAGATCCAGATGTCTCGATTCACCACAGCTCGCGGGAGCGCCGCGATCGCAGCTATCGCTGTGTCAGCTCTCGCGCTGACAGCCTGCACAGGCGCCGGCGGCGGGGGAAACGCCGACGGCGCGCCCGACACCGCGAAGCTCACGATCTCGACCAACTCCGACCTCGCGGCATTCGGCTACGACCCCATTCGCTACGGTACGGGCCAGCGCATGTTCTTCGAGGGCATCTACGACTCCCTGTTCGTTCTCGATCAGGAGGGCAAGGTCGTGCCGCAGCTCGTCACCTCGTTCGAGTACAACGAGGACAGCACCCAGTTGACACTGGATCTCGACACGAGCGCGACCTTCAGTGATGGCATCGCTCTGAGCGCCGAGCTGGTAAAGCAGAATCTCGATGCCCGCGGAAACTCCGACCTGTCTGGCTACTCCGCGTTCGCCGTAGGCGGGCAGAACGAGATCACCGATGTCACAGTTGTGGACGAAGATACCGTCACGCTCACCTTTCCCGCGCCCAAGCCCGGGTTCGAGGCCAACCTCAGCTCGCCGGCGGGAATGATCGTCGGACCTGCGGGAGTCGCAGACCGGAGCAGCTTGGATTCCACGCCCGACGGCTCTGGCCCGCTCACGATCGACGGCTCTGCGACGATCAAGGGCAACAGCTACCTGCTCGTCAAGAAGGACGAGAATCCTCAGCTGGACGACTACGCGTTCGACTCCTACGAGTTCCGACCGATCGTCGATCCCCAGGCCCGCGCCAATGCGGTGATCTCGGGTGAGGTCGACCTCGCATTGATTGCCGCGGACACTCAGGCCCAGGTCGAGTCCGCCGGGGTCGGACTCTCGACGAACGGCGGCACCATTCAGAACCTCATCCCCTGGGACAAGGTCGGCGCCACCGCACCCCAGTGGAGCGATCCGAGGGTGTTCCAGGCGCTGTCGATGGCGATTGATCGCGAGCAGTTCGTCGCCTCGGTGCACCCCGGCGAAGTAGCGACCGCTAACGCGTTGCCTGAGGAAAGCCCGGGGTTCCTCCCCGAGCTCAATGAGGAATACGCCTACGACCCGGAGGCAGCGAAGGAGCTGCTGGAGGAGGCCGGGTACCCGGATGGGTTCACGTTCGACTTCACGATCGGCCCGGAGAGCCAGCGCGACATGGAAGCGATCCAGGTGTACTGGGCGGAGATCGGCGTGACTGTCAACCTCAAGAATGCTTCCTCGACCGAAGAGATCTTCGGCGCCGTGCAGACCGAGGGCATCGGTGGTCCCATCCCCTTCCAGTGGACGAACCCTGTGGGCCCGGTCTTCGGCGCGCTCTTCGGATTCGCGAACTTCCACGGTGCCGAGAACGCTGACATTCAGGCGGCAGCCGGCGCCTACGGCGCCGCTGGAGATGACGGAGCGGCTCAGAAGACCGCCCTCCAGGATCTCAACCGAGCGATCGTCGACACAGGATGGCTCATCCCGCTGTATGAGCAGATCGCGCCGTGGGGATACAAGACGTCGAAGGTCGATGCGCCGACGTTCCCGGGCGCCGAGGTCTATCCGATCCTCGCCTCCCTCCAGCCTGCTTCCTGACCAACCCCCAGATACCGATGCCGACGGGGAACCGTCGGCATCGGTATCGCAAGGAGTGATGATGCTCGTCTTCATACTGAAGCGCGTCGCCTGGGCGATCCTGACGCTGCTGATCGCCTCGTGGATCGCGTTCCTGCTTGTTCATCTCTCCGGGTCCACGCCCGGTGGTGTGGCACTGGGGCAGGGGGGTACGCCAGAACAGGTCGCGGCCTACAACGAGCGGATCGGATGGAACGATCCGTGGGTCCAGCAGTTCGGTGCCTGGGTCGGCCAGGTACTCCGTGGCGACCTCGGCGTATCGTTGATCGACGGCCGTTCCATCGGCGATGACATCGCGAAGCGGCTGCCCGTCACCGCGGCTCTCGCTTTCTTCGGCACCCTCTTGAGCTCTGGTATCGGTATCGTCCTCGGCGTCACCGCAGCCGTACGCGGGGGTGCGGTCGATCGCGGAATCACGGCACTCTCAGGCGTGCTCCTCTCTGTTCCCGCGTTCTGGATCGGTGTTCTCCTGGTCTATGTCTTCGCAGCCCAGCTGCGGCTGCTCCCCGCCACCGGGTTCGTTCCACTTGAGACGAACCCTGAGGCCTGGGTCAGATCGCTCATACTTCCGGTGCTGACGATCGCGATCACCTCCGCAGCGGGCATCGCGCGGCAGACGCGAGCGTCGATGTCGGAGACACTCACGCAGGAGCACATGCGCACGCTTCGTGCCATCGGAACCCCGACGACGCGGATCATCTACGTCCATGCTCTACGAGGAGCGAGTCTCCCCATCATCGCGAGCGTAGCCATCCAGTTCATCGTGCTTTTCGGAGGGTCGGTCATCATCGAGGTGCTCTTCGCGCTGCCTGGTATCGGTCAGGCGCTGCAGTCAGCGACAGGATCAGCCGATCTGCCCTTCGTGCAGGCGCTCGTCCTGGTAGCGACTCTCGTCGTCGTCATCGTCAATCTGGGCCTGGAGATTCTCAACCGGACCCTCGACCCGAAGCTGCGTGCATCATGACCGTCTCCACTACTTCCATCGTGCGCCCGCGTCGCACGGAACGCCGACTGGGCAATCGGATCTTCCGCTCGCCCACCGCGGTGATCTCGCTCATCTGGTTGGTCGGTCTCGTGATCGCGTCAGTGACCGCGCCACTCTGGTTGAGGTATGGCCCGCTCGAACAGGATCTGTCCGTCGTCCTGCAGGGGCCATCCTCTTCGCACCTGCTCGGAACCGACGAACTCGGCCGTGATCTTCTGGCTCGTCTCATCAGCGCGGCGGCCCCGACGATCTTCATCGCTCTGATCGTGCCCATCGTCGCCATCGGCGTGACCGTTCCCCTCACGCTGTGGGCGTCGCGGAGCAGACGGGCGGAAGCAGCGATGGACAGGATCACCGAGATCGTCCTCTCCCTGCCGGGTACCGTGATCATCCTCGCGTTCATCGCGGCGTTCGGCGCGAACATGCCGATTCTCATGGTGATTTTCGGTCTGCTCATCACCGGCGCGATCTACAAGGTGCTTTTCGGGCAGTCCAAGTCGCTCCACAGGCAGCTCTTCGTCGAGGCCGCGGCCGTCGACGGCGTGCGTCCGATGATCGCGAGCCTTCGACACGTCCTGCCCAACATGTCCACGACGGTCATCGTGCAGTTCGTTCTGCTGTTCGGTGTCGGTATCGGGGTGCAGGCGGGCCTGGCTTTCATCGGATTCGGCCCTCAGCCGCCCGAGCCGACCTGGGGTGGGATGATCCAGACCGCTTCGCGCTTCATCTTCCAGCAGCCGTGGATGATGGTGCCCACCGGGGTGATGCTGTCGCTGACGATCATCGCCGCGAACTCCCTTGCTGATGTGCTCGCTGGCGGTACCGCTGTACCGCCGCCGTTGGTCGCCCTGCGTCGCAAGAAGAGCAAGACGACTGCCACGTCGGTCGAGAACGCTCCCAGGAGTCATACGGCTGAGGCGGAGCAGGGTGGCCTGGTCGTTCAGGACCTTGTCATCGGAGTTGATAAGGATGGACCCGCGCTCGTCACAGGTGTCTCCTTGCATGTTCGCAAAGGTTCGGTCATGGGCCTTGTCGGTGAGTCGGGCTGTGGCAAGAGCGTCACCTCCTATGCCCTTCTGGGCCTCCTTTCTCCCGGTCTTTCTGTTCGCTCGGGGAGCATCGGCTGGAACGGCGCTGATCTCACACAGGCCACCGAGAAGACGCTGCAGCGCGTGCGCGGTCACGAGATCGCATTCATCTCGCAGGAGCCCACTCGGGCACTCGATCCGATGTTCACTGTTCGGTCGCAACTGACTACCGCGATCAAACGATTGCGTCGGGTGGGTGGAGCCGAGGCACAGCGCATTGCTGCTGGACTCCTCGAGGATGTGGGGATCATCGACGTTCCGCGAGTGCTCAAGAGCTATCCGCATCAGCTCTCAGGCGGTATGGCGCAGCGCGTAGCCATTGCGCTCGCGTTGTCGGGCACACCGAGCCTTCTCATCGCGGACGAGCCCACCACCGCCCTCGATGTGACGATCCAGGCAGAGATCCTAGACCTGTTGCGCGGGCTCGTCGCCGAGCGGGGGATGTCGATCATCCTCGTGACGCATGACCTCGGCGTGGTCGCTGATATCTGCGATGACGTCTCGGTGATGTATGCGGGGGAGATCGTCGAGACCGGTTCGGTGCGCGACGTTCTCATGCGCCCCGAGCATCCGTACACGATGGCTCTGCTCGCGGCTGACCCGCACACAGCCGCCGACCTCGACAACATGACGAGTCTGGCCTCGATTCCAGGACAGGTTCCCCTGCCCGGATCATGGACGACTGGTTGCCGTTTCGCTCCGCGCTGCCGATTCGCGACGGACATCTGTCTCACGACCGTACAACTGGATCCGCGCGCGGCTGGCGACGGCGGAGTGCGCTGTGCGCGCCGTGACGAAGTACGTGGTCGGCAAGACGAGTGGCGACTGCCGATCACGATGGGAGAACAGCGATGACCACCTCAGAATCATCATCCGATCGCGCCACGACGGGAGTCCCCCCGCTGCTGGAGGTGCGCAATCTCGTCGTGAGGTATGGAAGGACCGGACCCGCGGCGGTAGATGACGTGTCGTTCACTATCGCGCGCGGCGAGACTCTCGGGCTCGTCGGGGAGTCAGGCTCGGGGAAGACGACGATCGGGCGGGCCATTCTCGGCCTTCAGCCTGTGACGAGCGGCGAGATCTGGTTCGACGGAAAGGACATCACGCGGGCGAGTGTCGCGGAGCGCCGTGCTTTGCAAGGTGACCTGCGCGCGGTGTTCCAGGATCCGTTCTCCTCGCTCAACCCGCGCCGCCATATCGGCGACTCGCTGGCCGAGCCCCTGAAAGTATCGGGCGTGCCGGGTCCGGAGCGAAGTGTGCGTGTCGACGAGGCGCTTGCCTCCGTCGGGCTACCAGACGGTTCGGCCGAACGTTACCCGCGTCAGTTCTCGGGTGGGCAGCGGCAACGTGTCGCCATCGCTCGTGCGCTCGTCACCGATCCGCGACTCGTGGTCTGTGACGAAGCCGTCAGCGCCCTTGACCTCTCGACGCAAGCGCAGATCCTCAACCTGCTCGCTGAACTGCGCAGGGGCGCAGACCTCGGGTACCTGTTCATCGCGCACGATATGGCTGTCGTCGAGTTCCTCGCCCAGCGCATCCTGGTGCTCAACAGAGGGCGCGTGGTGGAGCAGGGGACGACAGCCGAAGTCCTGGGCAACCCGCAGGACAGCTATACGCGGGTTCTCATCGCCGCCTCCCCTGTACCCGATCCGGATGAGCAGGCTCGGCGGCGGGAGGCATGGCAGCGGTTGCGCGCCGAGATGAAGGCCGCTGCGGCCGCGGCTGTTCCGCGTGTCACGAACGGAGTGTGATCAGTTCACCCTGAGCGGTGACAGCTCTCGCGCAACGGTGCGGAAGGTCTCGACGGCGGGGTCTCTTGAGTCTTTGAGGCTCAGGAGGTGCACGCGTGCCGAGGGGATGTCGTGGATTCGGACGAACGACAGCTCCTCGCGTCGGTAGTGATGCGAGGCTGATTCGCCCGCGATGTTGACTCCAGCGCCCGCCGCCACGAGTTCGAGAAGCCCCTCGATACTGTCCGCCGTAGGACCTCGTCGGGGATGGGAGCCGTCCGCTCGAGGGTCCACGACCCACCAGTTCACGACATCGGTCGGGCCTGAGCCCACGGTGACGAAAAGCTCATCGTTCGTTTCCTCGATCGAGATCGATCCTCGATGCGCGAGAGGGTGATCCGTACGGACCACGAGTACTCGAGGTTCTTCCCACATCGGCTCTGAGCGCACGCGCGGCGGAGCGGGAACGGGGGGCGCGAAGGCGACGTCGACGCGGCCGGCATCCAGCTCATCGAACACCTCGAAGAACCCCATCCGGCGCATCTCGATTCGGGCGCTCGGCAGGCGCTGCAGTGTCTCCGAGATCACGGCAGCAGTCAACGTGCCTGCGCCAGCGGCGACGACGCCCACCCGGAGCACGGGCGACACCGCTTGACGCTGGACCGAGCGGCCCCAGCTGAGCAGTTGATCATGATCGTCCTGAACCCTCCGAGCGAAGGGCAACAGGGCATCTCCGTGAACCGTGAGCTCGACCCGGCGAGGAGTGCGATCGAAGAGCTTGATGCCCAACTGCTGCTCGAGTCGGCTGATCTGCTGGCTCAAGGACGGAGGCGTGATGTTGAGTCGATCAGCCGCGCGACCGAAGTGCAGCTCTTCAGCGAGCGTGCAGAAATACCGGATCACCTGGATGGATACGTCCATGTCGCCATCTTAGCCACAGGCTAACGCCGAGTAGGAAGCTCGAACTTCCTTCTTCTCCGCAATCTCTTGAGACTGGAGTGGTCTGGAACCAGGACTCGAAACTGTTCGAGGGTTCCCTCTGCCTAACGGCACGCACCGCCGCGAGACCAATTGCTCACAAGGAGGTAAGCATGACCACTTTCCCGAACGACGATCCCGACAAGGTCGCCTACGCCGGAATTCTGCCGGCAGGACCCACGCCGTTCGTGCTCGGCAACGGCGAGGGAGAGAAGTCGCTCGTCTTCGACCAGCTCTTCACGATCCTGCTCTCGGCTGATGAGACAGAGGATCAGTACGGCGCGTTCACGATGGTCGGCAACGCAGGACGGCGGATTCCGGCGCACCGTCACTTCAAGACCCATGAGATCTTCTATGTGGTCGATGGCGAGATCACCGTGTGGATGGACGACGAAGCTGACTATCACTCGAAGACCACGCTGGTGACGGGTGACTTCGCATACGTGCCCGCCGGGATCGTGCATGCCTTTCAGATCCACAACACTACGAAGGTGTTCGGCGTCGGAACCGCCGGCTTCGAGCGCTTCTTCCACGCCATGGGGCAGCAGACTGATGCCACAGAACCGAACGGCGTCTACGTGCCCGACTTCTCGGTGATGCGCGCGGCGGGCGAGAAGTACTCGACGCAGTTCATGCCCGAGTTCGAGTTCCGCGACTGAGCGGTGCTCTCCTTCGCCGAGGTCGATGTCGCGCAGCCGGACGGATTTCGTCCTCTGTCGATCGACCTGAGAACGCCGGACGTCGGTGGCGCGCCCGTCATCGTGTTTCTTCACGGTGGCGGATGGTGCCGCGGGAGTCGCAAGGTGTTCACGCCGGGCATGTCGGATGCCGAGTCGTTCGAACTCATCGTGGCGGCGGGCTACGCTGTGGCGTCCTGCGAGTATCGGCTGAGCGGTGAGGCGCGCTTTCCCGCCCAACTCGATGACGTCGACGCGGCAATCGACTGGCTCCACACCCATGGCGCAGAGTACGGCGTTGACCCGACAAGAGTCGTCCTGTGGGGCGTCTCCGCCGGCGCGACGCTCGCCTCCCTCGTCGGTCTTCGACGATCCGATGTCCGGGGTGTCGTCGACTGGTTCGGCCCGGCGGATATCGCGGCCATGGCGGATCACGAGACGCGTGAGGTCCCGGACCATACGCGCGAAGCACAGTGGATCGGTGGCCGCGCCGCTGAGCGACCCGAGGCAGCTCGCGCGGCCAGCCCACTGTCGCAGGTGCACAGGAAAGCCCCTCCGTTCCACATCTCGCACGGAACCGCCGACGCGCTGGTGCCCTTTGCGCAGAGCGAGGTGTTCGCCGAAGCTCTCCGCGCCGCCGACGTTGACGTCGAACTCGTGCCGGTCGAGGGCGGCGGCCACTTCTGGCGCAACGTGTCCGACACTCGTCCCCTCTTCGACGCGGCTCTGCAGTTCGTGCACCGCGTCATGCGCTGAACCGTTCGAAAGGATCTCTCATGATCTCTGCGCACATGATCGCCCCGCTGTACTCCGTCGAGCCAGCGCCGCTCTTGCGTCACGAGTTCTCGCTCGACGTGGGCCACGGCGCGGTCGTCCGCGCGACCCTTCGTGTGAGCGCACTCGGCGTGATCGAAGCCTGGGTGGGGGGCAGGCCGTCGTCTGATGAACTACTGGTGCCGGGGTGGACCAGCTACGAATGGCGTGTGCGGGTGGTCGAGCACGATGTGACGACGGCTGTGTCGGCGCGCACCGTACTCGGCCTGCGCCTCGGCAACGGCTGGTACCGCGGGTATCTGGGCTTCACCGGTGATCGCGCGCTTTACGGAGAGGAGCGTGCCGGGTATGCAGAGCTGACGATCCTGTTCGAGGACGGGCACGTGCAGGCCGTGGTCACAGACGAATCCTGGCGATCGTCGACGGGCGAGGTCCTGGCGGACGATCTATACAACGGAGAGACGATCGATGCTCGGCTGTCGAATGATTCGTGGTTGCACCCCGGGTTCGACGACAGCGATTGGGGCGCTGTGCGGATCGTCGACGTCGACGAAGACCTTCTTGTCGAACGCAAATCGCCACCGGTGGTGCGCCAGGGCGAGTGTGCAGTAGACCGTGTATGGAAGTCACCGACAGGTAAGACGCTGGTCGATTTCGGTCAGAACCTGGTCGGATTTCTCCGGGTGCGAGTATCTGGGCCCGCCGGAACCGCTGTGACGATCCGGCATGCCGAGGTCATCGAGCACGACGAGCTCGGCACGCGTCCGCTGCGCCGAGCAGAGGCGACGGATCGTTTCATCCTGAGCGGCGGCGACGATGTCTTCGAGCCGACGCTCACTTTTCACGGGTTCCGCTATGCCGAGGTGACGGGATGGCCGGGCGAACTCGATCCCACGGCACTCACTGCAGTGGTCGTGTCGACCGAGATCCGCCAGATCGGTACGTTCGCGTGCTCTGATCCGGATCTGAGCCAGCTGCACAGCAACGTGCGGTGGGGCATGCGCGGCAACTTCCTCAGCGTGCCCACCGACTGCCCGCAACGTGATGAGCGACTCGGATGGACCGGCGATCTTGCAGTCTTCGCACCCACCGCAGCGTTCCTCGGCGACGTCGAGGGGTTTCTGGCCGACTGGCTCGTCGACACCGAACTCGAGCGCCGCGCTGCCCCCTTGGGTACTGTGCCGGTCGTTGTCCCCGACGCGCTGAAGTACCTCGATACGGGATTCCCGCCTCCGGGAGCGACGGCTGTGTGGGGAGACGCTGCTGTCTGGGTGCCGTGGGCGCTGTGGACCGCGTACGGCAATGAGCAGACGCTTCGAGACGCCTACCCGCTCATGTCCGCGCACACACGTTCTGTTGCGGCATCGCTCTCGCCTGCAGGGCTCTGGGACTCGGGCTTCCAGTTCGGCGACTGGCTGGATCCGGACGCTCCGGCGGACAACCCCGGACTCGCGAAGGCGCCGTCCGGCGTCGTCGCGACCGCGAGCGCCTATCGCACGGCCACGCTCATGGCCGAAGCGTCCGCACTCTTGGGTGAGCAGCAGGATGCCGAGGAGTTCGCCGCTCTCAGCGATCGAATCGGCGAGGCGTTCCGTGCACACTACGTCGAGGATGGGCGGGTGCGCAGTGACAGCGTGACCGCCTACGCCCTTGCGCTGGGATTCGGCATCCTCGATGGGGCCGATCGGAGGCGCGCCGGAGACCGGCTCGCGGAACTCGTGCGCGACGCGGGCCACCGCATCAGCACGGGCTTCGCGGGGACGCCGTTCGTGTGTGACGCGCTCGCAGCCACGGGACACCTGGAGGACGCGTACGCTCTTCTGCTGCAGCGCAAGGCGCCGTCATGGCTCTACGCGGTCACGATGGGCGCGACCACGATTTGGGAACGCTGGGATTCGATGCTGCCCGACGGTTCGATCAATCCGGGTGATATGACGAGCTTCAATCACTACGCGTTCGGAGCGGTCGCCGACTGGATGCATCGGTCGGTCGCCGGGATCGCACCCCTCGAACCGGGCTATCGGCGGATACTGTTCGCGCCGCAGCCCGGTGGCGGACTTACCTGGGCCGAAGCGAGCCTCGACACTCGACACGGCAGGGCCTCGGTGCGCTGGGACATCGAAGGTTCCGAGTTGCGGGTCGAGATCTCAGTGCCCGATGGAACCGATGCCGTTCTGCGGATTCCTGGGCTTGAGGATGAATCGGTTGGAGCCGGCACCCACACGCGGCGAGCCGACGTGCTCAGGTCGAACGAAGGAGGCGGGAGATGAGATCCGCAGTCTTCCGAATCTTCTCGAGGAGCGGACCCCGAAGCGAGTCCAGGTCATGACGCGTCGACGCGACGGCGATGTTGATCGCGGCGGCCGGTCGCGCCGCGTCCGGTCCGAAAACGGGGACCGACACCGAACGCAAACCGGCAGCGACTTCTTGATCCTGCAGCGAGTACCCCTGGTCGCGGATCGTCGAGAGTCTCTCGCGAAGGTCATCGAGCGACGTGGCGGCGTTGGGGCCCGCGTGCGAAGCGAAGTCGTGACCCTGGAGAGCCGACGTCAGCTCCGCTTCACTCAGATACGCGAGCAGGAGCTTGCCCATCGAGGTATACGCGGCCGGCAATGTAGACCCCACCTGGATGTTCGCGGTCACGAGGTCCGAGTTCCTCAACCGAGCAAGGTAGAGCACTCGATCCCCGACGAGGACGCCCAGATTCACGGTCTCGCCGGATTCTTCGGCCAGATGACGCAGCGGCTGCTCGCTGAGTTGCACGATGCTCGAGCCGCGCAATGCAGCGGACCCGAGCTGGAGCACTGCGATACCGGGGCGGATGCTTCCGTCCGAGGAGCGCTCGAGGTAGCCGCCCTCCTCGAGGGTCGCGACGACCCGAAACGCCGTCGGCATAGGGATCCCGGTGCGGTCGCAGATCTCGCGAAGTTTCAGAGAAGTCGTCGACTCATCGAAGAGGCGGAGGACGTCGAGTCCTTTCGCGAGGGCCTCGATGCGATAGCGACTGCCAGTCTTGGGCGCGACGTCTGTCGCCGGAGTGATTTCAGCTTTCATCGTGTGAAACCGTACCACTCATCCGACGCGGAACACTCGCAGTTGCAAGGCCAGGGTGGAGTAATAGCCGACAAGGGCGATCGCTTCGAAGATTCCGTCAGTGCCGAGCACGCGGGATGCTTCGGTCCACTGCTCGTCGGAGAGGTCTCCATCAAGGAGGGCGATGACGACGCGAGCCACGATTGCCTCCTCCTGCGTGAAGGAAGAGATGTCCGCCATCCGGAGCGAGGCGAGCTCGCTCTCGCTGAAGCCGATCGCCCGGGCGACGGCTTCGTGGGATTCTCGCTCGAATGCGCTGTCCCGTCGTGCCGCCACGAGGAGGATCGCCAGTTCGCGAGCGCGATCGGAGAACGCCGAGCGATAGCGGATCGCAGCACCGAGCGCTTGCTGCGCGGTTCCGATGGCGGGAGAACGCAGCATCAGATCGAACGGGCCGCGCAGGGATCCGTCCCCGGCGGTGAGCGCGAAGTGCTGAGGTCCTCGAGCACGCGCGCCGCCCGTGATCTCGTCGTACAGCGTGCGCTGCTCCGGGGTGAGGTGCTCGGGGAGAAGCGGAGGGATGCGATGCGTCATGAGATGCCCCTTCTGAGGGGTTGCGGAGTGCTAAGTTCGACATCAGTATTCAATCAGCGAAATATGCTTTCGACAAGTAAAAGTGTTAACTCAAGGAAGAGCCCATGCCTGAAGTAACGAATCACACCCTCCACGCCCACGGCTTCGATTTCGGAGTTCGGGTGTACCCCGCCAACGATCCCGATGGCTCGGTTCTCGTCTGGCTGCACGGTGGTGCTTTCCTGTGGGGGACGATCGACATGCCGGAGTCTGATGAGGTGGCGAAGCAGGTGAGAGCGGCCGGGACCACTGTGGTCGCAGTCGACTACACCCTCGGCCCGGTCGAGGGGCTGCCGCCGCTCCCCCCGCGAGAAGACGGCGAGACGGGGCCGGACCCCGAGCAGGTCGCCGCGGAGATCGCCGCGGCAGGGCCGCGTTCGCCCTATCCGACGGCATCGCTGCAGACGGTCGAGGCGCATCGTTGGGCGCGCGAGAACGCCTCCCGCTGGGGAGGCGACCCGAAGCGGGTCTCGCTCGGTGGGGCGAGCGCCGGCGCCAACCTGTCGGCCGGAGCCGCCGTGCGACTTCGTGATGCCGGTGATGGGCTGCCGGATTCGCTCCTGCTGATCTACCCGGTGCTGCATGAGACGGTGCCGCCGATGGATGCTGAGCTTGCTGGCTTCTTGGAGTCGCTTCCCGGCGGGGGTGGGCTCCCGGCGGAGGCGGGTCGGGCGATCAATGAGATCTACTTCGGTGCTGTATCACCCACGGAGGTGTACGCACACCCTGGTGGGCACGACATGCGTGGGATGCCCCGAACGTTGATCGTGACCGCCGAGCATGACAGTCTGCGCCCGTCGGGTGAGGCCTTCGCTGCCGACCTCGCTCTCGGTGGCGTGGATGTGACGCTCCTGAAGGAGCCCGCGGCACAGCACGGCTACCTGAACGAGATCGCGGACCCCACCGCGGCTCACACCATCGGCCTCATGATCCGGACGATGGCCGATTGACTCGCATGCACGAATGCGTTACGTTCACAGAACGAAAGCAGCTTTCGCCCAATGAACTTTGCTCACGAATCGCAAGGAGGCTCTGATGCCGATCGAGACGACGAATGATGCATCCGTGCAGACGGATTGGCTGGGGTTGAACGGAGCCCGAGTGCTGATCGCCGGTGCGGGCGGAATCGGCGGCGCCTGCGCTGTCGCATATGCCGAAGCCGGGGCGTCCATCGCCATCGTCGACCGCGACCAGCGCGCGCTCGACATGATCGGCGTCGAACTCACCGCTCTGGGCGTGAGGCACCAGCTGCTGCAGGCAGACCTCACCGTGCACGGCGAGGGTGCGCGCGTCGTGACGGAAGCGATCGCCGTTCTCGGCGGCCTCGACGTGCTGTTGCACGCGGTGGGAATCAACGATCGTCGCCCCATTCTCGAGTTCACCGAGGATGAATGGGACCGCATCCTGCAGGTCAACCTGTCGTCGGTCTTCGGGCTCGCGCAGGCGGCGGGTCGTCACATGGTCGCCCAGAGGTTCGGGCGCATCCTCGCGCTCTCCAGCGTCTCCGGACTGCTCGCTCATCATTCACACGGGCCCTACGCGGCCTCGAAAGGCGGCATCAATCAGCTGCTGCGTGTGATGGCGCGCGAGTGGGCTGTTTCCGGGGTGACCGTCAACGCACTCGCACCCGGCTATATCGAGACGCCGCTGACCGCAGGAGAACTCGCCAAACCGGGCAAGCGTGAGGATCTCGAGAGCCTCGTCCCCGCAGGCCGCCTCGGCACACCCGATGAGCTCACCGGCCCCGCGCTGTTCCTGTCATCCCGCCACGCCGGGTTCATCACCGGCCACGTGATGTACATCGACGGTGGTCGCACTCTTGTCTGAATCCACGAAGGAGAACAACATGTCGCAGATCTTCCCCCGCTTCGCGGGCAAGACCGTACTCGTCACGGGAGCCGGCACCGGTTTCGGCGCCGAGATCGCCGTGCGTGCCGCCCAGGAGGGCGCCAAGGTCGCCGTGCACTATCGATCGTCGAAAGCCGGAGCTGAAGCGACTCTGGCCCGCATCCGCGAGGCCGGCAGCGACGGCATCCTGGTGCAGGCGGACATCGGGTCCTGGGAGCAGATCAGGCGCATGGCCGACGAGGTGTTCGCCGCCTTCGGCACTCTTGACGTGCTGGTCAACAACGTCGGTGACGTCTCGAGCGATCAGATGAACTGGGACCAGCTCACGCAGGAAGCACTCGACGCTGTCATCGACATCGACGTCAAGGGCACGTTGCTCATGACGCACGAGTTCGGCGAGCGCATGCTGGCTCAGGGGCACGGGAACATCGTGCAGGTCGGATCGACAGTCGTCGTCCGCGGTTCGGCGCGCGCCCCGCAGTACGCGGCGGCCAAGTACGCGATCCTCGGCATCACCAAGTCCTACGCGAAGGCCTTCGCGCCGTCGGTGCGAGTGAACACCTTCGCACCCGGGTTCATGGAGACCGAACGGCTTCTCGAACGTGAGGACTGGAAGAACGGACGCCGCGAGGTGCTGCTCTCGCAGACGCCCATGGGAGTCATCCCGCCGCCCGAGTTCGTCGCAGGGGCGTGCCTCTGGCTCGCCACTGACGAAGCGGCCCACCTCACCGGCGGCTACATGCTCGCCGACGGTGGATTCAACATGGTCGGCGCATAAGCGTCGACTTCAGACACGACAGAGGAGAAGCAGACCAATGAAGCTCATCACCTTCGACGGCGGCCGCGTGGGTCGTCTGGAACTGGAAGAGGGCGTCGTCCTCGAACTCGATGTTCCGTCGACCCGCGAATACTTCGAGCGCGGCGGCGACGTCCGCGAGACCGGCGAGCGCATTGCATACGCCGATGTGAAGCTGGAAGCGCCCATCCGCCCCAAGAAGTTCTTCCACACGGCGGGCAACTTCGCAGACCACCACGACGAGCTCACCGCCGTCGACTGGTCGCACCCCGTACACAAGGGCATCGTGTTCTTCCAGAACGTCGACGCGATCATCGGGCCCGACGCCGAGATCGTGTACCCGGAGGGGCTGACGAAGGAACTCGACTACGAGCTCGAGCTGGGAATCATCATCGGCAAGTCCGGCAAGTTCTTCGGCCCCGATGAAGCAGACGACTACATCGCAGGCTTCACGGTGTTCAACGACATCTCGGCGCGCGATATCCAGCGCAAGGAGATGGAATCGGGCGTCTTCTCGTTCTCGAAGGGCATCGACACGTTCAACCCCATCGGGCCGTGGATCGTCACGCGCGATGAGGTCCCCGACATGCACGAGCTGCCGATGCAGCTGCGAGTGAACGGCGAGGTTCGCCAGCAGGGCAACACGAACCAGACGCGAATCAAGTTCCCGCACCTGGTCGCGTACCACTCGCCGCAGATCTACAGCGCCGGCGACATCATCTCCACGGGCACGATCTCGGGTGTGGCAGCGGTGCAGCCGAACCCGTTCGACTTCTACCTCAAGCCCGGAGACAAGATCGAGGCCGAGATCACGGGCATCGGCACGCTTCGCAACACGGTCGTCTCGTGGGAGGACCGCTACGGTGTGCCTGCTCCGCAGCGCGTGGACTGGTGAGGGCGCGGCGTGAAGCTCGCTAATCTCGACGGTCGAGCCGTCATCATCGAACAGGACGGCAACACCGAACGTGCCATCGATGTCGAGAAGGCTTCGGACGGTCGATTCGGACCTGATCTGCAGAGTCTGTTCGAGGAGTGGTCGGACTTCGTCGCCTGGGGGGCCGCGATTCCGAGCGCTGAATCGATCGAGATCGATGCCGGCGGGCTCGGGGCTCCGGTGCCGAGCCCGCGTCAGGTGTTCGCGATCGGGCTGAATTATGCCGAGCATGCTGCCGAGGCCGGGTACCCGCCAGATGAGATGCCGGTGACCTTCACGAAGTTCCCTTCGTCGATCGTCGGGCCGAATGCGGTTGTCGAGCTGCCGGAAGGCCACGTCGATTGGGAAGTGGAGCTTGTCGTCGTCATCGCCAAGAAGACCTTCCGAGTCGATCGCGAGAATGCGTGGGAACACGTCGCCGGCCTCACGATCGGGCAGGACCTGTCGGAACGGGTGACTCAGCTTCAGGGCACGCTGCCGCAGTTCAGCCTCGGCAAGTCATTCCCCGGGTTCGGGCCGACGGGCCCCTGGCTCGTGACTCCCGACGAGTTCGCCGATCGCGATGACCTCGCGATCGAGTGCAGCCTGTCGGGCGAGGGCATGCAGTCCTCGCGCACCTCGATGATGCTTTACGACGTGCCTGAGCTTCTCGTCAGGCTGTCCGCTGTCTGCCCCCTGTTGCCGGGAGACATGATCTTCTCCGGGACGCCATCGGGGATCGGCAACCGCCGTAGTCCGCAGCGCTTCATCCGTGCGGACGACGTCCTGGTCAGCAGGATCGAAGGCATCGGAACGCTGACAACGCACTTCGACAACAGCTGAGGAGGCGAGGTCGTTGGTGACTCCAGGCGTGCTCAAGGATCTGCGCGTGGAGTATCTGCGGCAGCCCGTCGGGATCGGCGCGCGTCGACCTCGCTTCATGTGGAAGGTCGCTCATCGACAGAGCGCCTATCAGGTGGAGGTTCACGCGGGTGATCGCCGCGTGTGGGCGAGTGGCGTTGTAGAGGAATCCGCGACGCTCGTCGAGTACGCCGGGCAGACGATCGCCTCATCCACCATCTACCGCTGGCGAGTCCGAAGCCGGATGCACGCGGGGGGCTGGACCCCATGGGCGGAGGCGAGTTTCGAAACCGGGCTGCTCGACTCGGGGGATTGGGTCGCCAGCTGGGTGGAGCCGCAGCAGCAGGATGCTTCGATCGAACGCTGGAGCATTCGCGATTGGATATCCGGGGGAGGCCCGGATTCTCCACCAGAGCAGCGACTGCGGCCGCCTCAACTTCTGCGACAGTCGTTCGTCGCACGAGCAGGCCTTGAGCGTGCTCGTCTTCATGCGACGGCGCGAGGCGTCTACTCGGCGTTCATCAACGGCGTGCGGGCGGGAGACCAGACGCTCGCGCCGGGATCGGATGCGTACGAACAGCGGATCTCCGTGCAGACCTACGACGTGACGGATGCGATCGAGGAGGGGGAGAACATCTTCGGGATGGCGCTCGCCGATGGTTGGTGGGCGGGCCGGCTAGGGCTGACCGGATCCAGTGCGCAGTTCGGAACCCGAACATCGGCGATCTGGCAGCTACATCTGACCTACGAGGACGGCACCACCGACATCGCGGCCTCCGGCGGCGAGGCGTGCAGCACGGTGGGGCCATGGGTGTACTCGGATCTCTTCGTCGGGGAGTGTTTTGACAGACGGGCCGTTCCCCACGGTTGGGATCGCGGCGGTTTCGATGACTCGGGGTGGGAGCCCGTCATCGAGGTCGGGCGAGACTACGACGCTCTCCGTCCGTTCTCCGGCGAGCCGATCAGGCGAGTGCTCGAAGTTCGTGCCCAGTCGATCGTCGAGACTCCAGCCGGCTCGATCGTCGACTTCGGGCAAGTGATCGCGGGCCGGGTGCGGCTGCTGCTCCGCGACACGACCCCCGGGCAGCGCGTGGTGATCGAGCACACCGAGACTCTCGCCGCTGACGGCTCATGGTTCGACAACATCGTGGGGATCAATAAAGATCAGACCGACATCTTCGTCGCCGCTGGCGGGGCAGACGAGTGGGAGCCCGAGTTCACGTTCCACGGATTCCGCTTCGCGAGGGTACGTGGTCTCTCGTTGCCCCTCGTGCCTGGGGACATCACTGGAATCGTCATCGCCAGCGATCTCGAACAGACCGGATTCTTCGAGACTTCGGACCCACGTCTGAACCGGCTTCATGAGAATGTGGCGTGGAGCCAGCGCGGTAATTTCCTGTCGGTGCCGATGGATTGTCCGCAGCGGGAAAGGGCCGGGTGGGCCGGTGACATCCAGGCCTTCGTGGGCGCCGCATCGAACAATGCACTGGTTCTGCCTTTTCTATCGCGGTGGCTGGAAAATCTTTGCGCTGACCAACTCCCAGACGGCCGCATCCCGATCTTCTCTCCGCGTTCTCCCTTCGATGCCGAGGCTGCATCGAACGCGCAAGGGGTCGGCTCGATAGTTGCCTCCGCAGGGTGGAGCGACGCGATCGCCATCGTGCCATGGACGCTATACGAGCGATACGGTGACCCGCATGTGCTCGAGGTGAATTATGAGAGCTTGACGCGATGGGTCGAGTATCAGCGGCGGGAAGCGGTGCGCTCGCTTCCTGATGCGCTTGAGAAAGAGTCGTTATCGGAGGATCGCCGAGATGTACAGGCCTTGCTCTACAACGCGGGGCTTCATTTCGGTGACTGGCTCACTCCCAGCACGCTGGAGAATCGCCCCATGCATGAGGCCGTCGGCATGGCCCCAGCGCTGACAAGCGAGTTCGTGGCTCCGATGTTTCAGGCGAACACGCTCACGATCGCAGCCCGAGCCGCGAGAGTCCTGGGCAGGGATGCGGATGCGAAGGATTTCGCCGAGCGGGCATCCGCGGTCAGAGCGGCCTTCGCCGCCGAGTACGTCGATGCGCTCGGCGACCTTCCGGTCCGCCTTCAAGGGCTCTACGTCTTGGCGCTCGCGTTCGAAATGGTTCCGGAGGTGGCTCGTCCGCTGACCGCGGCGCGACTGGTTCAACTCATCACAGAGCGTGGGTACCGGCTCGACACGGGGTTCCTCTCTACGCCATATCTGCTCGATGTGCTGTGCGATAACGGGCACCGCGAAGTCGCGCGTCGTCTGCTCTGGCAGTCCGGGATGCCCTCGTGGCTGTATGAAGTCGATCACGGTGCGACGACGATCTGGGAGTCTTGGGATGCGATCGCGCCCGACGGCGAGGTCCGCGCTACGTCGCTCAACCACTATGCTTCCGGTGCCGTCGATGACTGGCTCTATCGGCGTATCGTCGGCATCCGCCCCTTGTCTCCGGGATACCAGACTGCAGCGATCGAACCAGGGACGGACATGGGACTCGACCGCGCGAGCGGTCACGTCGGCACACCATTCGGCCGTCTACGGGTCGAGTGGCAGCGCGACGCAGAGGATGTTGTCGTGGAGGTTGACATCCCGCACGGGGTTGCCGCGGTTCTTCGCGTGGGTGGCACTGAGCGAGTGCTCGACCCGGGCAGCAGCGTTCACACCGTCAGCCTGTAGACGCGACCGCGGTTCGTGCTTCGGCGTCGGGTGGTCCGTCGTCCGAGAGCGTGACTTTACATGTCTCAGGACTCGTCCTATACTCGGGGAAGCGCTTCCCAAGGAAGCGCTTCCCCGCTCAATGACGACGATGAAGAGGGCATTGATGGCCGCCGCCCCACCCCAGCAGAAGCGCAAGCTCAGCCTGGCCGCCCGCCACCAGGAACGTGCAGCGTGGAGCTTCCTTGCTCCGTGGTTCGTCGGGATGCTGGCGATCACGGCCTTCCCGATGGTCGCCTCGCTCTATCTGTCCTTCACCGACTACAACCTCCTCAAGCCGCCTGAGTTCATCGGTCTCGAGAACTATGCGGACATGCTGAACGATCCCCGACTCGCGAAGTCCTTGGGCGTCACGTTCACGTACGTGTTCCTGGGGGTGCCGTTGCTCATGGCTGCCGCGCTCGGCCTGGCGATCATGCTGAACCGCGGCATCCGCGGCCTGGCGATCTATCGCTCGGTCTACTACCTGCCGTCACTTCTCGGCGGTTCGGTAGCGGTGGGCATCCTGTGGCGTCAGCTCTTCGGTACGGAGGGGCTCGTCAACCAGTTTCTCGCGCTGTTCGGCATCGATGGCCCCGGCTGGATCTCGGACCCCGACACGGCGCTCGGCACCCTTGTCGCGCTGCACGTGTGGACCTTCGGGTCCGCGATGGTCATCTTCCTCGCAGGGCTGCGACAGATCCCGGAGATGTACTACGAAGCGGCGTCCATCGACGGCGCGGGTCGGTGGCGACAGTTCCGAAGCATCACATTGCCGCTACTCTCGCCGATCATCTTCTTCAATCTGATCCTGCAGATCATCGGCTCGTTCCAGACGTTCACGCAGGCGTTCATCGTCTCAGGTGGTTCAGGGGGTCCGGCCGACTCGACTCTCTTCTACACGCTCTACCTCTATCAGGAGGGCTTCGGCAAGCGCGACATGGGCTATGCCTCCGCGATGGCCTGGTTCCTGCTGCTCATCATCGCCGTCTTCACCGCGGTGAACTTCATCGCCTCCAAGCATTGGGTGTTCTACAGTGACCGCGACTGATCTCCTGAAGCGCCGCTCGAGCGCGCCGTCTGCCCGCCGCATCACGCTCTCGAAGGTCGTGAGGCACATCATCCTGATCGCCGTGGGCGTGCTGCTGATCTATCCGCTGCTGTGGATGGTCGCGAGTTCCCTCAAGCCGGAGGAGCTGATCTTCCGCGATCCGTCGCTGCTTCCCGAGACGATCGACTTCAGCAATTACACCGATGGCTGGAACGCGCTGTCGAGTCCCTTCGGTCTCTATCTGCTCAACTCGGGTGCGATCGTCCTCGGCAGTCTGCTGGGCAACCTCATCACCTGCTCGATGGCCGCCTACGCGTTCGCCAAGCTGGAGTTCCGGGGCAAGAAGATCTTTTTCGCACTCATGCTGATGACTCTGATGCTGCCGATCCACGTGCTCATCGTTCCGCAGTACGTCCTCTTCTCGAACCTCGGCTGGGTCAACACGTTCCTGCCGCTCATCGTCCCGAAGTTCCTTGCCACCGACGCATTCTTCATCTTCCTCATGGTGCAGTTCTTCCGCGGACTCCCCAAGGAACTCGACGAGGCTGCTCGCATCGACGGCGCGGGGTACTGGCGCACCTACTTCCAGGTGCTGCTGCCGCTCTCCGTGCCGGCGCTCGCCACCACCGCCATCTTCACCTTCATCTGGACCTGGAACGACTTCTACAGTCAGCTCATCTACCTCACGCGTCCGGACGTTCTCACGGTCCCGGTCGCGCTCCGCAACTTCGTCGACTCGACAGGGGGATCCTCCTGGGGTTCGCTGTTCGCGATGTCGGTCGTGACCCTCATCCCTGTCTTCCTCGTCTTCCTCGTGGGGCAGCGCTACCTGATCAAAGGCATCGCGACCACCGGACTCAAATGACCTCTTCCCTGATCGATCACAACTGCAATGGAGCAATGACATGACACACCCCCGCACGAGCCATACGGCTCGACTCGTACGCCTCGCAGCTCTCGGTGCCGCCGTGACGATGGTGCTCGCCGGATGCGCGGCGCCATCGGAATCCGCACCGGCGACAGCCTCCGATGAGCCGGTCACCATCCGCTTCAACTGGTGGGGATCCGACACCAGACACACCATGACGCAGCAGGTGATCGACCTGTTCGAGAAGGAGCACCCGAACATCACCGTGGTGCCCGAGTTCGCTCCTTATACGGACTATTGGGACAAACTCTCCACGACCGTGGCCGCAGGAGACGCCCCCGACGTCATGCAGCAGGTCGACCCCTTCATCTACGAGTACGTCGACAGCGGTCTGCTCGTGAACCTGTCGGACCACGCGGATGTGCTCCCGCTCGACCAGTTCGATGAGGGCGCGCTCGAAGGGTCGACGATCGATGACGGGGTATACGGGGTGCCGGGAGGAGTGGGCACGTTCGGCGTCGTCATCGATCCGCAGATCTTCTCGGAGGCGGGGATCGAGGTGCCCGACGACGAGACCTGGACGTGGGGCGACTACCTCGACATCGCCGCGGAGATCAGTGAGAAGGCAGGGCCCGACGTCTACGGCGCCACGCTCCCGCTCGACGAACAAGGCTTCAATATGTTCATCCGTCAGCGTGGCGAAGATCTCTGGAGCCCCGACGACGCCACCGTCGGCTTCACCGAGAAGACTGCCGCCGCATGGTGGGAGTACATCCTCGAGCTGCGCGACAGTGGCGCGACGCCGTCGGCCTCGCTCGCGGTGGAGCAGGCATCGCTCGGACTGGAGCAGTCTCCGATCGCGACCCACACCGCCGCGATGTCCATCCTCTCCGCCAACCAGGTCGAAGCGCTGCAGACAGCCTCCGGACGCGAACTCGAGCTGCTCCTCTTCCCGGGCGAGTCCGACGGCGACCGCCCTGGTGCCTACGTCAAGCCCGGCGTCTACTACTCGGTCTCGGCGAAGTCGGAGCATCCGGTCGAGTCCGCGATGCTGATCGACTTCATCGTGAACAGCGAGGAGGCGGGTGCGATCCTGCGCTCTGACCGTGGCGTACCGGGGAACAGTGAGGTACTCGCGTCCATCGAAGGTGACTTCTCGCCGTCGGAGCAGAAGCTGGCGGACTACGTGACAGAGGTTTCCGAGCTGTCGGTCGCCGGCTTCCCGAAGCCGAACCTCGACGCCGGGCCCGAGCTCGTGCCGCTGTTCGCCAGACTGAACCAGCAGGTGATCTTCGATCAGATCACCCCCGACGAAGCAGCGAAGCAGTTCATCTCCGAGCTCGAAGCGGCGATGTAGCCTCGCTGCGCGCGGGGCCTCGTGTCAGGGGCCCCGCGCACTCCGACTCCGATCAGATCGACCAGAAGGCGTCACGTGACGAACCCCATCCACAACTTCACCGCCCGGCTTCCCGGCATCGTCTACGGAGGCGACTACAACCCCGACCAATGGACGAGGGAGACTTGGCTCGAGGACGCCGCGCTGATGAGGCAAGCGGGCGTACGGCTGGTGAGCGTCGGCGTCTTCTCCTGGTCGTCACTGGAACCCGCTGACGGCCAGCTGGAGTTCGGGTGGCTCGACGAGGTGATGGACATCCTGCACGAACACGGGATCTCCGTGAACCTCAGCACGCCGAACGCCGCGCCGCCGCCGTGGCTCGCGACCGAGCATCCAGAGGTGCTTCCCACCAACAGGGAGGGGCGGAAGATCGCGATCGGAAGCCGGGCGCACTTCTGCCCGTCATCGGCGGTCTACCGCGAGCGCAGCCAGAAGATCGCGCGAGCGCTCGCGGAACGCTATGGCAACCACCCGGCTCTGGCGATGTGGCACATCGGCAACGAATATCACACGCAGTGCTTCTGCGATCAGTGCGGTGCGCGGTTCCGCGACTGGCTCCTCGACCGACACGGATCGCTGGAGGTCCTGAACGAGCACTGGGGTACGACCTTCTGGAGCCAGCGTTACAGCGACTGGAGTCAGGTCGACCTTCCGAAACCGGTGATGGGAAACGTGAATCCGGCGCGTGAGCTCGACTTCAAACGCTTCTCCTCCGAGCTGCTGCTCGACTGCTTCCGCGAGGAGCGCGACATCATGCGCGCGATCACGCCCGAGATTCCGGTGCTGACGAACTTCATGCGGTTTTTCCCGGGCGCCGATTACACCCGCTGGGCAGCGGAAGAGGATGCTGTCGCGCTGGACATCTATCCGAACCCCGCCGACGCCGAATCGCACATCACCGCTGCGTTCAACTACGACCTGATGCGGTCGCTGAAGGGCGGGCAGCCCTGGCTGATGATGGAGCAGGCAAGCAGCGCCGTCAGTCAGTGGCCGCTCAACCTCGTCAAGAAGCCGGGCAGGATGCGTCTGGGATCCTTCCAGGCCATCGCGCACGGAGCCGACGCGGTGATGTTCTTCCAGTGGCGCGCCTCGCGATACGGCCAGGAGAAGTTCCATTCGGCGATGCTGCCGCACAGCGGGACCGACACCCGGACCTGGCAGGAGGTCGTCGATCTCGGACAGGAGCTCACACAGCTCGAGGAGATCGCAGGAACCACTGCGGAGGCGGCGGTGGCCATCGTCTGGGACTGGGAGAACTGGTGGGCGATGGAAGGCGTCGCACACCCCACGAAGCTCAGCTACGTCGACATCGTGACGCGGCACTTCACCCCGCTGTGGCGACGCAACATCGCCACCGACGTGATCACCCTCGACGCCGACATGTCCGGTTATCGCCTCATCGTGATACCGAACAGCTATGTGCTCAGCGAGGCGCAGGCCGAGCAGCTCAGCGCCTATGTGCGGTCAGGCGGCCACGTACTGATCTCCTTCTTCTCGGGCGTCGTTGACGAGCACGATCGGGTGATCCCCGGCGGCTATCCCGGTGGTCTTCTGTCGCTCATCGGCGGACGCGTTCGCGAGTTCTCGCCGTTGCCATCGGACGAGCGAGTGCGCGTGGAAATGCGTGGCTCAGAGACGGACGCCGGCCTGTGGCAGGACGATCTCGTCACCGATGGTGCCACGGTTCTCGCGACCTACACGGACGGCTACCTCGAGGGGGAGGCGGCGATCCTGCGCCACGAGCTCGGCGACGGCGTGGTGACGTATCTCGGCACTCAGCTGAGCGAGACGGGCATGGATCGGATGCTCGACACCGTGCTCGCCGACGCCCAGGTCGCTGCTGTCCTAGAGACGCCCGCCGGAGTCGAAGCGGTCGAACGTCACGGACCTGAGGGGTCATATCTCTTCCTCCTCAACCATGGGCAGCACTCTGCAGAGATCACGGTCCCCCCTGGTGCGGCGGAGCTGCTGTCAGGGCGCGTTGCCGTCGTCGCGGGGGACACCTTGACTCTCGAGCCCGCAGCCGTTGCAGTCCTGAAGCGCGATCGGCAGCCAGTGGCAGACAGCAGAGCCTGACCTGCGCCGGCGGCACCCGAGCGGATCCACCGTGACGGTGCCGTCGGTGTCAGTCCGAGATCACTGCTGACGTCGAGGCCCGCAGGTGCACCGACGGGACGACAGTCGCTCCGTCATCCGTCTCACCGTCCACCAGCATCGCGTGAAGCCGTTCCCAGGCGAGACGCCCGAGCTCCTCGGCCGGAATCGCCGCCGTCGTGAGCGGCGGGTTGGTGAACTCGCTGAACGTGATGTCGTCGAAACCGGTCACCGACAGCTGCTCAGGGACGACGACGCCGCGTCGCTGCAACGCACTGAGCAGGCCCATCGCGACGACGTCGTTGAAAGCCATCACGGCTGTCGCGTCCGTGGCCAGGACGGCATCCGCGGCGGCGTAGCCGGCCTGGATGGTGCCTCCGCCGGTGACGCGGCTCACTCGTACGTCAGGGTGATCTGCGCAGAACTCCTCGAGAGCGGCGAACCGACGGGCGCCTGATCTTGACTTCTCGCCGCCGTCGAGGAATGCGATGTGACGGTGCCCGAGCTCGTGCAAGTGCTCAGCGAGCAATCGCACCCCATCCTCGAGGCTGACGGCGATGACCGGAACTCCGGGAACCGGTACAGAGCGATAGATCATCACGACCGGGCCGAGGCGTGCGACCAGCGTCGACAGCTCAGCGTCGTCCATTCGCGGCGAGCAGAGGACGATCGCATCGCATCGGCGCCGCAGCTCGGTGATCAGCTCTGCCTCGTTCGCGAGTCGCTCCGACGAGTCAGCGATCAGCACCTGATATCTGTCCTCGCCGGCGGCCTGCGAGAGGCCGGTGAGCGTGCGCTGAAAGATGGGATTGTCGAGCTCGGGGACGAGAATGCCCACCGAGTGCGTCCGGCCCTTGGCGAGACCACGAGCGATCTGGCTGGGTGAGTAGCGCAGCTTCGCCGCAGCGTCATGAACCTTCTGCGACAGCAGCGGGTCGACGGTCACCGTGTTGCTGAACACCCGCGAGACCGTAGTTCTCGATACGCCTGCGAGCTCGGCGACGTCGTCCATGGTGGGCGTGCGCTGGGCCAGTCTCGCCATCTTCAATCCTCTGCGGCTCGGGGCATCGGGCTCCGGATGCTGCCGCTCAGCATAGCGGAGGAAGCGCTTCCTGGGAGCGCAGGCTCTCTCCGCTCGTGCGGGTTCGCGTCCGAGTCGGGCCACATTCACCCATGCGAAAGGTCCGGCGATCACAGGATCGCCGGACCATCTGCGGGAGAGTTCAGAATGCGTCGGGGTGCGCGGCGCGCGCGATCTTCTCGATCGCGGCGGCATTCGTCGGGCCGACGTACACGCCGTCGGAGACGGTGACGTAGTTGTTGTTCTTCGCGGCATCCCACTGCGGGTACTCAGCGAAGAGCGCGGCGGCTTCGGCGTCGAGATCCTCACCCGGCATGAACCCACCGACGACAAGAACGTCGACATCTGCCGTGGCCAGGTGCTCAGCGTCAATGGTTGACGTGAATGTCAGGTCGCTGTCCTGGAACGACCCGACGACTCCGGCCCGGTTCAGAACATCATCGAAGATGCCGCCGAGGAAGACCGCAGGCATGCCGTTGGTCGTCATCATGGACATGCTGGGGAAGACGATGAGACCGGTCGGCGTCTCCTGGCCCTCCACCGCAGACGATACGGCGTCGATCTGAGAGCGGAGGTCGTTGACGAGCGCTTCAGCTTCGTCCTGGCGATCGAAGACGTTGCCGACGAGATTGAGGAACCCGAACGACGACTCGACCGTGGCGTTGTCGAAGGCGGAGAGCTCTTCTTCCGTGGCGTCTTCCTTGCCCATGGCGCAGTTCGCCGGATTGACGATCGTGTTGATGCCCTCGGCGGCGAGTTCGTCGCGTGATGCTTGGCCGTTGGCCGAGTCGAAACCGCCCGACGTCGTCGCGATCACCAGGTCGGGCTTGAGGGCGAGCAACTGCTCGGCGGGGATCTCGAAGCTCCCGGCCATGTCCAGATCGCCTGTGGGCAGCGCGTCGATCTGCGCGACCAGCTCTGGCTGATCGGACATGCCGTAGTTCTGCATGTTCGCGAGGATGGTGTCGTCGAGTCCGAGCAGTAGAAGGGACTCGACCTCGGCGACGGACGCGCCATTCATGAGCACTACGCGCTCGGGCTTTTCCGTGAAGGTCTGCTCAAAGCCGCAGTTGTCGATCGTGAGGGGGTATTCGGTGCTCCCGCCCATCAGGGCGGTTCCATCGACGGTCGGCGATTCGGTCTTGGTCGCATCGGACGGGCTGGCGGCGCATCCGGCCAGGACGCTGAGAAGGACGAGTGAAGTGAGCGCGGTCGCAGCTCGGGATTTCGTGATGTGCATCGGACGAACCTTCCTGGGTGTCAAGTGGCTTAACTCTACAATAGGTAGTGTTAAGGATCCGCCCGGCAGGCTCGAATGTCCCTGTTAACTCTACGTACCGTAGAATAAGACCGAGCCGTGCATCCCGATCCCGTCCTCCGGTCGGCAAGCGTGAGCCGCTCATACTTGCCCTGACGGCCCGGTCTCCCGTTCGCCGCCTCATTCTCTCCAGGCCCAGGAGGCCGCATGTCTGCCGTCGATACCGGTCCGATCAAGATTCCGGCCGCCACGTCAGGGATGATCCCGCGCTCTGACATGCGCGTGATCTGGCTGCTGTTGGTCGCCGCGTTCGTCTCGATCCTGAACGAGACCACGATGGGGATCGCGATCCCTGACCTCAACACCGATCTCGGCATCCCGCCCGAGCTGGGTCAGTGGCTGACAAGCGCCTTCATGCTGACCATGGCCGTCGTCATCCCGACGACCGGATTCATCCTCCAGCGTTTCACGACCCGTCAGGTCTTCATCGCCGCGATGATCGCGTTCTCGCTGGGCACGCTGGTGGCGCTCGTCGCTCCGGGCTTCGCGACACTGCTCGTCGGACGCGTGATCCAGGCGGCCGGCACCGGCGTCATGATCCCGCTGCTGATGACGACCATCATGAACGTCGTTCCGCCGCAGTCGCGCGGACGAATGATGGGCCGTGTCGGCCTGGTGATCTCTCTCGCTCCCGCGATCGGCCCGACGCTCGCCGGCGCGGTACTCGAGCTGGCCAACTGGCGCGCACTCTTCGCCATCATCCTCCCGATCGCGCTGATCGCTCTCGCGATGGGGGCGAAGTGGATGACGAACCTCGGCGAGACCCGCAACGTGCCGCTCGACGTGCTCTCGATCCCGCTCGCCGCGCTTGGCTTCGGCGGCATCGTGTTCGGTCTCAGCCAGTTCGGCGGCGAGGGCGGATCCGGCGAGACGGTCGGCATCCTCTCGCTCGTCGTCGGTGGCGTGTCGCTCGGCCTGTTCGTCTGGCGTCAGCTCCTGCTGCAGCGCAAGGACGACGCGCTGCTCGACCTGCGCGTGTTCCGCTCGGGGAACTTCACCGTCTCGGTGATCATCATGACGATCCTCGCGCTGTCGATGTTCGGCACGCTGACCCTGCTACCGCAGTATCTGCAGAACGTTGCAGGGCTCGACCCGCTCCAGGCCGGTCTGATCCTGCTCCCCGGCTCGTTGCTGATGGGTCTGCTCGGTCCGATCATGGGTCGCGTCTACGACGCACGAGGCACGCGCCCGCTGCTCATCCCTGGCACGATCCTCGTGTCCGCGGCGCTGTTCTACTATTCGACCGTCGGTGAGCACACCGTGTGGTGGGTGCTGATCATCGTGCAGGCGGCGATGTCGGTCGGGCTGGCGATGTCGTTCACCCCGCTGTTCTCCGCCTCGCTGGGCTCTCTTCCCCGCCGGCTGTATTCGCACGGTACCGCGGTGTTGAACACGTTGCAGCAGGTCGGCGGCGCGGCCGGAGTCGCAGTGTTGCTGGTGACGTACTCATCGATCCTGCATGCGGGCGAGAGTGACGGCCTCACGGCTGCAGCGGCGGGAGCGACGGGAGCACGTGCGGCGTTCCTGATCGCCGCGCTCATCTCCCTCGCGACCGTCGCTCTCAGCGCGTTCGTGTGCAGACCCGCGGACGACGCCGGCGGAGAGCTCGTCCCGCCCACGAGCTCTTGACGCTCTCGAAGACGGCACCCGTTCGAGGCCGCAGACCTCGTATCGCCGCAGTGGTGTCGTTGCCACTGTGGGTGATGGTTATGGGCGCGGTGATTCTGGTCACTGCAGTGGTCGCTGTCTGCTTCGGGAGCGTCAACGTCGGCATCGATCGCGTGATCGGAGTGGTGTGGGCGAACGTGACAGGCGAGTCCAGCGCTGTCGATTCGATCTATCAGAAGATCGTCTGGGAGCTGCGCGTCCCGCGGGTGCTGATGGCGGGCGTGGTCGGCGCGGCGCTGGCGCTGGCCGGCGCAGCTCTGCAGGGTCTGCTTCGGAATCCGCTGGCGGATCCGTACATCGTCGGGGTCTCGTCAGGAGCATCTCTCGGCGCGGTGCTGGTGATGACCTTCGGCTCGAGTGTGATCTTCGGGCTCACCACTCCGGCGGCAGCGTTCGTCGGCGCACTGGTCATCCTCGTTCTGGTCTTCGCGTTCGCGCAACGATCGGGAAACTTCACCGACATGCGACTCGTTCTCTCCGGTGTGGCGCTCGGATACGTCGCGATGGCGGGAACCAGCTTCGCTCAGCTGCAGGCCGAGCCGGGGCAGGTGCGAGGGATCCTCTTCTGGATGATGGGGAGCGTCGCGGGAGCACGATGGGAAGGCCTTCTACTGCCCACCATCGTCATGGTCCTCGCGGGAGCCTGGCTGCTGAGCCAGGCGCGAGGGTTGAACGCCCTGGCGCTCGGCGACGATGACGCCGTCGCGGTCGGCGTGAATCTGCGCCGTTTCCGACTCGGACTCCTCATCGTCGCCGCGCTCCTCACGGCCGTGACCGTCGCGGTCGCGGGCGGCGTCGGCTTCGTCGGTCTGATCATCCCGCACGCTGTGCGCATGATCGTCGGGGCGGATTATCGGCGATTGCTCCCGGTCGCCGCGCTCGCGGGGGCGATCTTCCTGATCGCCGTCGACCTGGTGGCCCGAACCGTGGGCAGCCCGAACGAGTATCCGCTGACGATCTTCACCGCGCTCGTGGGAGGACCGTTCTTTCTCTGGCTGATGAGATCACCGGAAGGCCGTACATGAAGATCGCCATCACGGACCTCGGCCTCAGTGTCGGAGGCACGCGCTTCATCGAGGAGCTCTCGCTTGAGATCACCTCGGGTGAGTTCGTCGCGATCGTCGGTCCGAATGGTTCGGGAAAGTCCACGCTCCTGCGCGCGATGTATCGCGCGCTCAAGCCGGATGCCGGCTGCATCCTCATCGGGAGCGCGAACGTCTGGAATGTCGCGCCACGGCGAGCGGCGCTGTTGCGCGCGGTGGTGACGCAGCATCAGACCAGCAACGACAGCATGCTGGTTCGCGACATCGTCGCGACCGGGCGTCATGCCCACCAGTCCTGGTATCGCGGTGAGACGAAAGCTGACCGCGACCATGTTGATGCCGCACTGGTGAGATGCGGGGCCGCGCACATGGCCGACCGCAAGTACGCCACGCTCTCCGGGGGTGAGCGGCAGCGGGTGCTCCTCGCGCGGGCTCTCACTCAGGATGCGCCGGTTCTGATGCTCGACGAGCCAACGAACCACCTCGACATCACGGCGCAGCACGATCTGCTGAGCCTTCTGGAATCCGTCGATCTCACGCGCGTGGTCGTTCTGCACGATCTCAATCACGCGGTCGCCCATGCCGATCGGATCATCGTGATGCATGAGGGGCGCATCAAGGCGGCCGGTATCCCGTCCGAGACACTGACATCGGAGCTGACGCGAGAGGTCTTCGCCGTCGACTCGCGACTCATCGAGCATCCGATCACCGGGCGGCCGCATCTGCTCACTGCGCCGATGCGTTGACCCGCATGTGTGCGGAGGTGCAAAGTGGAGCGACGGCTGACTCAAGTACGCGCATCGAAGCGATGGCGGTAACTGGACGGTGTGCTGCCGAATGCGGCCATGAAGTTCTGACGCAACGTGATGGGACTTCCGAATCCGCAGGATGCCGCGATCTGATCGATCGAGAGGCTCGTGACCTCGAGGAGCCGTCGTGCTTCATCAAGCCGTCGAGATCGGACCCACGCAGCGGGGGTGGAGCCGGTTGAATCGCGGAAGGCGCGCACGAAGGAGCGGCGACTCATGTGCGCGGCGGCGGCGAGTCTCTCGACGGTGAGCTCGTCATTGAGGTGCGCGAGAGCCCAAGTACGTGCTTTCGCGATCGGATCATCCGCCTCGCGAACCGCGATCGGACGCTCGATGTACTGGGCCTGCCCGCCCTCGCGGTGGGGCGCAACCACAAGGCTGCGAGCAACACGATTCGCTGCTTCCGAGCCGAGCCTCTGGCGGACGACATGCAGGCATGCGTCGAGGCCCGAGGCGGTACCTGCCGAGGTCAGAACATCGCCGTGATCGATGTAGAGCACATCGGCATCGATGTCGATCTCCGGGTGCCGCTCGGCGAGATTGCCCAGCGAATGCCAGTGCGTAACCGCGCTTCGGTCTCGAAGAAGGCCGATATCGGCGACTGCGATCGCGCCAAGGCAGAGGCCGGCGACGACGGTGCCGTCGGCATGCGCGGCGAGGACGGCTTTGCGAAGGGCGGTACTCGGCAAGCGCCCGTCATCCACCCACGACGGGATGACGATCAGATCGGCATCCGTCACCGCGGACAGCGCCTGAATGCCGCCGATCGAATAGCCCTCGGCGGTGCGGATGGATCCGCCCCGCTCGGAGAAGAGGACGGATGACCACTCGCCAAGACCCAGCCGGGCGACCTCGTCGAAGACCATCTGCGGCACGGAGAGATGGAACATCGTCACGCCGGTGAAAGCGTAGATCGCGATCCTCATCTTGTTCCTCTCGGGTGACCCGTTCTCATCGTATATTGGCTCATGAGCCAACGGCGTACCATACCCCACGGGGTATATTGTCGGGACATGGCTACTCAAACGATCACCGCGACGAACTTCGATGAGACCCTGGACGGCGGGGGGATCGTCCTGCTCGACTTCTGGGCGGAGTGGTGCGGTCCGTGTCGCATGTTCGGGCCGATCTTCGAGGCTGCGTCCGAGAAGCACCCCGACATCGTGTTCGGCAAGGTCGACACCGAGGTGGAGCGAGAACTCGCCTCCGGTTTTCAGATCACCTCCATTCCCACGCTGATGGCATTCCGTGACGGAATCTTGGTGTTCTCGCAGCCGGGCGCGCTGCCGGCGGCCGGTCTGCAGCAGGTCGTCGATGCGGTCCAGGGACTCGACATGGATGATGTGAGGGCGCAGATCGCCGCGCAGTCAGACGCCTCCGCGTGAGGATCGTCGTCGTCGGGGGTGTCGCAGGCGGTATGAGTTGCGCGGCGCGAGCCCGTCGTCTCGACGAGTCTGCGGAGATCGTCGTGCTCGAGCGCGGCGCGAATGTGTCGTTCGCGAACTGCGGACTTCCCTATTTCGTGGGAGGTGAGATCGAGGACGAGGGCTCGCTGCTGGTGCAGACGCCGGAGATGCTGCGTGCGTCGTTGAACCTCGATGTGCGCACGGGGCACGACGTGGTGGGTGTGGATGCAGACGCGCAGACGCTCGTCGTGCGCACCTCCGCGGGTGAGGAGCGCATCGGATATGACGCCCTGGTCCTGGCGCCGGGCGCGCGAGCAGTGAGACCGGACATCTCCGGCATCGACTCGCCGCGGGTGCGGACGCTGCGCAGCGTCGAGGATGCAGTGCACCTGCGCGCACACGTCGAGGCAGGCGTAAGGCGAGCCGTCGTCCTCGGGGCCGGATTCATCGGCGTCGAAGCGGCAGAGGCATTGGCGCTGCAGGGCGTCGAGACCACTCTGATCCAGCTCGCCGACCAGGTGCTCACGCCGGTCGATACCGAATTCGGCTGGCTGGCAGCGGAAGAGCTGCGCCGGTTGGGTGTGGATGTGCGAACAGGGGTCGCCGCCGAGGCGATCCTCGCCGGCGAGGATGCCGACGTCATCACCCTGTCGGACGGCACCGAGGTGAGCGCCGAACTCGTCGTGCTCTCGATTGGAGTAAGGCCCGATACTGCTGTCTTCGAAGCTGCGGGGGTCGCCTGCGAGCGCGGCGCGATGATCGTCGATGAACACGGACGCACGTCCGTGCCGTGGGTCTGGGCGGTGGGGGATGCCGTGCTGAGTCAGGATCCCGTGACCGGCGTCCGCCGACCGGTGGCGCTCGCCGGACCAGCCAATCGTGCGGGGCGCCTGGTGGCCGACGCCATCCTCCGCCCCGAAGGTGCGCGGCCGATGCCAGCACCGCTGGGAACAGCCGTCGTCCGGGTCGGCCGATTGACGGTCGCATTGACCGGCGCGAGCCGCTCATCGCTGTCTCGCGCGGGGATCGATTTTCGGACGATCAGTCTGCATCCGAATCAGCACGCCGGGTACTTTCCCGGAGCCGCTCCGGTCCACCTGAACGTGCACTTCAGCGAAGAGGACGGGCGGATCCTCGGCGCGCAGGCGTGCGGAACCGACGGCGTCGACAAGAGGATCGATGTGCTGGCGACAGCGCTTCGGGCAGGCATGTCGGTGGACGATCTGATCGATCTGGATCTTGCGTACTCCCCGCCGTACGGTCAGGCGAAGGACCCCGTGAACCTCGCGGGCATGCTCGGCGCCAACGTTCTCGACGGCACGATGCGACTGTGGGATGCGCAGGATCTCGACCTCGTGCGGGAGACGTCTCTCGTCCTTGACGTGAGACGTGACGCCGAAGTCGCGGAGGGCATGATCCCCGAGGCGCTTCACATCCCGCATACGCAGCTGCGTGAGCGTCTGGGGGAGGTGCGCCTGGCCGCGGCCGGCAGGCCGGTACGGGTGCTGTGCGCATCCGGCGTCCGATCGGCGATCGCGCACCGGATCCTCGCTCAGTCGGGGTTGGATTCCGCATCGCTCTCCGGCGGGATGACCACGCTTCGCATGGTGCTCGCGGACCGCGCAGATCAGGTTCTGACAAGGCCGAGACCGGCGTGATGTCTGATCGATCCACGCGCGTCGTCTGCCGTGCGACACGGGGCGAGCGGCTCGCCTACCTCGCTGCTGCCGTCTTCGTCGCCGCGTTCGCTGCGTCGATGATCCCATCTTCGGCGGTGGTCGCGGTCATGGCAGGAGTGATCGCGATCGCGGTCGCGGCCATGGCGGCGACGGGACGTTGCGCCTCCTCTTGGGTGCAGCAGGCCGAGCATGCACCGACGAGTGCGCACCCGCTGACGGGCCAGGCCGATCTTCCTGTTCCACTGCCAGAGAAGGAGAGAAATTCCGATGGATAGCGCAGATCTCGACGCGCAGCGGCGCGTCGTCAACCGGCTCCGCCGGGCAAGAGGGCAGCTGGACGCCGTGATCGCCGCGGTGGAGACGGAGGCGTCGTGCCGCGACATCGTGACGCAGTTGGCCGCGGTGACGCACGCACTCAACAGGGCCGGCTTCGTCATCGTTGCGGCGGCGCTGCAGGAGTGCGTCGGGCGCGATGACGACGCCGAGGGGCCGACCGTGGATGAGCTCGAGAAGGTCTTCCTCAGCCTCGCGTGACGCCTCGTCCACCCACCCACCCCCTATGAGAGGACCTCGCTCATGTGTAGAGCAGTCACATGCAAGACCTGTGGCAAGACGACCTGGGCCGGTTGCGGCCAGCACGTCGCGGATGTCATGCGTCACGTGCCGTCCGCTCAGCGTTGCAGCGGACACGAGAAGGTTCCAGCGACAGGGTTCTTCGGGCGTCTGTTCGGCCGGTGATCCATGGTCGCGCCGGTGAAGGATACCGGCGCGACCATCGGGCAGGCGTGATCAGGAATGCCGGGAGTCGCCCGCACCGTAGTGATCGGCGATCAGCTCGAGGGTGGTGGCCCTGGCTCCCACGCCGTGGCTGCCGGTGACCAGCATCAACTCGTCGGCATCGGTGATCGAGTGGAGTTCCTCCAGCTGAGCGGAAACTTCTGCCGCAGTGCCGTGGAACGTGCGATCCGTCCAGTCCTCGAGGAACTGTCGTTGTGCGGCGGACGACGGGTGGTCACGCACGGCATCCGGGGAAGGCAGCGCGAACGTCTCGCCCTGGAACATCCGCATCATCCCCATCGCGTTGGTCGTCGATTCTCGACGGGCCCGCGCCGGGTCTTCTTCAGCGATGGCGCCGACGCTGACGATGGCGTACGGCTCGCTCAGCGCACGCGAGGGTCGGAAGCGCTGGCGGTAGATGCGCAGGGCGTTGACGACGTCGGGGCTACCGAACTGCAGCGCGAAGGCGTAGGGACGCCCGAGTGCAGCGGCGAGTTGCGCCGAGTAGAGCGACGATCCCAGAATCCACAGTTCGGGCGGCAGGGCCGGCGCATCGGTGGCGTTCTGCTGTTCCTGCCACGGGCCCGGAACCGCATGCACGTTCACAGGCGCAGCGGAGGGATCGTCGTTCAGGAAGGCGATCAGTTCCTGCACCTGCTGCGGGAATTCCTCGTTGGCGGATCCGTGGCGCCGCAACGCCGCCGCTGTGGTGTGGTCAGTGCCGGGTGCCCGCCCTACGCCGAGATCGATGCGCCCAGGAGCCAGGGCCTCGAGCATGCCGAACTGCTCGGCGACCAGCAGCGGTGCATGGTTTGGCAGCATGACTCCTCCTGCGCCGAGGCGAATCCGGTGCGTCTCGCCGACCAGGCGCGCGGCCATGAGTGGGGGCGAGGCGATCGATGCTCCGGGCATCGCATGGTGTTCGGACATCCAGAACCGTGCGTAACCGCGCGCATCCGCGATGCGCGCGGCAGTGATCACCTCATCGAGCACGATGGCGGCGGAGGAGCCGACACCGGTGAGGCCGCCGTCGAGAACCGACAGGGCGAACGGGGCAGTTCCGAATGACTCTGGATAAAACACGAGGGACCTCCAAAAGTGAGACCGGGCACCATGCGCGCATGGTGCCCGGTCGAATGATGAGAATCAGGCGTGTGCGGCGGCACCCATAGCGGCCGACTCACCCAGGTTGCTCTTGTCGAGCGCCGTACCCGACTCGACGGCGTCGACCCAGGCAGCGGTCGGCGCGACGGCCGCCCAGTTGGAGTTCAGCAACGCCATCAGCGTGGTGTGCACGGTCTTGGCGTCGACGGATCCTGCCCCGTTGGTGATGTCGATCGCGCCGGTGGCATCGGCGAGAACCTCCGCGGCGATGCCCCGTGTCTCGGCATCGGCGGCGGTGGCGATGACGCAGTTGTTCGTCATGTAACCCGCCAGCGTGATGGTGTCGATCTCCTTCTCACGCAGCCACTCGTGCATGCCGGTCTCGGGGAAGACGGAGCTGTACTGCTTGACGACGTGCTTCCACGCGCTCGAGTCGCGTTCCTCGAGCGCCGGGTGGAGCCGGAACTCCGGCTTCGTCGGGTTGAACACCGGGGCGCTGTCCCCGGCCGTGTGCTGCACCATGACGACGGGGATGCCGGCGCGCTCCGCGGCATCGATCGCGTCGGTGATCCGCTGGATCGACTCGTCGCGCGGCGGGTACTGGATGGATAGGAGGCCGGTGAAGTACTCCTGCTGGGGGTCGATGACGATCAGGGCGCGGCGGGGAGTGGACATGTGTCCTCCTGGAGACGGAAGTGTGGTGTGAGCTTCCAGCCTCGTCGAACGGCAGGTCAACCACAATTGGCGCGAATGCGTTTTAACGATGAATTTAGGCCGTCGGCATGATCTCCTCAAGGGTTGGTTCCGCGCGTGCGCGCTAGGCCCATCGCTCTAGCGCGTGCGGGGCCGCTCGATGGCCGACCGAGTTGTCTCGGAGCTTCCTCGCTCCGTTGAGGAGGAGCTTCGAGCCGCCGCGAACTAAATCATCGAGGCATAGTCACAGGACGTGGAGTAAGCACATGCCTTCGATATCACCGCTGAAGTCCCTCGGCGGGGTCATCGCTCTCGCGATATGAACGCGCCGGAGACGGAAGGCTCCGGCGTGGTCAGCTCTCCATCTCGATGACGATCTCCTTGACGGTCTCGATGAACGAGGTGATGTCGTCATCGGTCATTGCCAGGGAGAGGGAGATCTCGCCGCGCGCGACAGGGAAGAAGCCGCGGTTCGCGAGTTCGAGTGAGAAGGTCTGGGTCTTGTCCGCATCGACGTTGCGCCAGAGGTCGCGCTGGGTCTCCACCGTCAGGCCGGGCTCGGTGCGGTAGGCGTACGCGAGCGAGGAGTATCCACCGCCGTAGATCGTGAACGGGCTTTTGCGTGCCGCTGTCCACTCACCGACCTCGGACAGAATCCGCGAAGCCATCGTGTTCAGCCGGTCGTAAGCCGCCTCGTCCAGCGCGCGCATACACGCGATTCCCGCGACCAGCGCCAGACGGTGTCCGTGGTGCGTGCCGGAGATCGGCACGGTGCCATCGGCCATGACCTGCATGATCTCGGCCTTCCCGCCTACGGCACCCAGGGGGAGTCCGCCGCCGATGATCTTGCCCATGACGGTGAGATCGCCAGCAACTTCGTAGAGGCTCTGCATGCCGTTGTAGGCGCCGCGAAGATTCATGGTCTCGTCGAGGACGAAGAGGATGCCCAGTTCCGCTGTCACGCGACGGATCATCTGCACGAACTCCTTGCGCAGGATGACGTGGCCGCCTGCGCCGCTCTCGAGCTCGAGGATCACGCACGCGAGGTCGGACCCGTGCTCCCGCAGGATCCGCTCGGTGCCGACTATGTCGTTCTGAGTGAGGATCACGACCTGTTCGACGACCGCCGCCGGGATGCCCGCGCTGTCGGCCACGGGAAGCGGGCTGTCGTCTGACCCGTACTCCGCCGCGTCGTGCGGGTGACCGGAGATGCTCACCGGGTCGGTGAAGCCGTGGTAGCCGCCCTCGAACTTCGCGATCTTGGTGCGGCCGGTGTATGCCCGAGCGACCCGCACTGCGCTCAGGATCGACTCCGATGCCGAACAGGAGAACTGCACCATGTCGATCGACGCGATGCGGTCGATCAGGATCTGGGCGAGCTCGGCTTCCTCGGTGACGGGATTGCCGAACGAGGCGCCGGAAGGAATCGCGGCGATCAGAGCATCGCTGATGACGGAGTCGCCGTGGCCGAGGATGTTGACCGTGAAGTTGTTGTTCAGATCGAGGAGGCGGTGTCCGTCCACTGTGTCGATGTAGGCGCCGTCGCCACCGGTGACGAAGACGGCATGCGGGCCGAAGTTGAACGATGTCCGGCTGTAGCCGCCGGGAATCACACCCCGTCCGGCGACGGTGAGTTGTGCGGACTCCGAGAACTTCTCGGTGAAGCGACGGGTTGCGGTTTCGAGGGTGAGCACGATCGTCTCCTGGGCGGGGCCAGCGGGCTGGCGGTTATCGGGGATGGGGGAATGAGGTGGTTAAGGCAGGCGTCGAGCTTCGCGCCCGGGGCTACGATGCAGGAGCACACTCTGGGCGACGCCGATAGTGATGGCGACGACGATTGTGCACAGGAGGCCGATCGTGAGCGGGCCGGCGGCCGGCTGGCCCGCGTCGTCAACATCGCCGACCAGGAGTGGGAAGTTGGCGATGATGACCGCACCGATGCCAGCGAGGCCGAGGAGTCCGAGTGTCGGGGCGATTCGGGTCTGCCACACGCTCATGCCGAGGCGGTCGCGAGAGAAGTAGGCGATCACGGCGACCGCTGTGGCGGACATCAGGACGACGATCCCGACCGTGCCGACCCCGGACAACCACGAGTACACCTGCAGGATCGGGTCGAGCGTCGAGGCAGCTGCGGTGATGAGCAGAACGGAAGCGATCAGCGTCTGGATGACCGAGGAGACATAAGGCGAGCGGTGGCGCCGGTGGACGGATGCCGTGCGTGCGGGCAGGAGTCCGGAGCTGCCCATCGCGTGCTGGTAGCGGGCGATGATGTTGTGGAAGCCGAGCAGCGACGCGAAGAAGCTTGTGATCAACAACACATTCACCAGCACCGCTCCGGCTGTTCCGACGTACTCGAGGAAGGTCAGCATGATGATGTCGTCGAGGTTCGCGGAGAGCACTTCGACGAGCTGGCTCGGGCCCCAGCCCATGATGAGCCCCCACGACGCGATCGCGTAGAAAGCGCCCATGCCGGCCACCGCCAGGTATGTCGCCCTCGGGATCGTGCGCCCGGGGTCCTTGGCCTCATCGCGGAAGATGGCAGTGGCCTCGAATCCGATGAACGCACCGACCACGAACATCATGCCGATCCCCGGCGCTCCTGCGAGGAACGTCGCCGGCTGGAACGAGATCAGGGAGAGTCCCTCGGCGCCCGCCTGCAGCACGATGGCGGCGACGCCGACGAGCACGATGGTCACCTCGGCCAGCACCAGTACCAGAAGCACTCGAGCGCTGACGTCGATGCTGCGATACCCCAGTACCCCGATTGCCATGACCCAGATGAGCGAGTAGACGTACCAGGGCAGCTCTGGTCCGCCGACGGAAACGGCGGTCGCCGAGAGCACGGCGCCGCCGTATGCGTAGATCGCGACCTGCATCGCGTAGTAGGTCAGCAGCGCCAGCCATGCGGCGCCCGTCCCTGCCTGCAGCCCGAGCCCGACGCCGATATACCGGAAGAACGCTCCGGGGTGTGTGATCCGTGCGGACATCGCGCAGTACCCCACCGCGAACAGCAGCAACACGACCGCCGTCGCGATGTACAGCGGGGGGAGGCCTGCGCCGTTTCCGAGCAGCGCGCCGATCGGCACACCTCCCGCGACGACGCCGAGCGGCGAGGCCGTGGCGACCACCATGAGCAGAATCGCCGTGACTCCGAGGGTGCCGCTCAGCGCGGCTGAGGATGTGGCGTTCGTGGCCGTGGAATCGGTGTGGGTCATGATGTGCTCCCTTCGGATGCGGGCCCGCGAGCACGGATGGCTGACGGAGACGAGGTCCCTCCATCTCAAGAGTGCGGGCGACATCAACGCGGATCAACGGCTGAACTGCGAACGATCGATCTGCGACGGCGAATGATCGGCACGGTCGACAGGTGCGCAAAAGCAAGCCGAGAAACAGGGGTCTTGAGCGCCGCGATGCCGGCAAGCCGCCGCTTCAGCTCACGAGCGAGACGGCCCCGGGGACGGCGTGGAGCTCGCTGTTGACGACATCGGCCACCACTTCGCGGAAAGCCTGCACCAGTGGCTCGCTTGAGTCCGCTGCGGAGATCAGGGCCAGGCTCGTGGGACGGGCGTCGGGGAGTGGCAGGAATCGGACGCCGGGATGATTCCACAGTGCGGCCGAGTTCGTGGACATGGTGTCGACGGTTCCGCTGTAGGCCACCGCAGCCAGGGACTCGCGTGCCGAACTGACTTCGATCGAGCGGAGGGGAGGACCGCCGCGGTAGACGTCGAGCGACCAATGGGCCCGCCATTCGGGCGGGGTGCCCGCGGCGGCGAGCGCGAAGGAGTCGCCGAGCAGGTCGTCGACGTGCACCCGCGACTCATTCGCGAGGCGATGAGCCGAGGAGAGAGCGGCGACCGGCATCTCGGAGTAGAGCGGATCGATCATGACCCGTGGGTCGTCGACGGGGAGCCAGACGAAGGCGAGGTCGACGTCTCCTTCGATCACGCTGGAGACCTGGTGCGAAATGGAGAGTTCGACATAGCTCAGCGGAACCCGGGGATACCGGCTGCGGAAAGTGGAGAGGAATCGATGCGTCAGGGGATCATCCGCGAAGGATCCCACCCGCAGGCGCTGCACCTGCACGATGCTTCTGCGCGCGGCCGCGGTTCCGGCGTCGAGGGATGCGAGCGCAGTCTCGGCATGCTCGCGAAAGCTGTCACCGGCGAGGGTGAGGGTCACGCGCCGACTCGTTCGTCGGAACAGGTCCACGCCGAGTTCGCGCTCGAGTCGAGCTATTTGTGTGCTCACCACGGAGGCGGCGATGTTCTCCTGTTCGGCGGCTCGTCCGAAGTGAAGGGTCTCCGCAACGCGGAGGAAGTAGCGGAGTTGGCGAAGTTCCATCCGCCCCACCTCCGTTCGTCGGACCCGGCACGGGAATCATGCCGGGTGAGCCACACCGTACGCGCGGAGCGTTTCCCGGCCGATTCCTCCGCATGACGGATGTGTTACATATTGTTCGGTTTTCTCTTCCTTGCTGGTGTGATCACCCGGGCGTTGCGCCTTCCCCGGCAGTGCGCTATGGTCATACCGACCGAGTGCTCGGTCTGTACGTATAACTCAATGAGGAGCGCCATGATCGACGACACCGCTGTCGGTGACTCACCCCAGCCCCCTACTTTCGCCGCACCCACGGTGCGCGCCCGGCCCGCCGTGGTCACCACGATGGTGCTCGCCCGCCTGGGCCTCATGCTTCCCCTGTCGACAGTCATCTCCGCCGCACTCGTGCTGAAGCTGCAATCTCTGATGCCGCAGGACGAGGTGATCGGCACGCTCGGTCTGATCACGTCGATCGGCGCGCTGTCCGCGCTGTTCTTCGACCCGGTGTTCGGGCGAATCAGCGACCGGACGATGAGCCGGTTCGGGCGGCGTCGGCCTTGGATGATCGTCGGCATGGCGGGTCTCCTGGTCGCATTGCTGATCATGGCCATCGCGCCTACGGCTCTGGTCGTCGGCGCGGGGTGGATCCTCGCGCAGATCACGGCGAATGCGGCAATCGCCGCGCACACCGCATCCATCGCCGATCAGCTCCCCTCTTCGCAGCGCGGCAAGGTCGCCGGAGCCATCGGCATCGCCCAGCAGGCCGCGACCCTCGGCGCCGCCTACGCCGCGCAGTTCTTCGCCACGCAACTGCTGCTTCTCTTCCTGATCCCCGGAGTGGTCGGTTTCATCCTGGTGCTCATCTACGCGATCATGCTGCCCGACAAGCCGCGGCCCTTCCCCGCCCGTTCCGGCGGAGGCATCAGCACGGTGCTGAAGACGTTCTGGGTGAACCCGATCAAGAACCCCGACTTCGGACTCGCCTGGTGGTCGCGCTTCCTGGTCGTGCTGGCGAACTTCATGTTCATCACCTTCCGGCTGCTATGGATCCAGCACGAGATGAACCTCGAGCCTGCCGAAGCGGTGCGCATCATGGCGACGGGCGTCCTGGTCTTCACGATCGCCCTGATCGTCAGCGGCCAGATCGCCGGATGGCTCTCGGACAAGCTTGGACGGCGCAAGGTCTTCATCGTCGTCGCAGCGCTCATCTTCGCCGCCGGCACGATCCTTCTCACGCAGACGACGGAGCCCATGATGTTCTTCGTGGCGGAGGCCATCATCGGGGTCGGGTTCGGGGCCTACGTGGCTGTCGACCTCGCGCTCGTGCTGGATGTGCTGCCCGACCCGGAAGAGACGGCGAAAGACCTCGGTGTCTTCAATATCGCCATGGCCGGCCCCCAGGTGGTGGCGCCTGCGCTCGCCGCCTGGATCGTCGGCTTGAGCAGCGGGACCAACTACGACATCATGCTCATCATCGCCGGCGTGATCGCCGTTGTCGGTGCCGTGCTGATCATTCCCGTCCGAAGCGTGAGGTGAACCGATGACGATCCATGACGAGGAAACAGCGGGATTCGCCGCACTGGAGCCGGTCATCGAAGATCTCGTTCGACGGCTGACGCTGGAAGCGAAGGTGCGGTTGCTCTCCGGCGCCGACAACTTCTCGCTGCACGCAGATGCGTCGATCGGCCTCGAAGGCCTCGTGCTGTCCGATGGGCCCACAGGCGTCCGCGGTGAGATCGTCGTCGGCGGTCGTGAGAGCTGCCTGCTGCCGAATGCGAGCCTGCTCGCGCAGACGTGGAATCCCGAAGCGCTCGCCGAAGCCGGGGGGATCCTGGCTGAGGAAGCAGAGGCGCAGCGTACGCACGTCGTGCTGGGACCCACCATCAACCTCCATAGGTCGCCCCTGGGTGGCAGGCTCTTCGAGGCGTTCAGCGAGGACCCGCTGCTCACCGGCCGCCTGGCGAGCGCGTACATCAACGCACTTCAGGAGCGGGGCGTCGGTGCCAGCGCCAAGCACTTCCTCGGCAATGAGTCTGAGACCGAGCGGACGACGGTGGACGTGCGGATGACGGCGAAGACTCTCAGGGAGGTGTACCTGACACCCTTCGAGATCGCGATCGACGATGCGAATCCGTGGACCGTGATGGCCGCGTACAACAGCGTGAACGGGGTTCCCTCGACGGAGCACCATGAGCTCATCACCCAGGTGCTGAAAGACGAGTGGGGCTACGACGGACTGGTCTTGTCGGACTGGTACGCCACCAAAACGGCCGCCGAGAGCGCTGCCGCGGGGCTCGACCTCGTGATGCCCGGCCCGACGACACCCTGGACGGAATCGCTCGAGGAAGAAGTGCGTGCGGGGGCCGTCTCTGAAGAAGCCATCGACGATCATGTGCGGCGTCTGCTCCTGCTCGCCCATCGTGTGGGCGGCCTCGCCGTCCCCCGCAGTTGGCCCGAAGCCGTCGAGGTACCGGCCGGCGCTCTGCGGCGGGCGCAACTCCGGCGGCTTGCAGCGGCCGGCATGGTCGTCATCAAGAACGTCGATGACACCCTTCCCCTCCGTGAGGATGCCACCCACGCGCTCATCGGTCGCCATGCCACGGACACGATCGGACAGGGCGGCGGATCCGCTCAGGTTCGCGCTCCGCACGTCGTCTCGATCGTCGAAGGGATGACAGCGCGCCTCGGCGCCGACCACGTCATCTTCACCGACGGCGTCGAGACGCGTAAGACGCTGCCCACCGTGAAGCCCACGCTCGTGCGTGATCCCGAAACGGGGGAGCACGGAATCCGTGTGCGGGTCTTCGACGAAGCCGGCGATCTCGTGCACAGCCGGCATCTCGAAGTGGCGGAGCTCGAGGACAGCCAGATCGGATGGCTAGAGGGGGCCGCCCGCATCGAGTTGAGCGCGACTCTGGAGATTCGGGACGGCCGCATGGTGCAGCTCGGAACCCGGGGCCCCGGGAACTGGCATCTGGTCACGGAAGGGCACGAGAGCAGCTACCGGATCGACTATCACCCCGGTCCCGGCGGCGGCTTCTTCCGTCCCAAGAGCCATGCCACGGCCGTGCGCGTGGAGCCGGGGCAACTCGTCACCGCGACCGTGGAGAGGGATTCGCTGCCGCGCATCCTCGGCCTGGTCGTCAGCGAGGCGTCGCGATCATCGGCTTCCGCGATCTCTGCTGCCTCTGCAGCGGCTCGGACAGCCGATGTGGCTGTCGTCGTCGTGGGCTTCACTCCCGACCAGGAGACGGAAGGCGAGGATAAGACCACGCTGTCGCTACCGGGCGATCAGGATGCGCTCGTCGCGGCGGTCGCGAACGTCGCGAGGCGTACCGTGGTCGTCATCAACGCCGCCACCCCAGTGCTCATGCCCTGGATCGCTGATGTCGATGCTGTCCTGTTCACTGGCCTCCCCGGTCAGGAAGCGGGGGATGCTGTCGCGGCTGCGCTGCTGGGTGATGTGCTCCCGGAGGGTCGTCTGGTCACCACCTTCCCCGCGGGCAATCACCGCGGACCGGCGTGGAGCACCACGCCCCGACGGGGTGTCCTGGAGTATGCCGAGGGAACGTCGATCGGCCATCGCGGCTGGTTCGGGAGTGGGGATGCACCAGCCTTCTGGTTCGGGCACGGGCTCGGGCTCACCACGTGGGAGTACTCGGAGGCGCAGACCGTGCGATCGTCCGATGGGCGGATCGATGCGGTTGACGTCGCGGTACGCAACTCCGGCAGACTCGCCGGGCGCGAGACCGTGCAGATCTACTTCGACCCGGAGAGCGATGACGAGCCGATCCGACTGATCGGCTGGGGGCAGTCTGATGTGCTTCCCGGCCAGGAAGTCATGATTCGAGCCGCGTGCGACCTTCGGCTCCAGCGTCGCTGGGACCAGGGCGCGCAGGGGTGGGTGCCGCTCCAGGCAGGAACGGTACTCATCGGTCGAGGTTTGGGAGATGTCCGCGTTACGATTCCTTGAAACTGGACTGACAGTGCACCGTCCGTCGGTTTCGGTCCCTATCGAGAGAGGCATCCTTGTCCTTCCCCCCGAGATACGCCCCTGACACCCGCAAGCGGCGTGCGAGACGATCTGCCGCAGAGACGCAGCAGCAGATCGTCGGTACCGCTGTGGAACAGATCGCCGAGGTCGGTTTTCACAAGATGTCGATCGCGGATGTCGCGGCCGCCAGCGGAATCTCCCAGTCGGGGCTGCTGCATCACTTCCCCTCGAAGGTGGCATTGCTGGCCGCGATTCTCGAGCAGCGCGAGCAGGACGACAACGCATTCCTGTTCGGAGACGGCACGGTTCCCCTCGGGTGGGACGCGTTCGAGGCTCTCGTGCCGCTGACGGCCCGCAACTCAACGCGTCCCGAATGGGTGGGCGTGTTCGTCCGCGTCTCGGCGGAGGCCACCGAGCCCGACCACCCGGCCAACGAATGGCTGCGAGATCACTACGCCAGCGCACGCGCATGGTTGGGTGATGCCGTGGCGCAGGGGAAGGAATCGGGCGTGATCCGTGCGGATGCTCCCACAGAGCTGCTGGTCGGGAACACGATCGCTGTGCTCGACGGCATCCAACAGCAGTGGTTGGTCGACCGACGCATCGACATGGTGAGTCAGGTATCCGCTCACGTCGCCGGTCTCCGAGCGTGCTGGGAGCTCGCTCCTTCGCCTTCTTGACGACGTTGAACTGCGCATTCGCCGGTCAGGGCAGAAGCACCTGTGCCACCGTGATGGCGGCGACTGCCAGGACCATGATCGCGAAGGTCTTCTGCAGGAACACGTTGCTCACGCGCTTCGCGAGCAACGCTGTCAAGAAGGATGCCGCCATCGAGGGGATGACAAAGGCGATGATCAGTCCCCAGTCGAGGTTCGACACCCCCGCATGCGCAGCGATGCCGGCCAGGGAGTTGATCATGGCGACGACCAGAGAAGTGCCGATCGCCAGCCTCATCGACATTCCGAGGAGGAAGACCAGAGCGGGGACGGTGATGAAGCCGCCGCCGATGCCGAGCAGACCGGTCAGGAACCCCACGAGCAGCCCGACAGCGATTCCCCGCAGGGCCCACAGCTTCGGTCGGCGGTCATTGCCCGTGGCCTGTGGCCGTCCCCGGAGCATCTGCACGCCGGAGGCCACCATCAGAAGGGCGAAGAGCAGGAGGAGAATCTCCTCCGAGATGAGCCGGCCGACGAGTGTGCCGCCGAATGCCGCCACCACGCCCGCGCCGGCGACAGGCAGCACCATCCTCCAGTCCACGCCGCCTCGCAGGCGTGGGATCAACGCAGCCAGGGGGCCGATCGCGCCCACGACGAGAGACGTCGATATCGCTGAGGAGACGGGCAGCCCCACGAGGTACACCAGTGCGGGGACGGTCAGAATTCCGCCCCCGGCGCCCAACAGCCCGGTCAGTGCCCCGATGGCCAATCCGAGAGCGATGATCACGATGAGCACTCGGGTACCTCTCTCTGTCAAGCGCTAGGACGGCAGCGCAGCATCCTCGCGGCAGTGCGTCGAATCAACGTAGCATACAGACCGGGCGCTCGGTCGGTAAAAATGCTCCTCGGGCACTGAGCAAGCAACATCCCCTCTTCATTAGCGCAGGGTTCCTCGGGGGCTGCGAGCCGAATATGCGCTGGGGGCGACGCCGAAGTGTCGTCGGAATGCACGCGAGAACGTGTCGGGGTCGCTGAAGCCCGACTCGAACGCGGCCACCTGGGGTGGCATCCCTCTGCGGAGCAGCTCCGATGCGTGCCGCAGTCTTTCCGATCGGATCAGGGAGGCGGGCGATGCGCCCTCCCGGGACAGGATGCTCTGGAGCGCCCGCAAGGACATGTGGTTGGTCGCGGCGATGCTCAGTGGAGTCAGGTCGGGATCCCGGAAACCTGTTGCGATCTGCGAGCGAATGTCGGCGGCGGACGGAAGCCGTCGGGCTATCACTGCGCCTCCGGAGTTAGCGGCGTGGAAAGAGAGGAGCTTGCAGGAGTCGTCGGGAAGTGCCGACACGGTCCAGGTCACCGGGATCGCCCTGCCTAACCGGTCGATGAAGATCTCCCGCGCCGGAGTATGTGGCTGGCGCGGTGACGCGCGGACGATCGGGCACTCATGGGCGGGATACACCGTCCCGTCTTCCCGGTGCCGGTGGAGGGCGTCGTGACTCGCTCGACCTTTCAGTTCCCTGGGTTCCTGGTACCCCAGCACGAGGCTCGCGGCACGGTTGACCTGTGCGACTGCTCCGCCCGCGTCGATCACCAGCATCGGGTGGGGCACGGCGTCGAGCACCGCACGCGTCCATGGGTCGCGCACCGAAGTCATCGTTCACCCATGCGTCCACGCTAGGGGGGTGATTTTGCCCCGTCGCGTCGCGGATGTGACCGTCGTGTTACATAACCGACGAAACGCGACGACATGGAGGGCGTGCGTATTCTTCCTTCCCCGACGGGGGCCTCGATGATGTGATCAACTCACACATTCGACATGGCGTAAGCCGACGGAAGGAACAGGACATGGCGTACAACACGGCGATGCAGAAGGCGACTCTCGCGGACATTCCGGCGGACGGTCACGGACTCATCTCGAAGCGCACCGCGACGCTGGACGGCGTTGAGGTGACGCAGGTGACTTTCGATGTCGGGGCGAAGTGGTCGAACGATCTCAAGGGATACGCGGGCACGGAGGACTGCGAACTGCCGCACGTCGCCCTCGTGATCGCAGGAACACTCGCTGTCCTGATGGCGGACGGTGAGCAGGAAGAGTTCTCCGCGGGCGATGTCATGCTGCTCCCGCCCGGACACGATGCCTGGTCCGTGGGCGACATTGCGTGCACGTTCGTGGAGTTCTCGCGCGGCAACGACTACTACGCGGCAGGGCACGCGGAGTGATCAGCAAAGAGGATGCCGGATACCTCGTCGACGAGCGTCGCCGGCGACAGCGTTTGTCCTGGCGGGACCTCGCCCGGCGTCTGGGGCGTCCGCCCGTGTGGACCGCCGCGGCCGCGCTCGGGGCGCACCCCGTCCCGGAACAGGAGGCCGAGGAGCTGAGGGATGCCCTGGCGCTGGACGATGACGTGGTCGACGCGCTCGTCCGACAGCCCACACGGGTCCCGAGCCACGACGTCTCTCAGGATCCGACCATCTACCGGTTCCACGAGCTCGTGCAGGTGTACGGCCCGGCCCTCAAATCGCTCATCCACGACGAGTTCGGTGATGGCATCATGAGCGCGATCAACTGCAGCATCACGCTGGATCGGGTGGCGCATCCCGATGGAGACCGTGTGGTCGTGACGATCGACGGGAAATTCCTCCCCTATGCATGGACATCATCGGCACCGGAGCGCCAGCAGGAGGCCGTGGCGGAGTAACCTGCGGACTACGCGGGTCATTCCATCCGGGCGCGTTCGGCGCCGATGGCCGCCGACGTGCCCGGAGGTTCCGTTGCTGCTGACTCAACTCGAGTACTTCGTCGCGGTCGCCCGTGAAGAGCATTTCGGCCGCGCGGCCGCGGCCTGCTTCGTCTCTGCGTCTGCGCTGTCGGAGGCGATCCGCAAGCTCGAGACGGAGCTGGGGGTGCCTCTTGTGCGACGCGGACGTGCCTACGAAGGGCTGACGTCCGAGGGCGAGGCTGTGCTCGTCTGGGCTCGACGGATGATCGCCGATCATCGGTCCCTGAAAGACGAAGTCCACAGCGCACTGGGTCGAATGACCGGAATCGTTCGAGTGGGTGTCATCCCCTCCGGGGTGTCACTCGCCGCGCGTCTTCTCGCCGAGGTGTGTGCCGCGCATCCCGAGCTCCGCGTGCGTCTCATCTCCGGGCTGACCTCGGAACAGGTCGTCGCGGGCTTGCGCGCCTTCGAGCTGGATGCGGGGCTGTTGCATCCGGCCGCGGTGATCGAGGGCATACGGCACATCCTCGTCGAGACCGACGGCCTGGTCGTCGTCGGCGCGTCGAGGGGACAGGCGCTCGGTGAGACGATCGACCTCGCTGACCTCGCATCGCGGGAGGTCTGTGTGCTCGAACCCGGCATGAGGGCGCGGCAGATTCTCGATGACGCGATGGCAGGAGTCGGAGCACGGCTGCATCCGCGCGTCGAGGCGGACTCGGTCGAAGCCCTCCTCGCACTGGCACGTACCGGAGACTGGGTGAGCGTGGTGCCGCGTTCGACGGTGCCCACCGATGCCGCGAGCATCGGGGTGCAGATGGCAGAGATCGTGAATCCCGAGGTTCGGATGCCCATCACGCTGGCGACGCTGAGCGATGAGCCTCATACACCCTTGTCTCTCGCGGTCGATGCGGCTGCCAAACGGCTGGCGGGTCGAAGGAAGTAGGGCCGGTCGATCAACCGCACAACGCCGAACTATAGCGGAGGCGGAGCGGCTGGTGGGGGAGCGTTCCCGTCGTCCTCCTCCTCGACGAGGCCCACCCTGGTCGTCGGCGATGCGTGACCTATCCTGTCGACATGGCGACGAAGGCACCGAAGAACGACATCGATGAAACGCGCGTTCGCGTGTCACACCCCAAAGAGGTCGCGGTCGGCGTCCCCGCGGTGCTGCACGCGTTGCAGATCGCGCACGAGCAGATGGGCGTAGTGCGTTCTGTGCAGACGCTGATGCGCGTCAACCAGAAGGAAGGTTTCGACTGCCCGGGCTGCGCCTGGCCGGAGGAAGACAAGCGGCACGTCGCCGAGTTCTGCGAGAACGGGGCCAAGGCGGTCGCAGAAGAGGCCACGCTACGTCGTGTCGGCGCCACGTTCTTCGCCGAGCACTCGATCGATGAGCTCCGTGGGCATGACGACTGGTGGTTGGGCCAGCAGGGTCGGCTGACGCAACCCATGATTCTCGAGGAGGGGGCCACGCACTACGTTCCTGTCGAATGGGATGCCGCCCTACGCCTGGTCGCGGACCATATCGCGGCGATCGACGACCCTGATGAGACCGTGTTCTACACCTCCGGACGAACGTCCAATGAGGCCGCATTCCTCTACCAGCTGCTCGTGCGTGGGATCGGCACGAACAACCTCCCCGATTGCTCGAATATGTGCCATGAGTCGAGCGGCTCCGCACTCACCGAGACGATCGGTATCGGCAAGGGCACGGTGTCGCTCGAGGACATACACCAGGCAGATCTGTTGATCGTCGCGGGGCAGAACCCCGGCACCAATCACCCCCGCATGCTCTCGGCGCTGGAGAAGGCGAAGCAGCGGGGCGCGCGTGTGATCGCCGTCAATCCGCTGCCCGAGGCGGGACTTCTCAAGTTCGAGAATCCGCAGACTGCGCGGGGAGTGGCCTTCGGCGGCACGACGATCGCCGATCGATTCGTTCAGATCCGCTCGGGCGGGGATCAGGGGCTGTTCCAGGCGATTGGAAAGCACCTTCTCGAGGCTGAGGAGCAAGAGGGAGGGGTCATCGATCGGAACTTCGTCGAGGCCTTCACAAGTGGGTTCGACGCATACCGGCAGGCGATGGCGGAGGTGACGTGGGCCGAGCTCGTCGACGCGACCGGAATCCAGGAGGCGACCCTGCGGGAGATCGGCGACGAGGTTCTTGCGTCGAAGAGCACGATCGTGTGCTGGGCGATGGGTCTCACTCAGCACAAGCATTCCGTCCCCACGCTTCGCGATGTGGTCAACGTGCTGCTGCTCCAAGGCAACATCGGGCGAACCGGTGCCGGAGTATGCCCGGTGCGGGGGCACTCGAACGTGCAGGGTGATCGCACGGTCGGAATCTACGAGAAGCCCTCTGCCGACTTCCTCGACGCGCTCGATCGCGAGTTCGCGTTCAGCGCGCCCAGGAAGCATGGTTTCGACACAGTCGAGGCGATCAGAGCCATGCGTGACGGTCGCGTGAAGTTCTTCATGGGGATGGGCGGGAACTTCGTTTCGGCGACCCCCGACACCGCGGTCGTGGAGGCGGCGATGTCCCGCGTCGACCTCACCGTGCACGTGTCGACCAAGCTCAACCGCTCGCACGTCGTCACCGGGCGACGTGCCATCATCCTCCCCACACTCGGTCGCACCGACCGCGACCGCAGAGGCGACACCGAGCAGCGGGTGACCGTCGAGGATTCGATGGGCGCGGTGCACGCCTCACGAGGACGCCTGGCACCGCCGTCGAACGATCTGGTCAGCGAGGTCGCCATCGTCGCACGCCTGTGCGGGCACCTCTTCGATGTCGCACCGTCACCCCGTGTTGCTCCTGCTTCACACGCCGGAGATCCGGAGCGGGCTCTCCCTGAGCATGGGGCGATCGAGAACGAGGGTAGGGCTTCCCGCGCCGCGTCCAATGCTCCGCACGCGGAGTGGACGGCGCTCGAGACGGACTACTCCCGCATCCGCTCGCACATCGAACGGGTCATTCCGGGGTTCGAGGACTTCGAGTCGCGCATAGAGAAGGGGCGCACGCTTCTTCTGCCCAACGGGCCGCGTGACGAGCGGCGGTTCGCTACGGCAGACGGCATGGCTCGCTTCACCGCGAACCCGCTCGAGTACCCAGTCATTCCCGAGGGGCGGCTGCTCCTTCAGACGCTGCGCTCGCACGATCAGTACAACACCACGATCTACGGCAAGGACGACCGGTACCGAGGCATCAGCGATGGACGACGTGTCGTCTTGGTGAACGCCGACGATCTCGTCGATCTTGGCTTCGACGAGGGGGACATCATCGACCTTGTCTCCGAGTGGCGCGGCAGTGACGGAGCGACGGAAGAACGTCGGGCGGAGAAGTTCCGCCTGGTCGCCTACTCCACGCCGCGAGGTAACGCCGCCGCCTACTATCCGGAGACCAATGTCCTCGTTCCGCTCGACTCAGTCGCCGATGTGAGCGGCACTCCCACCTCGAAGGCGGTGATCGTGCGGCTCGAACGCCGCGCCGACTGAAGGTCGCCGGGTGCCGAAGGAACTCAGCGATGCCAATCCGTAGCGAGCGCCGCCACGGCTTCGAGCGCCGCATGGATCTCGGCGGGGTCAGCACCCGCCCTGCCCGCTGCGAGCCCAGCGACGAAGGCGCCGAGCGGCGCCGCGGGGCGCGCGACGCCGTTGGCGACGTTGCGGGTCATGTTGAGCACGTCGGCGACAGGGATGTCGGCGTCCGTGAGACCGAAGTGCGTGCGCAGCGCCGCTGCCCACTCATCCAATGCCTCCGGCGGGAGAGTGTGTGACGGATCGCTCATGAGGGCTCCTCTTCTGAACGCATGGTGATCGTGATGCGTGCCCGGCGGCGCGCTTCAACGAGATCATCCCATGTGTCGACGTCGTGAACGAGGTCGTCGGACGCGGTGATCGATCGGAGGTCGAGTGGGGCTACGAGAGTTCGCATCGCCAGGTCGCGACCGTGATCGGGAAGGTCTCCGGCTGCGCGTCTCAGTGCTGACGTGCGATACACGGCGGCGAGCCACTGGCGCCGCCCGGCTTCGTCGGTGAGGCAGGCTCCGTCGGATTCCGCGAGGTGGGGGAGAGTGTCGCAGAGAGTCTCGACAGCGGCAACGGCGCGGGGAAGATCACACGCCAGAAGCAGCGTCCACTCCGGGTCGGCCTCCACCGGCCAGGGATCCAAGGCTGCGACGATCGCTGCCACGGGCCCGCCGAACGGTGCGGGTTCGCGCAACCACGTGACCGGAAGAGCAGCATCCTGCAGGTGGGACACCACGGTGATCGGATGTGCTCCGGCGGTCGCGGCTGCAGCGGCGGCCTCGGCGAGGAGAGTGCGTCCGCCGACGACGAAGAGCGGTTTGGCGGCCCCGCCCACCCGTGATCCTCGGCCGCCCGCCAACAGAATCGCGCCGAGTCGTGCGCCGGTCGGTACGGTCATGATGTCAGCATGACCCGGACGCGGTCGCCGGGTCGAACCTCGTGCGCATCCTCGGGGGTGACGGCGTAGCCATCGGAGCGCCCGAGCGTGCTCGCGCGATGCGATCCACCAGGCCCGACCGGCACGGCGACCCAGCCTGCGGGATCGGATCGATCGATCGACACCGGAACGTAGTGTCGCCGACCGGCCGGTGAGCGCCACCCCGAGGCCGCAGGGAGGAGGAGGCTCGGCCGGTGCACGTCGAGCCGGCCCTGCATCTGCATGAGCGCGGGACGGACGAAGGCTTCGAAAGACACCGCGGCGCTGACGGGATTGCCCGGCAAACCGAACAGCACGGTTCCCACACGCGACACTCCAAACCCCTGGGGCCTTCCCGGGCGCATGGCGACGTGAGTGAAAGTCATCTCCGCGGCCAGTGCAAGTTTGACGACCTCGAATGCGCCAGCGCTGACCCCGCCGGAGAACAGCACGACGTCAGCGCACTGCGACGACGACGGCGCCGTGACCTCAGCGAGGAGCTCAATCAGGCGTGCGGGCTCATCAGGAATGCTGGCACGGCGGACGACAGTGCAGCCCGCCTCAACCGCCAGCGCGGCCAGCATTCGACTGTTCGACTCGGGGATCTGGCCGCGGCGCAGTGGCACTCCCGGCTCGACGAGCTCGCTGCCGGTCGAGATGACGGCGACTCGGAGCGCGCGCGTCACGAGGACCGAGTCGACCCCGACGGCGGCGATGGCAGCGATCTGCAGGGAGCCGAGCACGGTTCCCGCGGTCACGATCTCATCACCGCGCTGGGCATCATCGCCCAGGCGGCGCACGTGCGCACCCGAGGCGGGAGGTAGCCGGGTGATCGATGTCGTCGTCAAGGAGTCGGTGAGACCATCCGCCGTGTCTTCGAAAGGGATCACCGTATCGGCGTCCGTGGGGATGGGCGCCCCCGTCATGATGCGCGCGGCGGTGCGCGACGGAAGCGTCGGGTCTTCATCCGTACCTGCCGGAAGGTCCGCGACTACGCGCAGTGAGGGAATCCCCGAGCGTGAGGCGACCGCCAGATCTGCGAACCGCACCGCGAATCCGTCCATCGCCGAATTGTCGAAGGCCGGAAGAGAGGTGGCCGCGTGCACTGGCTCTTGCAGGGTGCGCCCCTGCGCGGCATCGAGCTCGACTCTCTCTGCCGGAAGAAGGGGCACCGACCGCAGCACGGACTCCAGATAATCGTCGACGCCGGGAGTGGAGACCATGAGTTCAGGTTAGGACGGCACGGCTCCTTCCGCGACGAGAACGCATTTGCGGGAGAATCCTCGGCTGCGGCAACACCGATCATCCATCAGGTGATCGCGAACGTGGAATGCCGAAGGACCCCATCGGGAACGGCCGCCGATACCCTCGAATCATGGACGTGTCCGCACCGACACTCCACATGGACGGAGGCTGGCATGGGCCGGATCACGACACGCACCCGCGTCACCCGAATCGTCCTCGCGGATGAGACCGAGGTGAGACAGCGCGCCGATGTGCTGGCGGTCGAAGAGCCGCTCGAGATCCGGGTTGCCGGCACCGCACTCTCGGTCACGATGCGCACACCCGGCCACGATGTCGAACTCGCGGCGGGCTTCCTGGTCAGCGAAGGGGTCATCGGGGCCGGGGAAGAGTTCCGATCGGCGATCCACTGCGGCGGACCGGGATCCGGCCCTTCTTCGTCAGCACCACTGCTCACCATCGGCCCGGCACCGGTGGGGGTGCTGGCAGCCGAAGCGAACACCTACAACGTGCTCGATGTCGCGCTCGCAGCGGGAGTGACACTTCCGTCTACCGATATCGCGCGCAACTTCTACACGACCAGTTCGTGCGGAGTATGTGGCACGGCGTCAATCGACGCCATCGAGAAGATCTCGCGCTATGAGGTTTCGAGCGATGAGACATCGATCGCCGCGACGGCCGTGCGCGGACTACCCGATGCGCTGCGCGCAGGGCAGGCCGCCTTCGACAAGACGGGCGGGTTGCATGCGGCCGCGCTGTTCGATGTGACGACCGGCGAGATGCTCGTGCTTCGCGAAGACGTCGGCAGGCACAATGCCGTGGACAAAGTCATCGGTTGGGCCGTGCTGCACGATCGCCTTCCGCTCAGAGGGACCGTATTGCAGGTATCGGGGCGTGCGAGCTTCGAACTCGTGCAGAAGGCTGTCATGGCCGGTATTCCGATCCTGTCTGCAGTGTCGGCGCCATCGTCTCTCGCGGTCGAGCTCGCGGCATCGTCGGGGCTGACGCTGCTGGGCTTCGTTCGTGGAGCCTCTATGAACGTCTATACACGACCCGAGCGGGTGATGGTCTGAACCAGGCGATTCGGACAGGCATCCTAACTTGACATAGGCGTCAAGAAATGAATAGGTTCTTGCCTATGAAGTCAAGTAGTCAGCAGGTCCATCAGGAGTCGTCGGCCGCAGAGGAGGCTCCCGAGATCGTTCTGATCGACGACGGAGCCTATGGAGTCTGCGACATCAACGGATACTGCGCATGAACGAGGCTCAGCAGAACTCGCGCCCGGTCCTCACCGTTGAGGTGTGGAGTGACATCATGTGCCCGTTCTGCTATCTCGGACACTCTCTGTTGCAGCAGGCGATCGCCGATTCGCCGCACGCAGATCGCATCAGCGTCCGTCACCGGAGTTTCCTGCTGATGCCCGACCTTCCGGCCGACCACCCGACCGATCTCGAATCGCTGATGAGGGAGAGGGGCGTCCCGATCGAACAGATGCAGGCTGGCCGCCGGGAGTTGGCGACACGCGGAGCGGAGGCGGGCATCGAGTACGACTTCGAGAACGTGCTGACCATCAGCACGCGCAGCGCGCACCGGGTCATCCACTACGCGGCTGCTCATGGAGCCGGTGATGCGATGGTCGAGGCGCTGTTCCGGGCGCACTTCTCCGAGGGTCGCGATGTCGCGGATGCGGCGGTGCTGGCGGAGCTTGCCGGCGGGGTGGGCTTGAGCGAGATCGACGTTCGTGCGGTCGTCGAAGGGACGGACTACGACGACGAGGTGACCGAGGACATCTCGCGTGCCCGATCGCTCGGGGTTCAGGGCGTGCCCTACTTCCTGTTCGACGGTCGACTCGCGCTCTCGGGCGCGCAGCCGAAGGCGGCATTCGAGCGCGCTCTGGCGTCGGCGTGGCAGACGATCGACGATGCCGTCGTGCCTTCTTGATGAGGGTGGTGGGCGGCGATGCGGGCTGACGCGCGGCACAACGTCGAGGTCATTCGCCAGGCTGCTTTGGAGGTGTTCCGTGCGAACGGTTTGACCTCGCCTTTAGAAGAGGTCGCTCGGGTCGCAGGCAAGGCCAAGGGGACGATCTATCACCGCTTCGGCAGCCGGGCGGGTTTGATCGATTCCGTGATCGACGAACTCGTCGCTACTCAGGTCGATGAGATCATCCGAGATGTAGGTGCTTTGGAGGCCGCTCCCGCGGAGCGGTTCGAGCAGTATCTGCTGCGGGTGTGGTCGCTGCAGTTCGATGAACCGGCGGCGAATGATGTGCTCCTGCGGGTATCACCCGACTCCGAGGTTCTCATCGCGCTGTGTGATCGTGCACGTACGTTCGCGCTGGAACTCCTCGAGGGTGCACAGTCCTCGGGAAGAATCCGCCGCGACCTCACCGAGGATGATCTCCACGGCGTGATCTGGGAACGCGGTGTGATCGCGCGACAGACCGATTCTTCCCGGGCCGAGTACCTTCGGCGCTGCGAATTCGTCCTCCGGGGGCTCCGGGCACACGAGGATGAGCGCTAGCGAGGTCGAACGCGCAATTCGTGCGGATGATCCGACAGATCATGAGCCTGTTCCTGGGGGTGAGCGCCCACTTGCTTGACTGCTCAGATGTCCCGCACCCTTACTCGACGTTGGCACGACTTCGCCCTCGCCCGACCCACATGGTCACAGCTGATCATCTTCTCTGCGCTCAACGTCGGAATGACGGTCCTGCAGCTCGTGATGATGCCGCTCGTGCGAATCTGGCTCGGAACCACGACGCTCGAAGACGTGACGTTTCGTGCGCTGCCACTCGGCGACTACTTCATCTTCGACTATCCCGCCGGCCCCATTCCCGAGGGCGGGGGTGGTCTGTCGTACTTTCTCGCAGTCCAGATCACTCTTGCCGTGGCGCAGATCCTGAACTTCTTCGCCCAGCGGAACATCACGTTCAAGTCCAACAGCAACCCCTGGTGGGCGGCGTTCTGGTACCTGATCGCCTTCGTCGTGATCACCTTCGGTGCCGCCGCACTCCAGGGCCTTTACAAGGGGCCGATCTACAGTCTGTTCATCACGTCCTGGGGAATGGGCGCAGCGGGGGAGGCCACAGCAGACGCCGTCACAATGTTGATCAACGCACTCATCTCGTGCGCGGTGTTCTTCCCGATCTTCAAGCTCATCTTCCGCCGTGAGGACGCTGTCGTCGTGGTTCCCGCACGTGAGTACTCCATCGTCTCGTGAGGCCGTGCGCGGCGCACGAGCGTCATCGCGCGGTGCCGCTCGGACAGGCTATGCGCCGAAACCGACCGAATATGCGGTGAGACGGGTGCGGTCCGCGCCGCGATGTGAATCTGAATAAGGCGATAAATCCCCTCTGATGCAGTCCCCGGCCTCGGCCATGGAATGGATCACGGGCGGGGTGCTACGGCTCCAGAGGCGGGGTCGAGGTTTGGGAGTGCCACCTCGTGAGGAGCATCCCCATGACGAAGGGACAGGCCAATGAAGGCCGAGTCAAAAAGAGGAATTGCTGCAATCACCGGGATCGGTCTTGCCGTCACGCTCATAGGCTGCTCGGTGGCAGAACCGTCCGAGTACTCGACTCGTGAGGTGAACGACGGCACGACGACTTTCACGGTCGTGGAGAACCCTCGCGGTGGAAAGACGCTGTCTTTCGCCGCCGATGGGCCGGTCGAACTCATCGAGGTCGAGGACGATGGCGCGACGTTGGCCTTCAAGGACATGAACGCCAACGGCAAGCTCGACAAGTGGGAAGACTGGCGTCTCGACGACCGTGAACGTGCGGACGATATCGCGGCTGGCATGTCCATCGAGCAGATCGCCGGACTGATGCTCGTGAGCACGCATGAACGCTCCCCGGGTGACGGCCTGACCGATCCTCAGAAGACGTATCTCGAAGACGGCAACGTGCGCAACGTGCTCAACGCCGCAGGCAGCGTCATCGATGAGACGGTTCCGTGGGTGAACGAGATGCAGGCCCACGTGGAGGGTCTCGCCTCCGCCGACATGCCCTATGTCCCCGTGAACTTCAGCACCGACCCCCGCTCCACAGCAGGAACGGGTGGATACAACGCCAAGGGAAGCGACATCTCCCGCTGGCCGTCAAACCTCGGATTGGCGGCGACCTTCGACCCGGAGTACGTGCGTCAGTTCGGCGAGATGACCGCTGCGGAGTACCGCGCTCTGGGCATCGCCACGGCGCTCAGCCCGCAGATCGACCTCGCGACTGAGCCTCGTTGGCTTCGCGTCGGAGGCACGTTCGGCGAGGACGTCGATCAGGTCACCGAGCTCGCATCTGCGTATGTGGATGGATTCCAGGGCTCCGTCGATCCGGAGTCGGGCACCAACAATTTCGTCAACGCCATGATCAAGCACTGGTCAGGTGACGGGCCCGGCGAGGGTGGGCGCGAGGCGCACACCGACCAGGGCAAGTACGGGGTCTACCCGGGTGACAACTTCGACGAGCAGATCGCTCCGTTCCTCGGTGCGCTCGACGCGGCCGCCGTCATGACGGCCTACGGGGTTGCGCTGGATGCCAACGGCGACGCGCTGTTCGACGACCGCACGGGATCGGCGTACGACGCCGGCCGTCTGTCGGTGCTGCGCGACGACAACGGCTATGACGGCGTCGTGGTCACCGACTGGGGTGTCATGGACTCAGTGGAGGACGGGGAGGGGACGATCGGTATGGCCTGGGGGGCCGAAGCGATGTCGTTGCCCGAGCGCTACCTCACCGTGCTCACGACCGGGCACGACATGTTCGGAGGGGTCAACGACTCCACTCACATTCTCGAAGCAGCCGATCTCTGGCAGCAGGAGTTCGAGGCCGGTGAGCGCGAGATCGACGCCGAGACGCGGTTCCGCGAGTCGGCATCGCGGATTCTGATGATGATGTTCACGCCAGGACTGTACGAGAACGCGTTCGTCGACCCCGAGGTCTCGAAGAAGGAGCTCGCGAGCAAGGACAAGGTGGATGCCGGCTACGCAGCCCAGCTCGACTCGGTCGTCATGCTCAAGAACGAAGATGAGACCATCGCCGCAGCGAAGGCGGATGACTGGTCGGACAAGACCGTCTACATCCCGCGTTCGTACAACATCGGGTTGCCCGGAGTCTTCGGTCCCGCCGAGTACAAGGAGTACGCAGGCATCGATCTCGAGATCGCGGAAGAATACTTCGGCACCGTGGTCACAGATGAAGCCGTGATGGATGCTGACGGGGTCGTCACCAGCTACACGGCGCCCGACCTCTCGGATGTCGATCTCGTACTGGTCGGAATGAACAGCCCTGACAACGGCGAAGAGTTCGATGGCCCGGGCATGGACCCCGACACGGGAGCGTACTACCCACTGTCGCTGCAATACCGTCCCTATGTCGCTGACGGCGAGAGCGTACGTAAGACGTCTATCAGCGGTGACATCCTCGCGGATGGCTCGAAGGAGAACCGCGGGTACTTCGGTGCCGAGTCGAAGGTTCTCAACAGCGCCGACCTCGACGCCTTCGAGCGTGCGGTCGCTGCCGTCGAGGCCTCGGGTAAGGACATCCCGGTGGTCACGGTGCTCAAGGCCGTCAATGCGACCATCCCGGCCGAGTTCGAGCCGAACGCGGACGCGATCCTGGTCGGCTTCGGGACGAGCGATCGTTCGCTCATCGAGGTCGCGATCGGAATGCACGAGCCGAAGGGGCGTCTGCCCATTCAGTTCCCCGCTGACATGGAGACGGTCGAGGCCCAGTTCGAGGACGTCCCGAAGGACATGACGCCGTACACCGACACCGTCGGCAGCGTCTACGACTACGGGTTCGGCCTGAACTATGGCGGAGTCATCTCCGGCTGAACGTGAATACCAGGGTGTCGTGGCCGGCAGATGTCCCGTCGGCCACGACACCCGCGCAGACCGCGACGGCGTGCCGTCGCGGTCTGTCCGAACGGTCCGGGTACTTGAAGGATCCGACCGACTTACTCAAGGGAGCAGAAATGAAAATCAAGTCGACTCGCGCCGCTGTCTTCACGGCGTTGATCATCGCGACCGGTTCCTTCGGTCTGACCGCGTGCTCGACGGACGCCGGAGCGGGATCGTCGCAGACCCAGACGGCAGACGTCGATGTGAAGACCGACCTGGAAGGCGCACGTCAGGCAGTCGAGGATGCTCTGGCCGAGCAGCCGAATGTGGCCCAGGTCATGCTCGCCGGCGATGTCACGCAGCCCACCGAGAAGTACGGCCTGCTCGTGATGCCCTTCGTGAAGTCGGAGGCGGCTGATCGCGTGACGGGAACGGTGAACATCAGCGACGGCAACTACGTCATCGAAGCGACATCGGCCGAGACCGATGAGACCTGGCAGATCGACCAGGACGGCAACATCTCTGCGGTCGCCGAGTAGCACGGGCTCGGGCCCCCCGCTCACGGCGGGATCGGTTCAAGCGCTCAGCTCTCCACATCAGTTTTTCGAGGAGTAAAGAAGTGAACGTACGATCGTCCCGGAGTGGGAAGGCCCCGAAGGCCGCCATGTCCAACAAGAAGTATCTGATGATCTGGATCCCGGTCATCGCACTCGTGAGCATCGTGACGATCGTCGCGAATGTCGCGATGAACGTCGCGACAGGGTGGGTCGCGTCGCAGCTCGGCTCGGGAACATACACGTTCACGAACACCGCCGCCTCGAAGGATTGGGAGACGGACTACTACGCCGCCGACTACGACTCGCTCGAAGAGGTCGACGCCGCGGCGCTCGAACTCGTCGAAGAGATCGGTGCAGGGGGCATCGTCCTCGCGAAGAACGACGGCCGGGCGCTCCCGCTGAACACGGGGTCGAAGGTCACGATGCTGGGACGCGCTGCCGCTGACCCCGTCTACGGCGGCTCCGGCTCGGGGTCGGTTGACACGAACTCCGCGATCGACGCTCGTCGTGGTCTCGAGAATGCGGGCTTCACGATCAACGAATCGGTGTACACCGCCATCGAGGAGTTCGCATCGGCGAATCCTCGCGGCTACATCGAGATGGATCGTCCCGACATCTCCAGCTACAACATCGGTGAGCTGCCCGTCGGTGAATACGAGTCACTCGCCTCGTCGTTCTCGGAGTTCGGTGATGCGGCTGTCGTCTTCATCGGTCGTCCGGGAGGTGAAGGAGGCGATCTGACGCAGGATATGGCGGATTGGGACGCCAACGCAGAGCCGGGCCAGCATCAGCTCGAACTGAACAAGGACGAGCGCGACCTGATCACGCTGGCCAAGGAGAACTTCTCGACGGTCGTAGTGGTCGTGAACGCGTCGACGACAGTGGAGCTCGCTGACATTCAGCGCGATGCCGACATCGACGCCGTACTGCTTGCGGGGTCGCCCGGCTCCACCGCATTCAATGCGCTGGGAAGCATCCTCGCCGGGGAGGTCAATCCCTCCGGTCGGACGGTCGATCTCTGGGCATCGGATTTCACCGCAGATCCGACCTTCGCCAACTTCGGCACGTTCCTCTATGACAACGTGGCGCCGTCGTACCCGGTGCCGGTCACCGAGAGTGCAACGTCCAACGCGGATGTCACCGATGAAGCCCCCTTCGTGAACTACGCGGAGGGTATCTACTTCGGTTACCGCTACTACGAGACGGCAGACATCGAAGGGTTCATCGACTACGACGAGGCCGTCGTCTACCCCTTCGGTCACGGTCTCAGCTACACGGACTTCGCATGGGAGATCACGGGTACCGAGGCTGGATCCGTGGACGGCAGCATCGCAGTCACCGTCGATGTGCGCAACGTCGGTGACGTCACAGGTCGCGATGTGGTGCAGCTTTACTACTCGGCGCCGTACACACCGGGAGGCATCGAGAAATCGGCGGTGACGCTGGGTGGCTTCGCCAAGACGGGTCTCATCGATCCGGGCGCCAGCGAGTCGGTGACCATCGAGGTCGCCGTCGAGGACATGGCGTCGTACGACTACATCGATGCACGCGCGTATGTGCTGGAGGCCGGGCAGTACGAGTTGAGTGTGCGCACCGACTCGCACACTCCGGCCGCGGGCACGGCGCCCGTGATCTACACGGTGGAGTCGGATGTCGTCTACACCGGGGATGACCATCGGGCGTCAGACCTCTCTGAGGTCACCAATCAGTTCGACGATGTGTCGGCGCAGTTCAGCACCGAGGGTGAGACCGGCAAGATTCCGGTCATGTCGCGGGCGGACTTCGCGGGTACGTTCCCGACAGCGCCCTCCGGGGAGATGCTGATCGCGGACGAGGATGTCGCCGAAGGGTTCGACGTCTGGGACCACGAAGCGGAGGCCGAGAAGTTCGACGGCACGCGGCCAACCACTGACGCCGCTACAGACCTGTCGCTGATCGACATGCGGGGGCTGGCCAAGGACGACCCCGCCTGGGAGGAGCTGCTCGACTCCCTGAGCGTCGGAGACATGTCATCGATGCTCCTCAACGGCGCATATCAGACCGCGGCGATCGGATCGATCGGCAAGCCGCAGACGCTCGAGCCGGACGGGCCTGCCGGGTTCTCGTCGTTCATCAACTCGTCGATCAACGGCACGGCCTACCCATCGGAAGTGCTCATCGCGCAGACCTGGGATGTCGAGATCGGTGCAGCGATGGGAGCGATGCTCGGCAATGAGGCGATCTTCAAGGGGATCAACGGATGGTATGCGCCGGCGGCCAACCTGCATCGCTCTCCGTTCGGCGGACGCAACTTCGAGTACTACTCCGAGGACCCGTTCCTGTCTGGGCGGATGCTCACGGCAGTTGCTGACGGTGCCGGTACCAAGGGTGTCTACACGACGCTCAAGCACTTCGCGCTCAATGAGCAGGAGACGAATCGCGTCAACAACGGCATAGCGACCTGGGCCACGGAGCAGACGATCCGTGAGATCTATCTCAAGCCCTTCGAGATGGGTGTGAAGGACATCGTCATGGATGTCCGCTACATCTCCGACGATCAGGGCACGCTCGAGGAGACCGCTGTCGGGTCGCTGGGAATCATGAGTTCCTTCAACCGCATCGGCTCGACGTGGGCGGGTGGTTCGGCGCCGCTGATGGATGATGTCCTGCGGGGTGAATGGGGCTTCGAAGGGTTCGCCATCTCGGACTTCAACCTGTACCCCTACATGAACCCGAACGAGGGGATCGCGGCGGGCACCGACCTGATGCTCACCTTCCAGCCATCGAAATCGTTCAACGACTCCGGCTCCGCCAAGGCGGTCAGCGACATTCGTACCGCGACTCACAACGTCTTGTTCACGGTCGCCAACTCGAACGCGATGAACGGCCTGGCACCGGGGGCGACTGTCGAGTACACGCCGCCTGCCTGGGTGATCTGGCAGTACATCATCACCGGCGTTCTGGCGTTGCTCGTCCTGGGCGCTGTCGTGATGATCGTGCTTCGCGTTCGTCGTCACCGCGCCCCGCTGTCGTCAGCGGAGTGATCCTCGGTTGCCGGGTGGCGTCCACTCGCCCACCCGGCAACCGGCCCACCGTCGATGCCGATGAATCCCATCGAAAGATCTCACGTGAACATCACCACACTCCTCGCCCGCCTCACTCTTCTGGAGAAGGCCGCGCTGCTCAGCGGCGCCAACCACTGGCAGACCCGCGCACTCGAGAGCATTGATCTCCCCGCCGTCTGGTTGGCCGATGGCCCGCATGGACTGCGCAAGCAGCTCGGATCCGCAGATCACCTGGGATTGAACGGTTCGGAACCGGCAACCTGCTTCCCGACGGCCGCGACCATTGCGAACAGCTGGGATGAGCAGCTTGCCGAGCAGATCGGCGTTGCGCTCGGCGTGGAAGCATCTGCGCAGGGGGTGGGTGTGCTGCTCGGCCCCGGGTTGAACATCAAGCGCAGCCCGCTCGGCGGACGGAACTTCGAGTACTTCTCCGAAGATCCTGAGCTGTCCGGGCGGTTGGCAGCGGCCTACGTGCGCGGCATCCAGTCTCAGGGCGTCGCGGCGACGCCGAAACACTTCGCCGTCAACAGTCAGGAGCTGCGCCGCATGGTCAGCGACTCCGTCATCGATGAGCGAACACTCCGGGAGGTGTATCTGACCGCGTTCGAGATCGTCGTGCGCGAAGCAGACCCGTGGGCGATCATGACCTCGTACAACCTGGTGAACGGGACGTACGCGCATGAGAACTCTCACCTTCTGGGTGACGTCCTGCGCCGGGAGTGGGGATTCTCCGGTGCGGTGGTGTCTGACTGGGGTGGCAGCAATGACGCGGTGGCGGGGGCAGCAGCAGGCGGCTCCCTCGAGATGCCGTCGCCCGGGCTGGACTCGGCGCGTGAACTCGTCGCCGCCGTCGAGCGCGGCGATCTGTCGATCGAGGATCTCGACGCTCGCGCGGCCGAGGTGATCGCGCTCGTTCGCCGAGTGTCGGGGACTCCGGTGAACGCAGTGGATCTTGATGCGCACCACACGCTTGCCCGGCGCGCAGCCGCCGAATCCACCGTACTGCTGCGCAACGAAGATGAGCTCCTGCCGTTGAAAGCCGATGCATCTGTCGCATTGATCGGCGCATTCGCCACTGAACCGCGCTATCAGGGCGCCGGCTCATCGCTGGTGAACGTGGTGCGGCTCCCGACGCTGCGCGAGGCGCTGGCAGAATCGTCGGTCATCGTTGCCGGCATCGCAGAAGGATTCCGACGGGACGGACGCCCTGATGACGCGCTGCGCGCGGAGGCCGTCGCCGTCGCTCAGGGCGCCGAGGTCGTCGTGCTTGCGCTCGGCCTTCCCGAGATCGCCGAGTCGGAGGGCATCGATCGCACGTCGTTGAAGCTGCCCTCCGAACAGTTGCGGCTGCTGCGTGAGGTGCACGCCGTCAACCCCCGCATCGTGGTGCTGATCAGCGCCGGTGGGGTGGTGGAGATGCCATGGATCGAGCACTCCGCTGCTGTCGTGCACGCGTATCTGGGAGGACAGGCCGGAGCCGAGGCGATCGTCGACATCCTCACGGGTGCGGTCGAGCCAGGGGGACGGCTTGCGGAGACGATCCCGCTCTCTCTCGGCGATACGCCGACGGCCGGGGCTTTCCCCAGCGATGCGCGAACCGCTGAGTACCGGGAGGGGCCGTTTCCGGGCTACCGGCACTACGAGACCACGCGTGAACCCGTGGCGTTCCCGTTCGGCTTCGGGTTGGGGTACACGACCTTCGCGTACAGCGATCTCGAGGTCGTCGACGATGCCGTGCACGTGACGGTGACGAACACAGGTGCCCGAAGCGGAAGCGACGTCGTGCAGATGTACGTCGGACGCCGTGGTGACAGCGGTGTGCTACGCCCTGCAGTAGAGCTCAAGGGGTACCGGAAGGTGCGTCTGGAGGCGGGTGCGTCGGAGCGCGTATCCCTTCTGTTCGGTGCGCGCACGTTCCGCTTCTTCGATGTGCCCAGCGACTCGTGGCAGGTGGAGGCGGGGGAGTACGAAGTGTTCGTGGGATCGCATGTCCGCGACGATCGCCTGAAGACGACGGTCGAGCGTTCCGGCGTGACGTTGCCGCCGCTGCCGGTGGTGCTGAACCCGTTGCAGACGAGAACCACGAAGCTCGCAGACGATGCGGCGTTCGTCGCTCTGCTGGGTCGGGAGGTGCCCGACGCCGCGTGGGGAGGCGGCCGATTGCACCGGAACGACCCCATGGATCGGATGGCGAATGCCCCGAGCTTCGTCGCTCGGGCGGCTTACCGCATTCTCGACCGGCGCCGCAGGGCAGCAGAAGCTGCGGGGGCGCCGGATCTGAACATTCTGTTCCTGCTGAATGCGCCGTTCCGTGTGATCTCCAAGATGAGTGGCGGGCTGGCCACCGAGCGGCTCACCGATGGCGTTCTGCAGTTGCTCAACGGCCGGGTCGTTCGCGGATCGAGCCGCATCGTCAGTGCGTACTTCCGGGGGCGTCGCGACGAGAAGGCGACCAGAGAAGAGCTTGAGGCCTTGGCCAAGAAGAGGGGTGCGTGATGTTCGCTGCGGTGAAGAAATGGTGGGCGACTTTTCAGATCAGACGCCCGGAACTGTCGAAGTTCCTCATGTTCGTCCTGCTCTCCAATGGCGTGACGGTGCTGCAGCTCGGACTCATGCCGGCGTTTCGGTGGGCGCTGGACACGTACACATCACTCACGGATCTGAGCTTCCAAGCATGGCCGGTCGGGACCAACGCCGACGGCAGCACCTATTACATGTTCGACTATGCCGCAGGGTCGTTGCCTGAGGGAGGCGGTGGCTTCGCCTACTTCCTCGCGGTTCAGACCACCCTGCTGATCGCGCAGGTCATCAACTTCTTCCTCCAGCGCAACATCACGTTCAAGTCGAACACGTCGCCCTGGATCGCGGCCTTCTGGTACACGGTCGCGTATGTCGCGATCACCTTCATCGCAGCCGCTGCGCAGGGCTTCTACAAGGCGCCGATCTACGACTTCTTCATGATCACCACCGGATGGGGTGCCGGTGGCTCGGTGGTCGCCGATGTGCTGACGATGATCATCAACTCGGCGATCTCGTTCTGGGTGTTCTACCCCATCTTCAAGGTGATCTTCCGTCAGAAGCCGATCCGGGTGGAGGTCGTGGAAGGGGTAACGGCGCCATGACGACGGAAACGGGCGGCGACGGTGCCGCAACTCTCCTCACGATCGTCATTCCTGCCTACAACGCGAGCGCGTACCTCGCGCGTGCGGTGGAGGGACTCGACGAGGTGGACGGCATCGAGGTCGTCGTGGTCGACGACGGATCGACCGACCGCACCGGGCAATTGGCCGACCGCTGGGCGGCCGCGCATCCCGACCGATTCCGGGTCATCCATCAGGCGAACCGCGGACACGGCGGCGCGATCAACGCCGGACTCGCGGACGCTCGTGGCGAGTTCATCAAAGTGCTGGATGCCGACGACTGGTTCGACATCCCCTCCTTGCGGTCGCTGCTGGCGCTGCTCGGGGAGCGGCAGACGACCGGTATTGATGCGGTTTTCACCGATTTCGTGCATGAGCGGGTGGGTAAGACCCCTCGTCTGGCGCGATTCTCCACGGTCTTCCCCGCCGGACGGGTCTTCGAGTGGTCAGACACCGAGCGATTCGCCCGCCATCAGGTGCTGATGATGCACGCGATCGTGTATCGCACACAGCTCCTGCGGGAGTGCGGACTGCGCCTGCCCGAGCACACCTTCTACGTCGACAACCTGGTGGTGGTGATGCCGCTCGCGCGCGTGCGTCGCATGCGCTATCTACCGGTGCCGCTGTACCGCTATCTGGTCGGGAGGGAGGGGCAATCCGTCGAGCCGGACGTGATGGTGCAGAGGGCGGAACAACAGCTTCTCGTCAACAGGCTCGCGTTCGCGGCCTTGCCCGGCCGGGGCGAGATCGCTGCCGGCACCGTTCCCATCCAACTGCACCGAACGCTGCTGCATCATCTGGAGGGAATCTGCGCCGTCACCAGCGCCACGCTCGTTCGGGGCGGCACGCGAGAGCATCTGGCCTCTCGGGACCTCTTCTGGCGCGAGATCCGGGCGGAAAGCCCTTGGCTGTACACCAGGATGCGCAACACTCTCCTCGGTAAGATGAGCAATCTACCCGGAACTGCAGGACGACGAGCAACGCGCCTTGCTTATCATGTCGCGCGCAGAGTCGTCGGGTTCAGCTGAGATGACCAAAGGGGGTCGCGGATGATCCGGGTAGGGGTTGTCGAAGACGATTCGACCGCTATCGAGCGATTGCTCTCGCACCTCGACCGCTTCCAACGCGAGCAGGGGGAGACCTTCCGCGTCAGCGCTTTTCGAGACGGCGCCGAGGTCATCGCCGACTACCGTCCCGAGTGGGACGTGATCTTCCTCGACGTGCAGATGCCACGCGTCGACGGGATGACAGCGGCCCGCAGGATTCGCGAAGTCGACAGTGAAGTCATCATCGTCTTCGTCACGAGCTCGCCCCATTATGCGGTGAGCGGGTACGAGGTGGATGCACTCAGCTATCTACTGAAGCCGGTGGCCTATGCCTCGTTCGAGCAGGAGATGTCACGCGTCATCACGCGACTGCGACGACGGCCTCGCCAGGAAGTGCTGTTCACCGCGACCGATGGGACGCATCATCGCATCGGCGTCGACGACATTCGATTCGTGGAATCGGTCCGGCACCGCATCGACCTGCACACTGTCGATGGCATCTTCAGTGTTGCGACGACCGTGAAGTCTATGGAAGCCGAACTGTCGCAATTCGGTTTCCTGAGGTGCAACAGCGGGCTGCTGGTGAATCTCGCTCACGTGACGGGCATCGATGGCAATGACTGCCGAATCCGAGGGGGCGGAAGGCTGCCCATCAGTCGGCCGCGCAAGCGCGAGTTCCTGGCCGCACTCGCCGAGCACATCGGGTCACGGGGAATCTCGGCGTGAGCTTCATCAACGATCCGCTCATCGCGGAGATGCCTCGCTACCTCACGGCGCTCGCCGAATGGGGAGCCTGTGTCGTCTACATCACGATCACGAGACGTCGCTTTCGCGCTCCGATGACCATGTTGATCTGCGCCCTCGGGTTCCTCGCGCTGATGGTCACGCAGGTGTGGGCAGGCACCCTCCCCATCGCCTTGTGGATCCCCGGCATGCTCACCGCCGCCGCGGTGATGTACGCACTCGTCTTCGCGAGTGTCGACGCCACTGCGCGGGGGGCGGGGTACGTCCTCGTTCGAGCCTTCGTGCTCGCGGAGCTGGCCGCATCAGCGTTCTGGCAGATCGATCGCTTCTACGGGGGCGTATTCGGCATTCATGCGCAGGCGATCGGTGCTCTTCTTCTCTATGGTTTTGTCTTCATCGTCGTCTGGTTCGCGGAGCACTGTCAATTCAATCGCGAAGCGCGGCTGGATGTCACCGGGGTGCAGCTGGCGGGCGCGTTCGCGATCGCGACCGCCACGTTCGGGATCTCCAATCTCAGCTTCGTCACGACCGACACACCATTCAGTGGCCGGTTCGGAACGGAGATCCTCTACATCCGCACGCTGGTGGATCTGTGTGGTTACATCGCTCTGCACGTTCAGCTTCGGGTGCAGAATGAAGGGATCGCGCGCCGTGACGCGAATGCGATGGCTCAGCTGTTGCGCAGCCAGCACGACCAGTACGAGATCACCCGGCGGTCGATCGACGAGGTGAACCGCAAACACCACGATATGAAGCATCATCTGGGCGCGATCCGCTCGGAGCGCGACGCCGTCACACGATCACGCATGCTCGACGATCTTGAGGATTCGATCGATCGCTACGGCGATGTCGTACGGACCGGCAGTCATGTGCTGGACGCGATCGTGACCGCCAAGCTCGCTCGTGCGCGCGAGCACGGCATAGAAGTCTCCGTCGTCGCCGACGGGGGACTCCTGGCCTTCCTGCGTCCGATGGAACTCACCTCGCTCGTGGGCAACGCCCTCGACAACGCGATCGATGGGGCGCTGACGCTGAAGGGCGAAGACGAGCGCATGATCCGCCTTGCGGTGTTCGCTCAGGACGACTTCACGATGGTCCGCGTGGAGAACACGTTCGACGGCATCCTGATCCGAGACGGAGACCGCATCGTCACCCGCCAACTCGGGCCCGGGCATGGCTATGGGCTTCGCAATATCGAGACTGCGGCGGGAGCCTATGGGGGCACGGCATCGGCGACGGCCGACGGGCGCTGGTTCTCGCTCTGTGTGTTGTTCCCCTCGCATCCCAGCGCCCCCACGACAGCATGAGCGAACCGGATGAGTTTTGGATCTCGCCATTAGTGCACTTGACAGAACCAATGCGGTGTATGCATTAATGGATTTATGACAATTATCGTGCATGGTGCCACTGGCGCCCAAGGTTCCCCTGTTCTTGTCGCCCTTCGGGCGGCAGGACACCACTCGACGGCTGCGGTTCGAGACAGCGCGCAGGTGACGGGGCCGGCACTCTCGATCGACAACGACTCGGTGGAATCGCTGGTCCAGGCGTACGCGGACGCTGACGCGGTGTTCGTGCACCTGCCGCTCGCCAGTCCCGATCAACAGGTCTCCTACGCTCGGAAGATCGGTGAAGCCGTCGCCCAAGCACGTCCTGGTCGGGTCGTGTTCTCGACCAGCGGCTACCCCACTGAACTTCCTGATGGAACGCTGACGGCGCACGGCATGCTGGCGGCGGCCTTGGCGGAGTCTGGCGTCTCGTACGCGGTCATCGCGCCCCGCATCTTCCTGGAGAACCTCTTGCTTCCGGTCACGCTGGGCCCGGCTCGTGAAGACGGAGCGCTGCGCTACCCGATTCGCGATGACTACCCGGTGTCCTGGGTTTCGCACCTGGACATGGCCGATATCGCCGTCGCGCTGTTGACGGATAACTCTGTGACGGGCGTGGTCACTGCCGGCGCACTTCCGCCTCAGTTCGGCGCGGATCTCGCGGAGGGCTTCGCCCGGTACTTCGACAAGCCTGTCGTGTTCGAGGCGCAGGAGCCCGAGGCTTACGGTGAGCTGATCATCCCGATGTTCGGTGCGGATGCGGCCAGGCCTGTGGTCGACTCGTATCACTTCCGGTGGACCCAGCCCGGAGAAGTCATCGACGAGGAGCGCTCGGCGCAGAAGCTCCTCGGAATCACTCCGCGCACCGTTGAGGCCTGGTTGCGAGACCTTGCCGTCTGATCGCGCTCTGCCCGCCACGAATCACCACTACGTGTTGTAGAGTTATCTCGAACCGCAACTGAATAGACAACGGCGGGCCATGGTCGTCACCAGGGCCCGCCGTCGTCGTTGTGCGATCCATCAGAAGTAGGCGGTGGTCATGCCGCAGTCGGGAGAGAGGAGCCGAGAGATGAAACTCTTCGCGGCATTGCGCAAACGGGACCGCACCGAGGAACGGCGGGCTTCGTCGCCACGGATGGAGGTGGTCGTCGCTGATCGGACACTCGTCTCTGACCGCGCGGTGCTGCTGAGCCTGCGCCTGGTGGACACCGGACGAGCGATCGCGCCCGACCCGGGCGCGCACGTCGATCTGCATCTGACGGAGACGCTGATTCGTCAGTACTCCCTCGTGGATGTGGCACCGGATGAGGGAATCATCTCGGTCTGCGTGCAGAAAGAAGATGATGGGCGTGGCGCGTCGCGTCACGTGCATGAGAACGTCCGCGTCGGCGATCGCCTTCACATCTCGCCGCCGCGCAACACCTTCGCGATGGCGTCGGGGGTATCGACATCGCTTCTTCTGTCCGGCGGGGTGGGCATCACACCGCTCGTGTCGATGGCCGCGTCGCTGTACCGCACAGGAAGTGCTTTCGAGCTGCACGCGTACGCCGCGAGCGCCGCCTCCCTCCCGCTTCATGAGCAACTGCGATCGCACCCCTATGCGTCATCGATTTTCACGCACTTCAGTGACGACGGTGACTCCTTCCGAGCCGGCGGGCCTCAAGGTCTCTTCGAACCGACTGTCGAGGGCATGATCTATGCGTGCGGGCCGGACGGATTCATCACGCTCGCGAGAGAGCGGGCACTCGAGGCGGGCTGGCGCGCGGACCAGTTCGTGACAGAGCGCTTCTCGTCCGACGCCGCGCCTTCCGCGTCGGATGCCGATGAAGCGTTCACGGTGGTCGCCGCATCGACCGGGCAGGCCATGAGGGTGGAGGCCACCGAGTCGATCGCTGAGGTGCTCGAGCGCCACGGCTATGAGACCTACCGGTCGTGCGGGCAGGGGATCTGCGGATCGTGTATCACGACGGTGCTGCGGGGGACTCCCGACCACCGAGACCACACGCAGAGTGGGCAGGGCCCTGATGCGCATTCCCGCATCAACGTGTGCTGCTCGCGATCTCTCACGCCGGAGCTCGAACTCGACATCTGAAACAGCGGAACCAGTGATCTGGAAACAGTGATGGTCTCGGGCGCACAGGGCGCCCGAGACCATCACTGTTTCACGCGGTGCTGTCTCACACGGTGCCGAAGAACTTCCGCCAGGCGGGGATGCGACGGATGAGCAGCTGATCGACGGCCAGGATCACGAGCACCGACAAGCCGAACATCGGCAGGAAGATGCCCAGGGCGACCACGCCGACGAGCAGAGCGATGTTGCCGAAGAGGGGGAGTCGCGCGCGCGGCGCTGCCATGCCGCTCGCGGTGCCGCGGCGACGCCACCACATGATGGGCGCGGAGATGCACATGAAGATCACGGCGAGGCAGAAGAGCGTCGTCAGGATCGTGTTGATGGGGCCGAAGTGCCGCCCTTCGTGGATCGCGATTCCATGGGAGACGACCTGGGCCAGCGGGCTGTAGTCGTCGTAGCCGTACTGTGCGACGACCTCGCCGGAGTACTGATCGACGTGGACCGTCTGCTCGAGGGTGACATCGGACTCCGCGGGGTTGCCCTGCTGGTACCACTGGCTGCTCATCACGCTGAAGACGCCGGCCTCGTCCACGGGATAGATCACGTAGTAGGGGCTCGGTGCACCCTCGGCCTCGGCGGCCGAGATGGCAGCGTCGATCGAGACTCCTGCGCCCTGGCCCGTGCTCTGTCCTGTCGGGCCCATGCCCACTGCCCAGCCTGCGGGCGCGCTGGAGCCGTCCGTCTGCTCGATGAGGTCTTTCATGGTGGACTCCGCCCCCGGGTCGGCTCCCCAGAAGGAAGACCCGCCGGTTGCCGCGACCTCTTCGGACACGCTGCCCCACAGCCCGGTCCAGGGGAGTCCGGAGGTGACGAGCATCAGGATCCCGAGGCCGACAGGGAGGCCGACGAGTGCGTGCGCGCTGCGCAGCCGTGCGCCCTTGACCTTCCTCTGCGCGGCCAGCTTTCGCGGCTTGCGCCCGAGGAAGAAGATCAGGAAGCCGGTGATCGTCAGCACGATGGCCCAGCTGGCGCCGAGCTCCATCAGCCGATCGCCGAAGTCTCCTGCCAACAGGTTGCCGTGAATGCGGATGAACACGTCGGAGATGAGCTGATCGTCGGTCAGCGATCCGGTGACGACTCCCTTGTACGGGTCCACGTAGACGTTCTGAGTGGTGCCGTCGGCAAGCTCGGTGACAAAGACCGTCGAGCGGTCACCGAGGCTGTCGAACAGCGAGACGACCGAACGGTCGGGGAACTCCGCTGCGACCGCCTCCTGCTGGGCGGACAGGGGCAGTCGATCCGCGCCGTCCGGGACGGCGACCGTGATGACGCCCGGGTGCATCGCCGCGTCGATCTGCGCGCGGAATAGGTATGTCATGCCGGTCACGGCGAGCACGAAAAGTACGGGGATGACCAGGAGTGCGCCGTAGAAGTGCCAGCGCCAGAAGGCGCCGAACCAGTTGATCTTCAGGGTACGGGGACCAGGCGCCTTCGCCGGGGTGCCCGTCGACTCGATCTCGGTCGTGGTCATCATCGCGGCCTTTCAATCGGCGGAATCGGATATCTACATAATGTAGTACTAAACTGTCTCCGTGATCGCCGCGCCCTGGAATGTCATCCTCACTCTGCTCTTCGTCGTGACCGCCGTCATCTGCTTCGCGGGTCTCGCCGACAGGTCGAGGAGGGGACGACGCGACGCAGGCCTCACGGACTCCGACCTGATCGACATCACGCATGGCATCATGAGCGTCGCGATGATCGTCATGACCTGGTGGACGGTGTGGGACGCTGTGACGTGGGCGCAGGTCGCCATCTTCGCCATCTTGGCCTTGGCCCTCGTGCCCTCTCTCCGAGGGGCGAAGGGAGCGCAGGTCGTCGATCTCGTCGGGCACATCGTGCTCGACGCCGCGATGATCTGGATGCTCGCCGCCATGCCTCTCCTCATGGCGGGGATGGACATGTCGGAAGATGCCGGCGGGGCTCATGCCGGGCACCACGGAGGCGGCGGAGTCGCGATCGAGTCGACACCCGTATGGGTCGACGTCGTCAATGCGGTGTTCATCGCCTTGTGCGTCGCCGCCACGGTGTGGTGGGTCTGGCGGTCGTTCCGCTCATCGCATCATCGCATCCACTCCCTCTGCCACATCCTGATGGCGGCGGGCATGGGATGGATGCTGATACTGATGAACGGCTGATCGCCGGACTATCGCTCGATCTCGGATATCGTCAGGAGACTTCGTTCAGAATCTTCGATGCCCAGCTGTCGATGCGTGCGCACTGATCAATCCAGGACTGATCGAACGACAGGCCGTGGCCGACGCCAGGAAGGGTCACGAGCTCTGCTCCGATTCCTTCGGCGAGTGATGACACGATGTCCACCGGGGTCAGCTCATCCTTGTCACCCGTGATCACCAGCACCGGAACCGTGATCGCGTCGACGTCGACGGTGGCCGTCCACCTGGTCGCCTCCCACACAGCTGTGGGCGACTCAGCCTGCAACTGCGCGTAGATCGCTTCGTGTTCCGCAGCGGGTGCACCGTCGAAGAAGAGGTGCGCGGCGATGTCGAGCGGCGGCGGGCCCCAGGGCTGGTCGACGTCGATAGGCAGCTCCACGGGGGCTCCGGCGAACCTTTCGGGGACTACCGGCGCCAGCAACACGAGGCCAGCGATCCGCGAAGGATGCGTAGCGGCGTATGCCAGTGAGGCCAACCCTCCCATGCTGTGCCCGATGAGAATGGGCGGCGATGCACATTGGGCGACTGCCACGCCTATCTCTTCGCGGACGTCGAGAATGCTGCGACGGAGCCATTCGGATGCATCGAGTTGTCGTGATCCACCATGGGCGAACCAGTCGAGAGAGATCGACCGCCGCCCGGCGTCCGCGAACCACCGCTGTGTGGAATCCCATTGCCATGAGCCGTGGAGTCCTCCATGGACGAAGATCAGCGGTGTGCGCGAGGACTCTTCCGCCGGGCGGAAGTCGGTCAAAGCGACGCCGTCGATGACGCTGAGGAGGGGACTTTCTTCATGAGCGTTCATGCGATGAACATAGGCCAATCCCACGAGGACGGATGTTACTCGACAGGGGACTTTTCACTTTATATCGCTTCCGCGTCACCCGGTGAGCGAGAATGGAACAGATGTACGACATGTTCGTGCGGCCATCCGGCGCCGCAGGCGAAGAGGGTGTGCGTCTCATGGCGCGTTCGGGCACTGCGATGGCGCGTGAGGCAGTGAGTCTGCTCGGCGTTGAGGATCCGCGAGCACGGGTGCTCGAGATCGGCTTCGGCCCAGGCCTGGGGATCGTCGCTTTGACGGGTCTGCTGCCGGCGGGCGAAGTCATCGGCGTGGACCCGTCGGAGGTGAGCCATCGCCATGCGGAGGCACGCAATGCCGCAGCCATCTCTCGGGGGAATGTCGTGCTGCTGTCCGGTACCGCACAGGCACTCCCTCTGCTCGACGAGCATTGCGATGCCGCGATCTTCGTCGACAACCTGCATTTCTGGCCGGATCCGCTTGAGGGGCTCTCTGAGATCAGGCGAGTGCTACGCCCCGGCGCCCCGGTGGTGTGTGCATTCACGCCACCGTCGGGCGGCCCGCCCTCGGGCCTTCGGCGGCTGTTCGCGACCGCAGGATTCGTCGACATCGAGGAGTCCGTATCGGCCAACGGCTCTCTGTTGCGCGCTGTTCATCCGTCATCGGTCTGAGGGCAGAATGCCCCAATCGGGTGACGTGCAGCCTGCGCCCGCTCACTTAGCGTGAGCCCGACAGGCGGCAATCAGGTTCGCGATTCGGTATCGAAGACGATATCGGGTTTCTGCAGAGGGGACTCTGCGCGTCCCATGCCGCATTCCGCGCACTGGGAAGGAATCATCTACATGAATCGTCGTGCCAGAACTCGTTACACCGCACTTCTACTGACCGCAGGTCTGTTCGGCGGACTCGTCGCCTGCGCGAGCCCGGCGACCGAGCCCGCCGCCGATGGGGATCTCGACTGTTCGACGGCTCCCGAGGCATCCGGGGATCCCGTCAACATCCGGATCGCCACTGGTGCCGCCGCAGAGGAACCGGTATGGCTCATGGGAGAGAAACCTGAGTTGACGCCGCAGCAGGGAAAGTCGTACTCGCTGGAGCTGAAATCGTTCGATGACAGCGAGAAGAAGCTCGTCGGATACCAAGCCGGTGACGTGGACGCTGTCGTCGTGCCGATGCCGGCCCTGATCGTCGGCACGGCCAGAGGGGCGCTGGACCTTGTTCCCCTCTTCACCGTCATGCAGGAGGCCGGAGAGGGGGCGTTCGGTACCAGCTTCGTCGTCAAGGGCGACTCCGATATCAAGAGTGTCGAGGACTTGAAGGGTGCGACGATCGGGATCCTCGACTTCCGGTCGACGCCCGACTTCGTCGCCCGGATGGGACTGAAGCAGGGAGGGTACAGCCCTGAAGATGCGACCTTCGTCACACTGCCGTTCCCGGCCCAGCTGGAGGCGCTGAACTCCGGTGTCGTCGATGTCGCCGCGGTCGCAGAGCCGTTCGCGACGATGGCGACCAGCGGTCCCGACCCGGCCCGCATCCTGTTCAGCTCTCAGGATGTCGTCGGACACCCTTACGACCAGCTGGTCGTCTCTGTCGATCGTGAGTTCGCACAGAAGAACCTCCGTGCCGTCTGTGATCTCCGTGACGACTATGCGGGTGTCGTGGAGTGGTATCAGGGCAATAAAGACGAGGCCAAGACCATCATCGCGGAAGCAGGCTACATCAAATACCCCTTGGACATCTACCTCAAGGCGAAGGACTACGCCCGCCCCGAAGCTGGCGCATTCGACCCGAGCGAGATGGCGGCGCTCATGGATGACATGGAATCCGTCGGCCTGCTCAAGAAGGACGAGCGCGTGGACGTGGATTCGCTGTACGTCACCGGCTTCACCGCGGGCAACTGACTCCCGAGAAGGACCCTGAAGGCGTGTTCCCCGTGCTCCTGGGCGCGGGGAACACGCCTGCGCCCAGGAGGTCGAGAACGCTACGAGACCCGCGGTGAGATACACCCGTTCAGGTGACATCGCATGAGGCGGACGGCGAATAATCTGCGCTCAAGAAGTTCTCTCAGGACAATCAAGGAGCTGCCGTGAAACGTCAAGAAATCGATCCCGAAGGCCTGTACGCGCATCCGTCCTACAAACGGGTGGTCACCGTTGAAGGCAACATGAAGCTCGTCTTCATCGCAGGCCAGACCCCGACCGATGAGAACTATCAATGTGTCGCACCCGGTGACTTCGAAGCCCAGTACGTGCAGGTCATGAAGAACCTGGAGGTCGCGCTCGCCGCGGCCGGAGCACGCTGGGAGGACGTCACCTATCGCCGCATCTACGCGAAAATGGGGGATGGAGCCGACGTGCCCACGTGGGCCAGTCAGCCGTTGCCCGAGTACGGAGACGGCAGCTTCCGTCCGCCGAGCACATTCATCGGCGTGACGCGGCTCGGGCACCCGGACTTCCTCGTCGAGATCGACCTGATGGCTGCTGTGCCGGTGGGCGAGCGGGACGCATGACCGCGGCGGGCCTGCTGTACACCGGTCGAGCGCATATGACGGGCGTCACCGAGGGGCATGTGGAGACCGACGACGGACGGTTGGTCGTCGATGTCTCCGCGCCCGGGAGCCCTGGCACCGGTACGAACCCCGAGCAGCTTCTGGCGGCGGGCTGGTCTGCCTGCTTCGCGCTCTCTTTGAACCTCGTCGCGCAGGGCCGTCGGATCGCCCTCCCCGCGGAGATGTCGGTCGACACCGAGGTCGACCTGCTCAACACGGATCCGCCCTACAAGGGCAAGTTCTTCGTGCGGGCGCGGATCGTCGTGAACCTGCCGGGAATCGACGACGCCACAGCGCGAGAACTCCTGGATGCCGCCCATGCGACGTGCCCGTATGCAGAAGCCACTCGGGGCAATGTGGATGTCGAGATCTCGCTTCGCTAGGAGATGACAGAGTTCGCCAGAAGATGACAGAGTTCGCTAAGACATGACAGAGAGAAGGAGGAGGAGACCGCTGGCGGTCGTCCTCCTCCTTCTCTCTCCTGTTCCGTCAACGCGACGCCAGGTCGAGCAATCCGATCACACCGATGGTGACTCCGGTGACGAGGATCCAGAGGATCCCGCCCAGGAGCAGAGGACGCCATCCTGCGCGTCGAATGGCGCCGACATCGGTGGTGAGACCGATGCCCGCCAGCGCCGCGGCGATCAGGAAGGTCGACACGCCGCTCAGGATGTCGACCACCGAAGTCGAGAACGGAACGAGCGTGTTCAGCACGACCATCAGCACGAAGCCGAACAGGAACCAGGGGATGAGCTTCACGATCTTTCGGGGCCCGATCCGGCTGCCGGGATCGAGGGAGCGCCGGGCTTCCATGATCGCGAGACCCACAGTGATCGGGATGAGGGCGAGTGTGCGCACCAGCTTCACGACGATGGCGTAGCCCAGAGCCGCTGTGCTGAAGATGCTGGCTGCGGCCACGACCGAACTGGTGTCGTTCACCGCGGTGCCCGCGAAGAGCCCGAAAGTCCTGGCGTCGTATCCCAGCGCGTGCCCGACCCAGGGGAAGGTGAGCACCGCGGCGACGTTGAACAGGAAGATGGTCGAGACCGCATATGCGATCTGCGCCGGGTTCGCGCGGATCACCGGGGCGACCGCCGCGATGGCCGAGGCCCCGCAGATGCCGGTGCCCACCCCGAGCAGAATCCGGGTGTCGCGTTCGACACCCAGAGCACGCCCGATCAGCCAGGCGGCGACAAGGCAGACGATCAGTGAACTGAGCAGCACTGGGAGCGACTCGAGGCCGACATCGGCCACCTGTCCGAGCGACATCCGCGCTCCGAGAAGCACGATCGCGATCTGGAGCAACGGCTTCGTCGCCGTGGTGATGCCGGGTGCGTACCGCGAACCCGGCCGGCGCACGAGCGCCCACACCACGCCGATGATGATGGCAGGCAAGGCAGAGCCGATGAGTGGCACGAAGAACCCGGCGACGCTCGCGATGACTGCGATCACCAGACACAGGAGCAGTCCGGGAGTACGCAGGCGAAGCCACGCGGTGGTGCCGGTCATTCGGCATCCGAACCGGTGTCGGAGGAGTGGCCGTGGCCGTGACCGTGGCTGTCGTGACCGTCACCGTGGCTGTCGTGGCTGTCGTGGCCGGCGTGCGAGTCCATGGCGCCACAGGTGCATCCGGCCCCGCTGCTGTGGTCGCACGAGCAGGAGGACTCTCCGGATGCCGACAGCCGGCAGTAGCACGAGGCGGCGATCAGCACATCCGCGTCGGACAATGCGATGTCGCGTTGCGCCGCGATCCCCGCTGCTTCCGCGTCACGCCCCAGCCGCGTCAGACACTCATGCAGACCGTGCAGACTCCACACGTTCTTCGGATGGGTCTTCGCGTGCGGCAGTTTGCCGTCAAGGCCGAGGTCGGAGCGGTAGTTCGCTTCTGCTTCCTCGATCCGACCCTGCTCGAGCAAAAGCGCACCGTACGCATGGCGGACCGGTTGCAGCCATGATCGCGGGTCGGCGTAGAGGAGCGCATCTTCGCGCTCGATGCCGAGCCGGAGCTGGGCGAAGGCTTCTTCGAAGTTGCCTCGGCGATACTCGAGCTCGCCGGCGAGCATCGCCTCTGCCACTTGCAGCACGTCGATCTCGCGGTTCGGCAGAGCCATCCGGCTCGCCGGCACAGCCGCCGCGGCGACACGGAACTCTGCCTGCGAGCGGGCAGCGTCGTCGATGCGTCCCAGCGCTGCGTAGGCGATCCCTTGCGCATACAGCGTCATCGCCGTCGTCACGCAGAACAGCTCTCGATCTTCGGGGAGAGGGAGCGCGATGATCTCCTCCCATCTGCCGAAGCGGATCATCACATGCGGCAGTGCGGATACGTGGCTCTCCACCCAGTCGGCCATCGGTGGAGTGGTCAGTCGCAACAGATCTGCCGGCAGCACCTCGATGATGCGCCTGGCGGCATGCTCGGCATCGGCGGACCTGCCTGCCAGCATCGCGGCATACACCTTCACGTACAGATCGTGTGCACGGTAGAGGTGATAGAAGCGGATTCCGGTCTCGGTTTCGAGGTAGTGGTCGTTGGCTGCGGCGGCGACCGTGCCGGAATCGACCGCGCGCCCGTAGTGGCCCGTGGAGATGTCGATGTGCGTCGCCATGTGGGCCATGTGGCCCGCGTCGCGCATGGAATCGCGGAGACGCTCGGCCGCGGGTGCCGCGATCTCCGGGAAAGGTGCCATCTCCATGGTGTGGATGTACAGATGGTTGATGGCGGGATGCGCGAGGCCTGCGGGGGTGAGGAACGCGCGCTCCAGCACCGTGCGCGCCTCGACCGTTCCATAGCCCACTGGCTCTCCAGACGGCAGATCCCAGAGCTGACGTGGGCTGACACAGATCAGCGAGTCCACGAAGAGCGCCGCGACATCGAGATCGTCCGGGGCAGCGGCGTAGACCTTGCGCATCGCGTCGGCGTACGCCCGGTTGAAGGGAGCGAAGTCGTCGGGGATCGTGGAGGGGTAGCGGGCCGGTAGTGCCTCGATGAGTGCGCGCTCCGACGAGGAGGCGCGGTCGAGCAGCCGGTGAGCCTGCTCGAGCGAGCTCGTGGCGAGCTCGATCGTCTGAGTGGCATCAAGACGATCGAAGAGGCGCCAGGCTTTGTTGTAGTTGGGCCCCGCGGCGTAGGCGACACCCCAATGGGCGATCGCGAGATCGGGGTCATGCGAGATCGCGCGCTGGAAGCACCGGACCCCTTCCTCGAAGTTGAAGGCGTACGACCAGGCGAGCCCACGGTCGAACCATGCCTGCGCATCGACGGATTCGGTCGTCACATCTCGGTGGATGCTTCCGAGGGAGTAGTCGTAGTCGGCAAGCGTGCGCAGGGGGGTCTCAGGCATGGGAACGTCTCATCTCTGATCGGTGTACGAGCGCGGACGCTGCCAGTTCATCGGCAGTGATGACATCGGCATATTTCACGTCCATCTCCGCGAGATGGACGGTGTGGCTGAGGGCGGATCTGTCGAAGCAGCCGTCGGCGACCACGAACGTGGAGTACCCGTGCGAGAACGAGTCGACGACGGTCGCCCGCACGCAGCCGGAGGTGGTGGTTCCCAGGATGATGACCGTGTCGACACGGTTGCGCACGAGGAAGGACACCAGAGGTGTGTCGAAGAACGCACTCGCCTTGGGCTTGCCGATCACCACGGCCCCTGGCGGCGGTGCGATCTCATCGGGAATGTCGGTGGCTCCGGGGAGGTCCATCACGGATCCATGCAGGTTCTCTCCCTTGACGGTTCCGCCGAAGGGCCCGCCACCCTGCAGACCGGTGGTGTACACGATGGGCCATCCGGAGTCCTGTGCCACGCGCACCGTCTGCGCAATGGCTGGCATGGCCTCCCAGGCGCTCGGGCCACAGGCCGTCGGGTACACCGCGGCGGCTTCGGCGAGGGTTTGACCTGCCGCCCCGGTGAAAGAGCGAACCACATCCACGACGATCAGTGCCGGCCGCTCACCGAACTCGCTCCGCATGGACCAGTACCCGCCGTCGTACGCCGGCGACGCCTCGAGCTCGGCGAACCGGTCATGCCACCATCGTGAACCGATCTTGTCTTCCTGCATGTCTTCCTCCTCGCTCGGGCGGTGCGGTGGTCGGCGTCTCGGCCTCAGATGCGTTCCATCATCCGTCGGTAGGCATCCTGGGGGGATGCCAGCCGCGTGTGGATCACCTTCTGCTCCAGGAATGATTGCAGTTCCTCTGCAGACTCCTCGCGACCGAGAGAGCTGTCCTTGTGGCCCCCGAACGGGGTGCCGAAGTAGTGCCGCGACGCATCGTTGATCCACACGTAACCGGCCTCCAACGCCTCGGCGGTCTTGTGTGCGACCGAGAGGTCGTTCGTCCATACGCTCGCGGTGAGACCCAGGTCGAGACCGTTCGCGATCCCCATCATCGTGTCGTAGTCATCCCAGACGAAGACCGACATCACGGGGCCGAATATCTCCTCGCGGGCGATGCGCATACTCGGATCCACGTCGGCGAACAGCGTCGGCTCGAGGAAGTTGCCTGCGGTGGGAAGTCCCTTAGGGCGCTCGCCACCTCGCACCAATGACGCACCCTCGGACACGCCACTGTCGACGAACCCCGATACCCGCTCCCAGTGCGCTGCGCTCACGAGCGGACCGACATCGGTCGTCTCGTCGTAAGCGACGCCCACCCGATAGGAGGCGATCAGTGCCGACACTCGCGAGACGAACTCGTCGTACACCTTCGCGTGCACGAGGATGCGCGAGTTCGAACCGCATGCCTGCCCTTGGCAGATGTTGAAGCTCATTCCGCGGACGGCGCCGGCGGCGGCTTCTTCCACATCGACGTCGGGGAAGACGATCATGGCGTTTTTGCCGCCCAGCTCGAGCGAGACGTGCTTCACCCGCCCCGATTCGGCCGCGCGGCGTTGGATCATGAGACCCGTGCCGATCGAGCCGGTGAACGCCAGTCGCTTGATCGCATCGTGGGTGACGATCGCATCGCCTACCGCGGCGCCACCCGTCACGACATTGACGACCCCAGGAGGGAACGCCTCGTTGAAGATCTCTCCGAGCGCGAGGGTAGACAGCGAGGTCTCCTCCGACGGCTTGATGACGATCGTGTTGCCCGCCATCAGCGAGGGCAGGGGCCGAGTGATGGCGAACATCGCGGGATGGTTGAACGCGGTGATACGGCCGACGACACCGTACGGGCGGTCAGCCGAATAGTGCAGGTTGCCGGGGCTGCCGGGGTATCGCTGTCCGGTGCGTGCCTTCATTAGCGCCGGCCATCCATTGATGTACTCGTGCGTCATCTCGATGTCTGCCCGCATGGCGGTCACGGGGTTCCCGCAATCCAGGGCATCGAGCATCGCGAGACGCTCGGTGTTGTCTCTGATCAGCTGGTCGAAATGCGTGAAACAGTCAGCGCGACCGGAAACGCCCATCGCCTCCCAGTTCTCTCTGGCGCGGTGCGCCGACGCGACGGCACGGTCCACGTCCGCCGCTGTCGCTTCGGGAAAAGTCGTCACGACTCCACCGGATGAGGGGTCGACAGCAGGGCGGCGTCCCTTCGCGATGCTCTCGACGATCTCGCCGTCGATGAGCATTCCGTACTCGTGCGCCTTGAGGCTGTCGACGGTGATGGCAGGTGATGACATGAGTCTTCCTTCGTGGGATTCAGGACGAGCGAATGCGAGGGTCACGCCGTCGGCGCGAAAAGTGTGTCGATTTCGGGACGTGAGCGCAGGATGCCCTGTGAGAACGACGCGTCGCGGAACTCCTCGAGCGCTCGACGGTTGGGTTCCAGCCCGTGCTCCCAATGCCGCCGAGCGGAGAGCAGGTCCTGCCTCTCGATCTCCTGACGTCCCCAGAAGCTGAGGCCCCATCCGGGGTCGTCGTAACGGGTCCACGCCATCTCCTGGGCGAGGGTGAACGCCTCGAGCAGATCACGAGCGAGCGCAGGGTTCTCCTGCAGGATGCGCGTGCGCACCCCGATCACGTGCATGATCGGTGCGTATCCGTTGTCGCGCAGCTGTCGACGCTCGATCTCGATCGAACGCGCTCCGTACAGGCGACGTGCCCCCTCCCGGAAGGCCGGATCCGAAGGGATCTCCGGCGTGAGCAGAGCATCGATCTCGCCGCTGTCCAACGCGTCGTGCAGCGATGCTGCGGCAATGCGTCGGACGGGGCTCTCCAGCCGCACGTTCTCCGGGTGCGAGGATGCCCAGGCCATCTCGCGCCAGTCGACACCCTCCACCGCCTGCATGTCGTGCCGGGCGACCACACCCAACGACATCTGGAATGTGGGGATGCCGATCACGGCGCCACGCAGGTCTTTCCATGACTGGGCGGATGAGTCATGGCGCACCCAGATATTGGACAAGCTGAAGAGGCGTCGCGGGAAGATCGGCAGTGCGGTGACATCGTCATGATTCTCGCGGTAGAGCAGGTAGCTCGAGAGCGAGAGCTCGGCGGCCTGGAACTCACCGTCGCGCAGAAAACGCTCGTGACGGTCGTTCCCGTCGCGGTGCACCGCGAGCTGTCCGACTTCTTTGAACGTCCACGGATGATCACGCACGGCGGCGACGGCGCCCTCGATCAGAGGAAGGTGGCGGTCATAGGGTTCAATGGCGATCTCGATAGTCATGATTCTCCTCAGGGCGCGTAGAGCTCGCCGGCCGACTTGCGGGTCACGAACAGATCGGCGGGCAGCGGGGTTCCGAGGCCGGCAGCGACCGCTTTCTCGAACGTCAATGCGCCGAGCGCGGCGAACTGGATGCCCATACCGACGTTGTTGTCGTACAGGGTGATCTGCTCGTCGGATGTCCGGCCCGGGGCCCGTCCCGAGAGAACATCGGTGAGCTCGACGATGTGATGGAGGTCTTCCACGGACGAGGGGCTGCCGTAGTGCCCCTGGCGATCGGCGATGATCTGCGTCTTCGAATTCACGACGATGAGATCGGATCGCTCGATGCTGGTCTCGTCGATCTCTCGCCGCTGCGCGAATCCGTCTGAGGAGGCGAGACTGACGAGGTGCTGGCCAGGCTGAAGCGAGTGCCCGTCGAACACGGGCTCGGTCGCGTTGGTCGCCGCGATCACGACATGACTCCGCGCGATGAGCTCCTCTACGCTGCCGACGCCGACTGCTTCGATGCCGGTCTCTGACTCGGACGCCGCTGCCGCCCGGTCTCGATTGTCGGCGGATCGCGAGTAGTAGAGGATCGTGGTGAGACCCGGCATAGCGACTCGATGAGTGAGCGCATGGGCGCGGGCTTGTTCGCCTGTGCCGATGATGCCGAGAACCGATGACCCGGATGGTGCCAGTTCGCGCGTCGCCACGGCGCTCGTCGCTGCGACGCGGAGGGGCGAAAGCCCATGGTCGTGGATGATCGCGTACGGATGGGACGTCGCAAGGTCGTAGAGAAGCACCAAGCCGGTGAAGTCGCCGGGGAACTCCTGACGCTCCTCGCGGATACGAGTTCGAGACACGTCGAGACGCACAGCGAGCGTCCCCCGGCCCAAGAACGCGCCGGCCATGTTGTTATGCCAGTAATACTCCGATTCCTCGCCCTCGACCGGCATGTACAGGCGTCGTCGGGGCAGCGTCTGCTGGGAGAGCGCGGCAGGCTCTCGAAGCACGGCGTCGATGACATCGACGCAATCCGCCGCGTCGACCAGGCCGGAGACCTCCGCTGTCGTGAGGACGAGCACTTCTCCTCGTTCGATCGCGGACTCTTTCGCGCTCATCGAGTCATCCATATCTGTGTGTCCTTTCCTACGTCGGCCCCGGTGATCGGACGGCCGACGACGGCATCAAGCCTGTAGCGAGAGGTTCCATCGCTGCGTGCGCCGGTAGAACAGGCGCATCACGATGTTCAGCAGCACGCCGACGACGCCGAGCGCGAATACCACGGCCAATGATCGGGCCGGGAGGAACTGATTGCCGGCATCTCGGGCGAGGAAGCCCGCACCGGAACTACCCAGAAGCAGTTCCGTCGTCACCACGACGATGAGCGCAGTGGGCACCGCGTTGCGCAGGCCGGCGACCAGATACGGCGTGATCGCCCGCATCGCGATCCCTTCTCGCCGTAGATATGAGGCACCGGTGTTGCCCATCAGCCAGCGGTAGCGCTGGGAGAGCGAACCCGCCCCGACCTGCGTGCTGTAGAGGATCGGGAAGAAAGCTTCGATCGACACGAGCAGGATCGTCGCCTCCCCGCCGGCTCCGAAGGCGACGACGAGCAGCGGGTACAGCGCCAGACGCGGAATCGGGTAGACGGCGTTGACGAGGGGCCCTAGACCATCCGCGACATATCGACTGACCACCATGAGTCGGCCGATCAGCAGTCCGGCGACCCCGCCGATCAGAACACCGAGGAGCGCTTTGCCGAGCGTGATGCCGAGAGCGTTCGCCAGAGTGCCGTCGACGATCATGTCTCCGAGATCTACCGCGACCTGGGAGGCCGTGGGGAAGTAGTAGTTTCCCGAGACGGCCGAAACCAGCTGCCAGAGCAAGATACCGACGACGACCGCGATCAAGCCCAACGGATTGAGCAGGGCGCCCCAGGCGAAGAGGTTCTGTCCGAGGCCTGCGGGCGCTCGACGGGAGCGAGCCTGCTGTGTGACGAGTGTGTGCGTGTCGATGTTGCTCATGCGAGTTCCGCTTCTCCCCAAAGAGTCCGGCTGTTTCGTGTCAGCAGCCGGAGCGCGAGATCGATCGCGAGGCCGATGAGGGCGAACATGATGATGCCCGCGTACATCTCGCTGTAGGCGACGGCGATGAATCCGTCTTGGATGATGCGACCGAGGCCGTTCGGACTCTGACCGACCACTTCGGTCGCGAACGTCACGATCAGCGAGATCGCCAATCCCACGCGAAGACCGGCCATCGCCATCGGCGCGGCAGCAGGTACGAGCACGTCGCGGAACGTCGTCCACCGACCGGCACCGAGATTGGAGGCGACCTTGAGGTAGTCGGGGTTGATGCCCTTGACGCCGGCGTTCATGTAGACGTAGACCGGGAAGAACACCGAGATCGCGATCATGGTGATGCGGGCGGTGTCCGTGTATCCCAGCCAGACCACGAGCACGGGCAGAAGGCTGATCTTCGGAAGTGCGTAGAAGAAACCGATGTAGGGCTCGACGGTGTTCTCGACCCGACGCAGCCGGGCGGTGATCGCGCCGATCGGCAGCGCCAGGATCGTGCCGATCAGGAAACCCACACCCGCACGGAACAGTGTGTCCCAGGTGGCCTGCCACATGTTGGCATCGAGCGAGGCGACCCAGGCGCTACCGATCTCGGTGGGGGTGTAAAAATAGGCGGGGAAGGTCCAGATGAGAGACGACGCCTGCCAGAGTCCCAACAGTACGAACAGTACGAACAGTGCGACGATGGGGCTGAGGATCTTCCTGACGGGGAATCTCATGGGGTGCCCACTGTGCTTCCCGCCGCAGCCGATGAGGCGGCGACGACCGGCCCACGGCGTCCGCCCGTCTGGATGCAGGCCCACACTGCTTCGTAAGCGTCGAGAAACTCCTTGCTGCGCATCACATCATGTGTGTGCGGGCGAGCGAGGCCGGGCGCGAGTTCGAGGGCGATCTCTCCTGGCGACCCGCTGAGGGCGACGACGCGGTCACCGAGGAACACGGCTTCTCGGATGTCGTGAGTGACGAAGACGATAGTGGTCCCGGCCACCTGTTGGATGCGCAAAAGCTCCTCCTGCATGAGCTCGCGCGTCTGTGCGTCGAGAGCCCCGAACGGTTCGTCCATCAGCAGCACATCCGGTTCCAGCGAGAGCGTACGCGCGAGTGCTGCGCGCTGCTGCATGCCTCCCGAGAGTTCATTCGGGTAGGCCGTCTCGAAGCCGCTCAGCCCGACCAGATCAAGGAGTTCGCGTGCTCGATCCAGTGCCGCGCGGCGATTCACGCCACCGCAGCGCAGTGCCCAGGCGACGTTTCGCTCGATGTTCCACCACGGGAACAGCGTCGCTCGCTGGAACACCATTCCGATGGTCCGGGAAGGCCCGGTGACCGAACCCCTCGGTGTGCTCACGGTTCCGGTCGTCGCGGTGTCGAAGCCACCCATGATCTGCAGCAGTGTGCTCTTGCCGCATCCACTCGGACCGACGATGGTGAGCAGCTCACCCTTCATCACGTCGAGCGATACGGGCTTCAGTGCTTGTACGTCGACTCCCCCACGATGGAAGGTGCGAGTCACGTCTGTCACTCGGAGTCCCACCGCGGAGTGCGGGTCGTGGATCGAATCTGTGCTGGGTGACATCAGTGTTCCTCACGCTCGTCGATCTTGCGGACGTCTGTGCCTCTGCGGTGAGGCCAGATCTGCCGGCGGTCGTTGCGCGGCAGCGGATCTATTGGGGAAACCCTAGGCAGGGCAGGAGGACCCCTGTGTCACCCAGGCGGGTCAATTCGTCACGGTGCCCGGATGGGATCAGCCGAGAGGTCGAAAGGACCCAGGAGGGTGACGCGCACGAGAGGACGGCGTGCCTAATGTCGCAGTAGGTCGTTCCGGGAAGGCACGATCTCGAGGTCAGGCCGGCACGGCCGAACATGCGAGCAAGGAGGCGCGGCGTGTACAACCTTCACAAATTGCTGTGGGACATTCGCAAGAATCCCGAGATCGCGAAGCGGTTTCTCGACAATCCCTATCCCGTTCTCGATCTTTATGGGCTCGAAGGTGACGCTCGTGAGGCAATGCGCACCTTGGATTTCAAGAAGCTCCACGAGATCGGCGCCAATCCATACCTGATCTATTTCTGCGCCATTCAGTTGCAGGTCGACAGGGCGAGCTATTACGCACAGATTCGTGAGGAGAAGTAATGGGCAAGATCGTCGGGGCGTTCGCCGCCTCACATTCGCCGGGGATCACCGGATGGCCGGAGCGGGCGGAAGAGGCACCGCGCGAAGCCATCCAGAAGGCCTTCCGAGACGCACGCGAAGTGCTCGACAGACTGCGTCCCGATGCGATCGTCGCGGTGTCCGTCGAGCACTTCACGAACTTCAACTTTGGAAATCTCCCCGCTTTCGCCATCACGACCGCCGACTCCTACCTCGGCCCGGCGACGGCCGAGATGGGAGAATTCCTCAATATCGAACCGCACGAGTATCCCGGCAACGGTGCGCTCGGACGGCACATCTACGAGTACGCCATCTCCTCTGAGTTCGATCCGGCACTGGTCGAGGGCGGGATGGTCTTCGACGAGAACTTCACCGTCCCGCTGAAGCACCTCGATCCGGAGTCGAGGTATCCGCTGGTGCCGATCATCGTCAACGGTGTCAATCCGCCGTGGCCGACGGCGAAGCGCTGCTACGAGTTCGGCGAGATGATCCGTGCCGCGGTCGAAGCGCAGACCGAGGTCGAGCGAGTGGTCGTGCTGGCGACGGGAGGTCTCTCCCACTGGGTGGGACTCCCGGAGTCCGGCCAGGTGAACGTTGAGTTCGATCGTGACTTCATCGCCAGGATCGAGAGCGGCGACCCGGAGCAGCTGAAGAGTTACTCGCCGCAGGAGATCGATGCGGCAGGCAACGGCGCACACGAGGTCCGCACCTGGATCGCAGCGGCCGGCGCTCTCGGGGCTCCTCTCTCGGTGCTCGCCTACGAACCAGTGCCCGAATGGCTCACCGGAACGGCCGTCGCCGCCGGCGAGCCGCGCAGCTCCTGAATCCGAACCCAGAACCACACCTTCGATGCCGTGGCACCACGGCATCGCAACCAGAAAGAGAAACCACATGAGCAACCTCCCCAAAGTCACCGGCAAGGACATGCGCGGTGTGATGGCATACCCGCCCACCCCCGCCCTTCCCGGCGCGGAGCGCGTGGACGCGATCGACACGGTGGACCTCGTCGAGACCGAGCGCATGATCAAGGCGCTCATGGCCGATGGCGTCGACGCGATCGCGCTGAACGGAACCCTCGGCGAGATGGCCACCCTCACTCTCGAGGAATGGAAGGCGTTCGCCGCCTGCGCTGTGGAGACCGCCCACTCGGTGAACCCCGACTTCCCCATCTTCGTGGGAGCGACCACGCTGAACACGCGCGACACCATCTCCCGCATGCGGTTCCTCTCGAGCGTCGGAGCAACCGGAACGCTGCTGGGTCGTCCGATGTGGGGCGAGATGGTCGCCCCGATCATGGCTGAGTTCTACCGTGATGTGGCCGAGGCCGTGCCTGAGATGGCGATCGTCGTCTACGACAACACGGCCGCCTTCGGTGGCATCATCCCGCGTTCGGTGTACCGCACGTTGAACGAGCTGCCCCAGGTCGTCGCCGTGAAGTACGCCGGTGGTGCATCGGTCGGCTTCCGCTACCACAACGACATGGCGCACACCGGCACGCGCTTCCCGCTGATGCCGATCGAGACCGACTGGTTCCCCGCGTGGGAGATGTACGGCGAGGAGCTCGTCGGCATGGCCTGGTCCTCGACCACCGCCATGGGCCCCGACCCCGTCCTGCACCTGCGCGACGCGCTGCGTGAAGGACGCACCGAGGATGCCCGCTGGTTGACCGAGCGTCTCCGTTGGGCGCACGAGCCGTTCATCGTCGGTCAGGACTTCTTCGAGTTCGCGAAGTACAACATCCCGCTCGAGAAGATCCGCGTGAACGCGGCCGGCTACATCCACGTCGGCAAGAGCCGCGTGCCCTACACCGAGGAGTCGGTGCCCCAGGTGCACTGGGACACCACTCTGCAGCACGTCGAGCGCTACAAGCAGATCACCGCGGAGATCACAGCCAAGCTGGGGTCCCGCAACGCATGAGAGGGTGACGAATCATGACGAGGGAGTCAGGCGAAGCCATGGATGAGCGAATTCACCAGATCCGTGAAGGGATCGCAGCCGGGCGTTTTCCGGCGCACGTGTTCAACGATCAGGAGATCTTCGATCTCGAGCAGGAGCGGCTCTTCAACAAGGCATGGTGCTTCCTCGCGCATGAGACGGAGATCCCCGAGCCCGGTGACTACGTCACGCGCTACATCGGGAACAACAACCTGATCGTGGCGCGTGACGAGCACGGCGGGGTCCACGCGAGCCTGAACATGTGCCGCCACCGAGGCAACATGATGTGCAAGTCGGAGATGGGAAACGCCTCTCACTTCCGATGCTCGTACCACGGGTGGGTCTACAAGAACTCCGGTGAGCTCATCGGGGTGCCGTACATGGCCGAGGGGTACGGGGGAGCGCTCAAGCGCAAGGACTGGGGCCTTAAGAAGGCCAGGGTCGAGTCCTACGCCGGACTCGTCTTCGGCACGTTCGACGAGGACGCACCGTCCTTGGAGGAGTACCTCGGAGGGTTCCAGTTCTACCTGGATCTGTATCTGAAGCAGGGCCTCGCCGGTAGCGAGGTCCACGGGCCTCCGGACCATTGGATCACGGAGACCGACTGGAAGATCGCGGCGGAGAACTTCTCCGGCGACGGATATCACACCCCGGTCGCGCATCAGTTCGGCTTCAACCTCGGCTATTTCCCGTCGTCGGGAGCGACGCACAGCCAGGGGTGGGCCGCGAGCATCCCGGGGAAGGGGCACGGCATCGGTCTGGGGCATACGCCCGGCATGGTCCCGTTCTCCGGCTTCCCGGACGAACTCGCCGACGAGATGCGCCAGAGCTTCACGCCCGAGCAGATCGAGGTGTTCAGTAACACCCGCACAGCGGTGGGAACGGTGTTCCCCAACCTGTCCTTCCTCATGCAGCCGTTCAGTCTGGTGCCGGGGGAACCCGGTGTGAGGTTCGTCACGATGCGCCTGTACCACCCGATCGGTCCTGGCCGTTCGGAGATGTACTCGTGGTGTCTGGTGCCGAAGGACGCGTCGCAGGAGTACAAGGATGCGGCGTACCAGGCGTACACCCTGGCCTTCGCGCAGGCGGGCACGTTCGAACAGGACGACCTGGAGAACTGGGCGCGCGTCACGCGCATGGCCAAATCGACCATGGCGCGCGACATCGAGTTCCCGTACATGATGGGCATGGATGCGGTTCAAGACCCGGAGTTCCCTGGCCCTGGACACGTCGTGAAGCCCTATGTGAACGATTCGAACTTCCGCAACCTCTGGCTGCGCTGGGCCGACTATCTGACCGGCGAGGTGTGAGGGCCATGGTCATGTTGAGCACGGTCGATCGCCGGGTCCAGGAAGACATCCGTGAGGTCATGTATCGGGAGGCACTCGCACTCGACGAGCGGCGTTTCCGGGACTGGCTGGGGTTCCTGACGGATGACATCACCTACGACGTGCCTCTGCGCGTCGTGCGTGAAGACCTCGCCGAGTGGGAGCTCTCTCCCAACGGCAGGATCTTCCAGGACAACAGACAGACGCTGGAAGTGCGGGTGCGCCGCCTGGAGACGGACTTCGCCTGGGCAGAGCAACCGCCCTCGCGGACCCGCCACTACATCACGAACGTTCTCATCGATGCGACCGAGAACGAGAACGAGTACGAGGTGAACTCGTCGTGCTTCATCTACCGGAGTCGCGGAGACAGCATCGATCCGAACCTCCTGTCGGTGGCGCGGAAGGATCTGATCCGGCGCACGGACGACGGCTATCGGCTCGCTCGTCGTTGGGCGGCGATCGATCAGGCCGTCATCAACGCTCACAATCTGTCGATCTTCATCTGAGGAGGCACACCATGCAATCCACTGACGGAAAGCCCGCCGCCGAGAACCCGGACCCCGGTGAGACCTTCGAGATGCCCCGTGATGGGGGCAACGAGGGTCCGATCGTTGTCGCGAACGAGTTCGCGGATGTCATCGTGCGAAAAGTGATGACGCGAAACGGCGTACGCCTGGAGTTGTGGTCGCCGAGACGTGGCACCTGCATCCGGTTCGACGCGGTGGCTCTCGATGTTCTGAGCTATCAGGAACCGGAGTTCATCACCGACCTGTTGAGCAGGACGCCCGGCGCATGAGCGGATCCCTCGCTCGGCAGCACATTCTGGTGACGGGCGGGGGATCGGGCATCGCCCGGGCCGCTGCCGAGCGTTACCACGCGGAGGGCGCGTGCGTCACGATCCTCGAGCGCTCCGCATCGCACGCGAACGATGTGGTCTCGGGGTCCGGCGGCGCGATCCGATCGATCGTCGGCGATGCGATGGACCCCGAAGTCCTCGCATCGGCGGTCGAGCTCGCCTCGGACTCCGGGGGAGCACTGCACCACCTCACATGTGGGGTGGGGATCTTCGACTTCTATGCGCAGATACATGAGCTCTCGCCCGACGACCTCGTCGCTGCGGCCGGCGAGAGCTGGCGGATGAACGTGCTCAGCGCCCTTTTGGCGGTCAATATCGCGCATTCCTCGCTCGCACGGGGCGCGGGGTCGATCACCCTCACCGTCTCGGAGTCCGCGTTCAATGCCGTCGGTGGCGGGGTGCTCTACGGCAGTTCGAAATGGGCTGTGCGCGGCATGGTGGAGCACCTCGCGGCCGAGCTGGCGCCGCTGCGCGTCAACGGTGTCGCGCCGGGTGGCACCAGCGGCACACGGTTCGGTGGGCTGGTAGCACTCGGGCAGACAGCATCCGCCGATGCCGTGGAGGGGCGGGACCAGCGCATCGCGCGCGCCACGCTGCTGGGTATCACGGCGGATCCCATCGATCATGCCGGTGCATATCGCTTTCTGGCCGACCCGGTAGATGCGCGCGCGGTGACGGGGATGATCATCCGCTCCGACGCCGGCCGTCGAATGTGAATGCCGCGGAGGCGGAAGTTACCCAGGCGGGTGATGTGGGCCCGCCGTGCAATTCCTAACGTTGTGAATATGTCGGTCGATGAAAGGCACTGATGCCTTTCACTAAGGAGCGGGTTGTTATGAGTGCAGGAGTTCTTGCCATTCGCAAGATGTTCTCTCAGATCGAGGAGATCCGAGAAGTCAGTGGCCGCACGGACGGTGGCGGCCCGGTTCGCAAGGTGGCGGTCTGCGCTGTGGTCAACAATCCCTTCGCCGGCAAAGGCTACGTGGAGGATCTGTCTTCCGTCATCGAGGCGTCTGATGAGATCGGTCGCCTGCTCGGCGCCGAAGCACTGCGCCTGCTGGGCGCTCCCGTCGAGAGCTACGGCAAGGCGGGGCTGGTGGGTACCGGTGGTGAGCAGGAGCACATCAACGCCGCGTTGACGTCTGTCTTCGGCAACGCGTTCCGCGAGGCGATCGGCGGTGGCGAGGCGTGGATCACGTCGGTCACCAAGCCGGGTGGCCCCGGGAGTCTCATCGATGTGCCCACCGCCTATAAGGACGACGTCTGGGTGCGCAGCCATTACGACGCGATGGAGGTGCGGATTCCCGATGCGCCCCACGCCGACGAGCTGGTCGTGATCGCGGCCGTCACCAGCCGAGGTCGCATCAACGCCCGCGTCGGCGGGATGACGGTCGACGAAGTGCACGAGGCAGACAAGTGAACGGCGACCTCGCAGTCGTCAATGCCGGCGTGATCCTGTCCGGCGACTGGCGCAACCCGATCATCGAGGGTGCGGATACCGTCATCGTGCGTGATGGCCTGATCACCGCCATCGGTATGTACACGGACCTGCAGGCAGAGATCGACCGATCCCCGATCGTCGTCGATGCCGAGGGTACGACGGTGGCACCAGGCCTCATCGATTCGCACTGTCACGTCGTGCTCGGTGACTACACGCCCCGGCAGAAGACCGTCGACTTCCTCGAGAGCTACGTGCACGGTGGGATCACGAGGGTCGTCTCGCCGGGGGAGATCCACGCTCCCGGCCGTCCGCACGACGCCACCGGAGTCAAAGCGCTGGCGATCGCGGCGAAGTCGTGTTTCGACAACTTCCACCCCGGCGGCATGACAGTGCATGCGGGGGCTGTGGTTCTCGAGCCCACTCTGCGGGAGAAGGACTTCCGGCAGCTGGAGAAGGCGGGAGTCCGACTGGCGAAGTTCGGTTTCGGCCTGTACTCCGACCCGTCAGACGGTGCCGACCAGGTGCGTTGGGCGCGTGAACACGGCATCAAGGTGATGTGCCACTCCGGCGGGGCGAGCATCCCCGGGAGCAAGCCCATCACACCCGACCATCTGCTGGAACTCGCACCTGATGTGTGCGGACACATCAACGGCGGTCCCACATCGCTCGACATCGACGGTGTCGATCGCGTCATGGATGAGACGGAGATGGCTCTTCAGCTGGTCCAGGCGGGCAACCTGCAGTCGGCGGTCCGCATCATCCGCCGCGCGGAAGAGCGCGACGTTTACGACCGCGTCGTGATCGGCTCCGACACCCCCACGGGGACGGGCGTGATGCCGCTCGGAGTGATCAAGACCGTCGCGGAGCTCTCCTCTCTCGGCGGGATCGCGCCGGAGAAGGTGTGGGCGGCCGCGACCGGCAACAATGCGGTCACCTGGGAGCTGCCGGCGGGATTCCTCGCACCAGGCAAGGCCGGCGACATCGTCATCATGGATGCCCCCTGGGGGTCGACTCGTGACGACGCCCTCAGCGCTCTGAGCCTCGGAGACATCCCGGGAATCTCAGCCGTCATCACCGGAGGGGTCCTGCGGACCCTTCGCAGCCGGAACACGCCGCAAGCCGCCCGCGCGGCTTCCGTCACTCCGCGACAGATGCACCTGGAGTCGGCCGGTCACTGACCGCGCCGCCGAATCGAAGGAAGACAAGACATGGCACTCACGTTGACTCTGGATCTGCACGCCTGCCAGGGGTACGCCAACTGTCTCATCGAGGGGCCCGCACTGTTCGACTTCGATGAAGATACGGATAAAGCCGTGGTTCTCATCGCTGAGCCCGGCGAGAACCTTCGGAGTCAGGCCGTGGCTGCGCAGCACGGGTGTCCGGCGCGCGCCATCCACGTCGTGGAGTCCTGATGCACAAGATCGTGGTGGTGGGCGGCTCGCTCGCTGGAGTGCACGCCGCAGAATCGCTGCGAGACCGTGGATACGACGGTGAGCTGACGATCGTGTCATCCGAGGAGCAGCTGCCCTATGACCGTCCGCCACTGTCCAAAGAGGCGCTGATGGAGGGGATCGATCATGACCGACTCCTGCTGCATGAGCCTGCGTGGTACGGCGAGCAGAACATCACCGTGCTCCTCGATGACCCCGCCGTACGACTCGATACAGACAGCCGCGAGTTGGAACTGCGCAGTGGAGCAATGCTTCCTTACGACGGCCTCATCATTGCGACGGGCTCGCGGGCGCGGCGCGTCCGGGTCGAGGAGGACGGCCCGACGGTGCATGTGATCCGAACATCGGAGGATGCCCGAGCGCTTCGCCCGCACCTGCAGGCCGGACGCCATCTCGTGATCGCGGGTGGAGGGTTCATCGGACTGGAGGTGGCGGCCGCTGCTCGACAACTCGGCATGCAGGTGACGGTCATCGAGGGGGCCCCGGTGCCGCTGGCGCGTGCGTTCGGTGACGTCATCGGCTCCTGGTATCGCGCGTTGCACGAGCGCAACGGCGTCGCATTCCGCTGCGGGCACTCTCTCGAATCGATCCATCAGAGACCTGGTGGTGGCGGTGTCAGGGTGCACCTCAGCGATGGGAGCTCTGTCGATGGTGACGTCATCGTCGCCGGCATCGGCGCGGAGCCCGCGGTCGAATGGCTCGAGGGCAGCGGCGTCAGCATCGGCAACGGGATCATGTGCGAAGCCGACCTGTCCACGACGGTGCCGGGCGTGGTGGCCGCGGGGGATGTGGCTCGCTGGTACAACGCCATCTTCGATGAGGAGATGCGGATCGAGCACTGGTCCAATGCGGTTGATCAGGGACGCCATGCCGCGGGGACCCTGCTCGGAGGGAGCGACGCCTTCCTCACGGTCCCGTATTTCTGGAGTGATCAGTACGACGCCCGCATGCGCTTCGTCGGACGAGCGGGCGCGGCGGAACATGTGCACATCGAGCACATGAGCGACGACCGTCTGATCGTGCTCTTCGGACGCGACGGTCTGCTGCGGGGCGCGGTCTGTGTGAATGCGCCGCGCCAGCTGGCCGCCTATCGGATGGCGATCCGCGACAACGTGAGCTGGGATCAGTTCGCTGACGGGCACTCCGTCAGTGTCGCATCCCTCTGAATCCATCAGTACAACGGCAAGGAGAACAAGATGGTATCCAACAACGGCGATGCACTGTCGCTGATCGAGCTCTTCCCGCAGGACGAGGACTGGTCGCTGCAGACCATGCGTCTTCTCGGACAGGTGGCCGTCGGCGGCGCGGACATGTTCGAGTGCGCCCGCACGGCCGCGCGGATCGGCACCACGACACTGGATGAAGAGGTGTGGCAGCGCGAATGGTCCCGCACGGCGGCCGACGTCGCCGCACAGGGCTACGCGGCGCTCGAGCGCGGCGAGACGACGACCGCGCGACGCGCGCTCTTCCGTTCGCTGAGCTACTGGCGCCACTCGGAGTTCTTCCTGGACTCATTCGATCCGCGCCGCACGGAGGCGTATCTCGAGGGCACGAAGAACTTCCAGAAGGCGGCCGAGCTGACCGACGGACTGATCGAGCGCATCGCGGTGCCCTTCGAAGGCATCGAGATGGAGGGCTACATCGTGCGTCCGGACAACTCCGGACAGGCCCGACCGACGGTCCTCTTCCTCGGCGGTGCGGACTCCTGGGCGGAGGAGCTCTACTTCCTCGGTGGCACGGAGTTCCCGGATCGTGGCATGAACGTCGTCATGATCGACACTCCCGGCCGCGGCAGTTCGCTGCGCTTCAAGGAGCTCTACAGCCGCCCGGACTACGAGGTGCCCGTCCGGGCGATCCTCGATCACCTGGAGAAGCGTGACGACGTCGATGCAGAGCGCATCGGTCTCGCAGGAGTGAGTTTCGGTGGGTACTACGCGCCCCGCGCTGCCGCGTTCGAGCCGCGTGTGAAGGCTGTGGCCGCGTGGTGCGGCACGTGGAGCATCCTCACCGATTTCTACGAGTTCTACCCGCCGCTGCAGAAGCAGTTGCAGTGGCTCACGGGGTCGAGGGACGATGCCGAGGCTCGGGCGAAGCTCGCGGAGTTCACACTCGACGGCGTCGCCGAGAAGCTCGACATCCCCGTGTATGTGATGCACGGCGAGGCGGACATCATCATGGACATCGAAGGCGCCCGTCGGTTCGTCGCCGCGCTGAAGACCGACGATGTGACGGTGGACATCTATGACGGCGCCGGCTCCCTGCACTGCAGTTACGACTACCTCTCGGTCGCCTCTGCCCGGCTCGCAGACTGGTTCCTGAACCGCCTGTGATGCCCTATCTGCGGGTATCATCCGAATAGATCGCTGCAACAACGATCGCACTGATGCGACGAGGTCATCCAAATGGCGAGTCATGAACGGTCCTCTGGGGAGAGCGGCTCACGCTACAGGGCTCTGTTGCGTGAGTTGAACCTCGCTATGACCTTGCAGGACATCAGGTCGGCGTACCTGGTTGCGGTCGGTCACGTCATCGCGGCCGAAGGAATCGGCTTCTATCGATTGAGCGGGGCGTCGGACGCCCCGCCGCTGGAGATCGCAGCGAACCTGGGATCGGATTTCCTGTCGAGGTACGAGGCATTCGGTCGTCCGGACGACCCCGTGCTGCAGCATGTGCTGCGCCACAGGTTGCCTGTCGACTCCGGGCGACTGCAACGCGAGGAGTGGGACAGATCCGGTGCGAGAGAGGTTCTCGCACAGGCGGATCTGTCCCACTCGATGCAGGCGCCGATCATGCTGGCGGGAGAGATCGTCGGCACGATCAATTTCGCACGCGGCGGCCCACGGGCGTTCAGCGCAAAAGAGCTCTCGACCGCGAACGTCCTCGCACAGCATGTCGGCTTGGCCCTGGAGCGGGCGAAGCGATACGAAGCGATGGAGACGCGGACGGTTGTTCTCGAGGGGGCATTCGACCGCAGTTCCGGTGCGGTGGTGATCTGCACGCCCAGCGGCGAACCGGTGTTCGTCACGAAGCGCGCGGAAGAGCTTCTCGGCACATCTTTCGCTTCCGAGCAACAGGGCGTCGCCGGGCGGGTTCGGCATGCGATCCAGGAATTCGCCGACGGCGGAGATTTCGCACGCACGACCCAAGTGGAGGATTCCCTCACCCATCGCCGTCTCATCCTCAAGATGCACCGGTTGCGGCGTCGGGATGCTCTCGTCTGCTTCTTGTACGCGGATTCGCATTCCGCACGTACGGCATTGCCTGCGGTCGAGGTACTCTCGCCGCGTGAGCAGGAGATCGCTGCGATGGTGGCACGCGGTCTGTCGACGAAGGACATGGCGGCGGAGGCGTTCATCAGCGAGAACACGATCAAGCAACACCTCAAACGCATCTTCGCGAAGGTCAGTGTCACGAGCCGCGCCGAGTTGGTGCAGCTCGTCTGGTCGCTCCATGAATCGGGTCCGAGTCATCAGGCAGATCGGTGACGCCGTAACTCTCCGGTGACAGCGGATCTTAGGACATGGGTTCTCGATAGAGTGTTGCAGGGTCGGACGATCGAAGGTCTCTTCGGGGATGTCGACGCCGTGTTGTCGCTCCCAGAGAGCCGCCCCTCATCCCTCGCCTCCGCCGAGCGGCACCAACTCGGCTCGAGGCACAGTTCACGGCCGAGGAGCGCGTGGGAGTCAACGCGACCTGGGGCATCTACCAGCTCATGATCGTCGTCCACCGCGAAACCGACATGGAGATCGGCGAGCAACTCATGCAGACGGTGATCGATTCCGTCACCAGCGGGTCCCCCCGCGCTCGTCGAGTTCCGCACGCTCGGCCACAGTCTGAAGCAGAGGGCCGCGGAGACCCTCGCGCTCTTCGACTGGCCCGGCACCCGTATGGGACGGAGGCCATCAACGGGCGCCTCGACACCTCCGCGGCTCCGCCCTCGGCTTCCGCAACTTCACGAACTACATCGCCAGATCGTTGCTCGAGCCCGGAGGATTCAGGGGAAGGCGTCGTCCTCGCGCCTTTCGGCTGGTCGCAGATCCGAGTCGGGCCGGCGGCTGAGTGAAACGTGCAGGCATTCGCAAACGTGCCAGTCAGCGTACGCCACTGGACCAGATGAGCTGTACGAGTCCGGCGCGGTTGCGTACATCCGTCTTGGCGAAGATGCGCTTGAGGTGCTGCTTGACTGTGTGCTCTGTGATGAAGGCGCGCTCCGCGATCTGCTTGGACGTCAAGCCCTGTGCGACCAAACGGGCGATCTCGCGTTCGCGTGACGACAGCACCGACAGCGTCGGCTGATACCCGTTCTCGCCGCCCAACGAGCGATTCATGACAGTGACCACACCACCATGCCGCTCGTTCTGCAACCAGCTCTTCGCGACGATATGCCCCGAGCCGTCGGACAGTCTGACGCTGCCGGAGTGGACACGGCTGCCCCCACGTACAGCCTCGGTCGCATCACGCACCATGACCGCGGCGGCCTGGTGGCGGTCGAGCCCCGGGGCGCTCCCTGCGATGATCTCGCGAGCAGCGCGGTTCGAGTACACGATTCCTGCGTCGAAGCTGGAGACGACGATGCCTTCGGGGACCCGGTCGAGAGCTCCTTCCAGAGCTTCCCCGAGACGGACGGCCACCTCGAAGCGGAATGCTCGCTCGATCGCGATGCTGAGATGCTCGCTGAGCATGTGCGCCGAGATGAGGTCATCGGTGTCGAACTGGTCATTGGCGGAGGAGCGAGCGAAGTTCACCGTACCGATGAGCTCGCCCGCCACCAGCAGGGGCGCCTGCATGGAGTGACTCAGACCTGCCTCGGCCAGTACCGCGCGTGCACCGCTCTCATCCCACCTGGAGCGAGCGGACGCGCGGCTCGAGTCGATCGGGCGGCGATGGGTAGCGACGAAGTCGAGTACAGGATCGTCGTCACGACCGTGCTCTTCGTAGGACTTCAGGAACTCGACACCGCCGTCGGACATCACCTCGATCGGCATCTGCCGCGCACCAGGGAATCTGTACAGTCCCATCACCTCGGCCTCAATGACGGACCCGGCCGTGGACATGAAGGCCGAACCGATATCCGCGAATGACAACGCCGAATGCGCGGCATGGACGAACTGCTCGCGATCCGACTGAACTTGAACCACCACGAGGACCTCCACGACGATGTGATCTGCAGAGCGACCTGAACGGTCGTGCCCGAATGGTGCCACCGATGGTGCCCTCTGTGAAGGAACTTAGACAGGATAACGCCGTCTCATGGTCGAATCTACCCGCACGGGTGACAGACGCCGATCGCGATGAGCAATGAAAGGCACTTCATAGTCTGATGGCCTGCTGACCTGCAGTGGTCGAAAGAGCGCCCGTCAGACGACTTCCTGAGCTTCCACCGGAACCCATGTGGCTTCGTCGTCGGATGCGATGCGGCCGAATACCACGTCTGCGAAATGAGCCCCTACCCCAATGGTGTCTGGCTTGGCGAGGTCTTCAAGGAGCCGGTGACGCTCAGCGACAGTCAGTTGAGGATCATGGTCGATGGTGAGAGGCCAGTCGGGATGCGCAACCTGTGCCGAGGTGAGGAACAGGTCTCCAAAAACCACGACGCGATGTGTGCCAGCGGTGATGACGAAGGTGGTATGACCCGAGGTGTGGCCACCTCTGACCTCGGCGTGCACTCCGGGGAATATCTCGTCGCCATTTCCGAACGTGCGAATTCGTGGCTCCAGTCTCTCCAGCGCTTCGGGATGTATGCCGTGCTCGCCGACCTCTGCGCGGCCTGCCCATTCCGAATCAGAGATGAGGTACTCGGCATTCCGGAAGGCCGGCTGGTCGCTGCTCGGGGCGTCGTTCCACGCCCATCCGATGTGATCATAGTGAAGATGTGTAATGGCCACGGTTTCAATGGTCTCGGGGGCCCACCCGATGCGCGCGAGGTTATTGAGCATCTCTCCACTTTCCACTGCGCCGATCACTCCGCCCCACGCAGGAGAAGAAACCGCTCCGACTCCGGCGTCAATGAGCAGAGCTCGGCCGTCGCGCTCGACGAGCAGCCCACCAATCGTGTTGATGAGCTGCCCGGCGTCATCGAGGTATCCTGCATTCGCTTGCCAGTCTGCCTCAGTAGAGGTTGGGAACAACGCGGCAGGGTCGATCCACGCGGAGCCGTCTGGCACGAAGGTGAGTTTTACGTCAGCTACCTGAAGGGTCCGCATCCGAGCCAGTTGGTGGTGCCGCTCCGGGACAGTCTGTGAGTTGGTCATAGGGCAGGACGCTACATCCTGGCAAGGGTCTGATCTATCCCTCTTACGAGTACAAGGATGCCGGGACCGATCTGCCGGGCTGAGTGCACTGCTCGCTCTCTTCTTCTCCGTGGCGGCGTCCATCCGGACGTGTCCCCCGGCATCGTTGCGCATAACTCCCGAGCCCGAAGGCGAAAGTACTCGTATGGGGAATGGCGGCACATGAGGCACCCTACTAACCTGTCGCTACTGCTTACCGTGGCGAGCACAGTGGTGGCGTGGTCTCGTTAGCGTCGCGTACCAATCCGGCCGCGGCTCTCATCCAGGTCTGACCCCACCCGATGGCCTGACTAGTCAATGATCCTAGGAGTGCAGATGACCGCTGAGAATTATTTCGACCTGGGCGACGTGGGACGTAAGGTCACCACATCTTCGGCATCAGCCCAGCGGTGGTTCGACCGCGGTCTCGCCTGGTGCTACGGGTTCAACTTTGAGGAGGCTGTGCGCTGCTTTCAGCGCGCCGTCGCAGAAGACCCGGAGTGCGCGATCGCGTACTGGGGAATCGCCTTCGCCTCGGGTCCGAACTACAACAAGGCATGGCCGCTCTTCGACACTGCCGACTACGAAGCATCGACGGAGCTCTCTCTTCGGGCTCTCGCCGACGCCAATGTGCATCTCGATCACGCGTCGCCGGCCGAGCGCGCGCTGATCACGGCGCTGCGTGCTCGCTACGCACCTGGTCTCGGGCCCGATGAACGACCTGCGCTCAACCTGGCGTACGCGGAAGCCATGCGCCCTGTTCACGAGGCTCTCCCGGATGACCTCGACGTGGCCGCGTTGTTCGTCGAGGCCTTGATGTGTGTGAGCCCGCGGCGGTTGTGGCACACGGTGACCGGGGAGCCGATCGGGTACGGCACCGTCGAGGCCCGGGGCATCCTGGAGCGAGCCATGGATACGGTGGCTGGACGGGCCCACCCGGCGATCAACCACCTGTACATCCACTTGATGGAGATGTCACAGTTCCCAGAAGTGGCATCTCGCGCATCGAGCCGCCTGCGCGGCATGATGCCCAGTGCGGGACATATGGCTCATATGTCGACGCATGTCGATATCTCCTGTGGTGACTACCGGCGCGCCGTCGATTCCGGCACCGACGCCATCGCGGCCAACGATCGTTACCTGGCCACGGTCGATGACTGGAGTTTTTACCACGTATACCGGGCCCATGACACTTATGTGAAAATCTTCGCCGCCATGATGCTGGGGAGCTTTGACGAGGCATGGGAGGCCTCGCAAAGGCTCTACAACGGCCTGCCTGCGGACATGCTGAGGGTCACCAGCCCGCCGATGGCGGACTGGGTGGAGGGTCACGTCGCGACCTACGCGCACGTGTTGATCCGCTTTGGCCGATGGGACCAGATCATCGAGCTCGATCTACCTGAGGACCGAGAACTGTTCTGCGTGACCACGGCGATGATCTTGTATGCCAAAGGGATCGCCTACTCCGCCACCGGACGCATCGCCGAAGCGGAGCAGACCCAGGTCGAGTTCCGCGCGGCCGTCACCCTGATTCCGGAGTCCCGCATGACTTTGCCGAACAAGGAGGTCGACATCCTCCGGGTTGCGGACGCCATGCTGGAAGGAGAGTTGGAATATCGCAAGGGCAATCACCAAGAGGCGTACGCGCACTTTCGGGACGCCATCGAACGAGAGGACGCCCTTCTCTACTCCGATCCCCGACCGTGGCTGCAACCCGTGCGGCATGCCTACGGCGCGCTGCTCCTCGAGCAGGGGCACTTGGAGGAGGCCGCTGCCGTCTACCGCGCCGACCTGGGCCTCGACGGCACGCTTCCTCGCACCCGAGTACACCCGAACAATGTGTGGAGCCTCCACGGACTCCACGAGGCTCTGACCCGGCTCGGACGCACAGAGGAAGCCGCGATGATCGCCCTGCAGCGCAACTTGGCGGTCGCTGCCGCCGACAGCACCATCAAAGCATCGTGCGCATGTCGGCTGGAGACGTCCGACGCAGAAGGCGAGTGCGGCCCGATGGTGGCCGACGCCTGCTGCCACTGAATCGGCAGAGCCGGGATGCTGGCAGCCCTCGGCAGATACAGCCCTTCCCGAGACCGAGCTCGCGTCGTCAGGGTCTCGGGAAGAGTTACGTTTCACGAATCAGACTGCGGTCTTGGCCGCGTATTCTGCTACCAGTGCCTCGAACTCATCGGCCGTCATGACATCCGCATACTTCATGTGCATCTCGCCGAGGTTCACACCCGTGCTGACTCGCGACCGATCGAAAACGGCGTCCTCGATAACGAACGTCGGGAATCCGTGTGCGTAGGAATCGATCACCGTCGCTCGGATGCAGCCTGAGGTAGCCCCGCCGACAACGATGACCGTGTCGATCTTGTTCCGAATGAGGTACGAGGCCAAGGGTGTATCAAAGAAGGCACTGGCCTTCGGCTTGGCCAGCACGAGCTCACCTGGCAACGGCTTGACGGCGTCGGGGATATCGACAGCTCCGGGGAGATCCATGGTCGTGACCTCGTGGACTCGCTCCCCTTTGACAGTCCCGCCAAAGGCCCCTCCTCCGGGCAGGCCGGTCGTGTAGACGACTGGCCACCCCGCCTTGTGCCCAAGGTCGATCATCCGTCGCATATTCGGAATCGCATCCCAGGCGGCGGGGCCGCACGACGTGGGCCACTCGACCTGAGAATCAGCCAAGGTCAGTCCCTCTTCGCCGGTGAACGACATCATGACATCGACGACCAGAAGAGCAGGACGCTGCCCAAATTCGCTACGCACCGTAAAGTAGTCGCCGTCGTAGGGATTCGAACCATCCTCTTCAGTAAACAGTTCAAGCCACCAGCGCCGGCTCGGGGTTTCAGTCTGCATGCGCTACTCATCTCCTGTTGTTCGCCTATGTTCCGCTGCGCCGGAAAACTCACTCACAGCGGGGTCGTGCACCGCCGAGTTTAGGCGCGAGAAGCTGCGGCAGACACTACTCGAAGGGGTACTCTCGATCCCCGTCGAGGTTCGACGTTCATCCTGGACTCAACGCCCGCAGAAGACGGGTGGCCCCTGCAAACGAGGGGGTGCAAAGAACCCCCCGGACGAACGTGGCCTCCGTCCCCGCCGCCCCCTTGAATGGCAACACGGTCGACTTCGACGATCGTAAGCACCACCGCGACAGTCTGAGATCGAAACCGAACAGTCCGCTTCGTACGCAGGAGAGTGCCATGACCCGAGAATGGGCCTTCGTCAACGCAATCATCCGCACCGTGGACGACAGAGACAGCGTCGCTGACGCGGTGTTGGTCCGTGACGGGCGTATCGTCGCGGTCGGGCGTGAGGCGGATGTGCGCGCCGTGGCGGGAACGCACTGTCGCGTCCGCGATCTGGGAGGGCGCACGGTGGTTCCCGGGTTCATCGATCCGCACAACCATCTGAGCTTGACGGCGCTGGATGCCGTGTCCCTCGACTGCTCCGGGATGCTGATGCCGAGCATCGATGAGCTGCTGCACGAGATCGCCGGAGCGACCGCGACGATGGTGCCTGGTCAGTGGGCGCGGGGGATGAACTTCACCCCCGTCGCCGTTCGTGAGGGGCGAGCGCCCACGCGCGGTGAACTCGACGAAGCGTCACCGAACAATCCCTTCTTCCTGCTGGATGTGTCGTGCAATCGCGCATGGGCCAACTCCGCGGCGCTCGACATCGTCGGGATCGACGAGTTCAGCCCACAGCCGTGGGGAGGCCAGATCGAGCGCGATCATGCCGGCGTGCCGACCGGAGGGCTCCTGCAAGCGGCGATGAACCCCGTGCAGACAGCGTCGTGGCGCGCGATAGGTGCCGCAGATTGGGATGCCACCGTCGAACTGCTCGCGCGGAAGATGGCCGAGTATGCCGCGGTCGGTCTGACCGGACTGAGCGACGCCGCCGTGACCCCGGACTCGGCGGAGATGTATGCCAGGGCTGACCGCCAGGGGGCGCTCCCTTTCACCGTGCATCAGATGCACACCGCCGATGACTTCTTCGGCTAGCAGGATCTTCGTCGCACGGGCTTCTCGGAGCGCGTGAGGGATCGTGAGAGCAATCGCCTGCGCGGAGGGACGATGAAGATCTTCCTGGACCACGGATTTCCTGACGGGCCGATCATGAACAGGGTTCACGAAGGCTGCCACTCGCACACCGGGAGCGCCTACTACGGCAAGCAGGAGGTCGTCGAGCTCGCTGTCGCGGCGAATCAGCTCGGGATCCGCACGGCGATCCATGCGATGGGCAACTGGGCTGTCGATGCGGTTCTCGACGCATACGAAGCGGTGCGCCGCACTGGAGGCAATGATCTCCTCCGTCTCGAGCACGCCTACGTGGCCGAACCCGGTCAGGCGCCGCGGATGGCTGATCTCGGTGTCGACCTGGTGGCGAAGCCGGGAACCCTCTTCGGTACCGGGCCGTTCTTCGACCAGGCGTGGCGAGGTGCAGGACAAGCGCATCTGCGGGTGGTATCACTGCGCCGCATGATCGACGCCGGTGTCAGGGTCAGCTTCGGCTCCGACGCTCCCGCCGGACGGCGCTGATGTGTGTAGCGCCGCTGGATGGCGGTGTCAGGATCGGTCGGCCATCGCGGCGACCGTAGCGACCAAGGTTGCGACATCGTCGGGGGCGAGTCAAACCTGCACGCGCTCGTACGCGTAGCCCCATCACCGTGTCCTGAGCCAGGCGAGCGATATCCGCTGCACTTGCGGCGGATGCAGCAGTGAAACGTAGGAGCTGAGTCGCGATCCGCTTCCGACCTCGCTCGATGTGGTCTTCCACAAGACTTCGGATCTCATCATCGCCTGCCGGCGCGATAGCCGCGGCCGTCGTAGCGAAGCAGCCCGCAGGGCGCGGTGTCTTGCTGGGATGGTCGCCGAGCACTGCAATCAATGCCTCCTGCAATGAATCGGCTTGTGAGGCAGCCCTATCGCGTTCGGAGTCGGTCGTGCCGATGTAGTGGCGGAGAGACGCGATGTACAGTTCTCGCTTGTCACCGAAGGTGTCGTACATGCTTCGCTTGCCGATGCCCATCCGTGTGCTGAGCTCGCTGGTTGATGCGGCCGCGAACCCCTGCTCCCAGAACACGAGCATTGCCTGCTCCAGGACCACATCTGGGCTGAACTCCTTGTGTCGAGACACCGTCATCTCCTCGCTATCCCTCGTGCCCCATTGTTTCACCGAGGCGTCGAAAAGGAGACGGTCCTCACCGCCAGGAGCTGTCGATCTGATCCCGACTCAGAGACCGCCTCCGAGCAGGTGCGAAGTCGTGGAGCGAGGCACTCGAGCCACCGGGATACTGAAAATCGCGACTACATCACGGACGTAGCCTGGCGCCATGGGCCAGCGGTACGGAGGTCGGGAGAGCGGCGAGACGCCCGGGACGAGGAGAGCCCGGCTCAACGTGTCGGCGATGGTGGCAGCTGCAGTCCTCTGCTCCAGGGTCTTGCACGTCTATTGCTTTCGCCGGTGCGATCTCCTAAAGTCATCTGTCGAACCGGTTCGACGAAGAAACGATGACTTCAATGAAGAAGGAGCGCCGCGCACATGCTTAGGAATCAGCGCCAACACGGGGGAGTGATCGCGACGTCTGTCGCGACGCTCGCCATTGCGATACTCGCGATTGGACAGCCGTTCGTCCCGCCATCCGCGGCAGCGGCGGTCAGCGAGGTGACTGCATCGAACCTGATCCTGGACTACGACTTCGAGGGGCTGGACCTTGACACCGCCGTCGTTGCGGATAAGTCAGGCAACGGGAGAGATGGCTTCCTGGCAAACCCCGGCTCCTCGACGCTGGTGCAGCGCCCGGATGGTGGTTCTGCGCTGAGCCTTCCCGGCGGTGACCGTTCGTCGACGAGCGCGTCTTTCGTCACGATTCCGAAAGGTCTGTTCAAGGACCTGACGCAGACGACGATTTCTTCATGGGTGAGGTGGGATGGTGGAGACGCCTTCCAGTGGCTGTACACGCTGGGGAAGGATGCCAGCAGCGCCACGTTCTTCACGCCGAAGTTTGACGGCGCGAATGTCGCTCGCTCGAGTGTCAAGCCCGCAACGAACGGTGCCGAGGTAGGAGCTTCTGGCGGCTCGGAGTTGCCTTCCGGAGAATGGCACAACGTCACCACGACCATCGACGCAGACACGTTGGTCTATTACTTGGATGGGCTCGAGGTCTCGCGCACGTCCGTCGGAGCCGACGTCGCCACCGCACTGTTCGCGGACTCTTCGCCGAACTCTGGCTATATCGGTCAGCCGTTCTGGACCGGAGTGCACCCGTTCTTCGATGGGGCTATCGACGACTTCCGGGTATACGACGTGGCCCTAACCGCCGCTCAAGTGGTCGAGCTCGTTGGCGATGCTGCACTCTCGATTGAGACTGTCAGCCAGACCACGGTGTCTGTGCGCACCGACGTGGGAACGGCACCGAACCTTCCGGGCGGTGTGACTGCACGGTACAGCGACGGGCAGGACCGACTTGCTCCCGTCACTTGGGCGAGCGTGCCAGTATCCGCCTACGCCGACCGTGGAACCTTCACCGTCCAGGGCACGGTGAATGCGACCGACACTACTGTGACGGCCACCGTCACGGTGAAGGCCCCGAACGAGCTCACGATTGATGTCGGAGAGAAGACCGGCGACTTCCTCGGCGGTGCGTCTGGCACGCTCTACGGCCTGTATGACCAGGGACTGCCGTCAAACAACCTGATCGATGCGATCAACCTTCGTACCGTGTCGACGAAGGCCCAGGACGGCCCCCAGCACCCGGGCGCCGACGCGCTCGAGATCGTGAAGCCGCTCGCCGATTCCTCTGACGGTGACGTGTACATCTACATGACCGACATCTATCGCGGATTCCCGTACGAAGTGCCTGGATCCACCGGGCCGCAGAAGGAAGCTGACTTCGCGGAGAAGATCGAGACGCAGGTCAACCAGGTGCTCGCGCTGCCCGAAAAGTACCAGGACAACATCGTCTTCGTGCCGTTCAACGAGCCGGAAGGCAACATGTACGGGGACGGCCCGCAGTCGTTCTACGGGGTGAGCTGGCTCAACGATCCGGCCCGGTTCTTTGCAGGATGGGACGCCATGTATCGGCTGATCAAGGACAAGATGCCGGATGCGCGTATTGCGGGGCCCAACACGAGCCTGCTGTTCAGTCAGGTGCAGGGCTTCCTTCAGCACACGGTGGATGCTGACACTGTCCCGGATTCCTTCACCTGGCACGAGCTCAGCGAACCGGCATCCATTCGCCGGTCGGTAGACACCTACCGAGGCTGGGAAAGAGCGGCGTTTGCGGGCACCGAGTACGAGGGCCGCGAGCTGCCGATCAACCTCAATGAGTACGCTTTCAACTACCACACGTCGGTGCCTGCCCAGATGATCCAATGGATCGCAGCGCTCGAGGACAAGAAGGTCGACGGCGACATCGCCTACTGGAACATCGACGGAAATCTGAGCGACTCGGCCGTGCAAGCCAATCGAGGAAACGGCCAGTGGTGGTTGCTCCAGTCGTACGCGAACATGAGCGGCCAGACCGTGAAGGTCACCCCACCCCGCCCGAACGAAAGCTACACGTTGCAGGGCGTCGCGACCGTTGATGACGACAAGCAGCAGATCCGGGCGCTCTTCGGCGGCAGCTCTGGCTCGCAGAACGTATACTTCGACCGTCTGCCGGAATACATCGGATCCAGCGCACACGTCCTGATCCGTGACATTCGCTGGACCGGTCAGATCGGGGATTCCGCAGAACCTCAGACGGTGAAGGAGTTCGATGCGCCGGTAGTCGGGGGTTCCGTGTCCTTGGGCTTCGGCGCGGGGGATCTCCCCGGCCTCGGGGTCGACTCCGCATACGAAGTCGTCATCACGCCCGGTGTCGACACGACCTCGCCGTCGGTCGCTCCGTTCAGCTGGAGGGGTACCTACGAAGCTGAGGATGCAGCATTCACGGGTTCGCCTCGGTACCTGAACGGCCCGGAGGGAACCCCGAGCAATGTCGGCGGCTTCTACACCTCCGGTACCCGTAACGTCGGCGGTATCGAGAGCGGCTCGACGCTGGAGCTGAACTTCAATGTCACCGTGCCCAGCACAGGAACTTACGACCTCAGCGTACTTGCGAACGGGTTCAATAAAGAGGCTCGCAACCTCCCCCAGGGGCCGGTGAACATGTTCGTGCGGGTCGATGGTGCCGCCGAGCAGGAGATCCGGGCGAACCTCGGCTACAAGTGGGTGGTCTGGGATCACACCGACACCACCGTGGAACTGACCGCCGGCCAGCACACGATCACCCTAGCGGCGCGCAGCCTCGACGGGACGAAGCAAACAGTGGGAGCGGCGATCATCGACAAGATCGACCTCGCGCTCGCCAACGCGTCGTACGTGCCGATCTACGAGGCCGAGAACGGTACCTTCAACGGTGCCGTGAATGACTACTCCCGTGCCGGTGTCTCCGGCTCGGGCGTCGCAAACGTCTCGGCGGGACAGTCCGTCACGTTCTGGGTGTACGCGGCAGAAGACGCCGAGAAGCAGCTGACAGTGGACACCCTTGGCGGCGGCACCGCCACCGTTTCGGTGAACGGTCAGTCACTCGGTCTGATCGACTCCAGCACGACACTGCCGGCGTTCCTGGTCGGTGGGATCAACAAGGTCGAGGTCGTTGGGGTTGAGGGAACGGTCGCCATTGATCGGGTTACCGTCGGCTCGTCCGCCGCCCTCCTTCCGACGCAGACCATCGAGGCAGAATCCGGTGTCCTGTCGGGGGCCGCGGCCGCCCTGGACCTGTCATTCGCCAGCGGAGGAAAGGCCGTCGGAAAGATCGGTGGCGCCCCGGGCAACGGCGCGACGCTGACCACCACGGTGACCGTCGACGAGCCGGGAACATACGCGATGACGGTGCGCTACTCCAACGAGGAGCAGTCGCCCGCGTCGCACTACAACCCGGACCCGGTGGCCAGGCGTGCTGATATCAGTGTGAATGGGACGAAGCAGTCGGTCACGTTCCCGCATACGTTCCATCAGAACCAGTTCTGGGACCTCACCGTGCCGGTTGAACTGACTAAGGGCGAGAACACCATCGTGTTCTCCTCTGAGGAGCAGAAGAGCTTCGATGGTCAGACGTACATCTCCGACACCTTCCCCGGCATCCTCCTCCGCTCGCAGTACGCACCGAACATCGACCGGCTGACATTCACAGCCACCAACGCACCGGAGGCTGCGGAAACCACCGTGGATGCCGCGGTCACGGGGGAGCCGGCCGGTGCCGCGGGATGGATCAACGGTCCTGCGACCCTCACATTGACCGCATCAAACACGGCGGTCGCCCTCCAGTACCGCGTCGACGGTGCTGAGTGGAAGGACTATTCCGAACCGGTGGGCTTCTCGGTCGATGGAGAATACGCCGTCGATTACCGCGCCGTTCACGAGGGTACGCCGGTCGCCGGTGCAGAAGGCACGGTTGCCGTCAAGGTGGATCGCGGTGCACCGTCGACCACGGTCGTGACGGACCCGGCGAGCGGGACCGTCACGGAGGGCGGCACGATTGGCGCCACGTTCCCTGCAGCTGACACGGTGTCGGGCATCGCTAGGACCGAGTACTCAGTCAACGGCGGTGCGTGGCTCCTCTCGAGCTCCGCTGGAGTCTCGTTCACCGACGTTGGCTCGTACTCGGTCGCGTACCGCTCGGTGGACGTGGCAGGAAACGTCGAGGCCGCGAAGACCGTTGTCTTGACGGTCGCCGTCAAAGCAGCGACCGCGTCGGTGAAGATCACCTCCGCCGACCCGGCCGCGACTGACGGCTGGTACAACCAGAACGTCCTTGTCGCCCTGGCGGCACCGGCGGGCAGCTCGGCGGTGAAAATCCAGTACCGACTCGACGGCGGCGCATGGAAGACCTACACCAAGGCGATCACGGTATCGAAGGATGGCCAGAATGTCCTCGAGCATCGGCTGCTGAAGAACAATGTCGTGGTTGCTGGGTCGGAAGGTCAGACTGTGGTGAAGATCGACAAGGCTGTCCCGAAAGCGACAGTAGTCAGATCCCCCGCATCGGGAGGGGGAACGCCGCTCAACCCGATCACGCTCGACTTCGCGGGCACGGACGCCGCCTCCGGGCTGGCAACCGTTGAGTACAAGCTGAACGACGGTGGGTGGGTAACCGCCACTGACCGTGGAGTTGTTCTCGACAAGGTCGGCGACTGGCTGGTGAGCTACCGGGCGACAGATGTCGCGGGCAACACGGCAGTAGCCAAAACGATCACCGTTCGCATCGCTGCGGCCACCCAGCCTGTGGTCAAACCGTCCACCGGCACGATCACACGCGGCAAGACGATCACGCTGTCAGTACAGGGATTCGTGCGCTGGAGTGACGTCGAGATCGTCCTCGGTGATCGCGTGCTCGGCACGGTCCTCACCGACCAGAACGGCACCGCCAAGGTCACCCTGCGGGTGCCGGCGGACGCTGCCACGGGCAGCCAACCCCTCACCGCGACGGGAGAGCGAGACATCTCCGCGTCCACCACCGTCAAAATGAAGTAGCCCAGGCACAATGAAGGGAGGGGCCGGCTCAGGCTGGCCCCTCTCCTTGTGGGCATAATGAATCGTGGTCGATGCCGCCAAATTCGACTACAGGCCGCCTTGCTTTCTTCCCTCCACCGTCATATGATTGTCGAACCGGTTCGATGAAGAAAGGGGTGGAGAGCATGCCGACAATCGGCGACGTAGCAAAGGCTGCGGGAGTATCCCGCAGCACTGTGTCCTATGCTCTCTCCGGCAATCGCCCCATCTCTCGGGAGACCCGCGAACGGATCGAAGAGGCCATTCGCAGCCTGGGCTTCACCGTGAACGCGGGCGCGCGAGCCCTTGCGACGTCACAGACGATGGTCATCGGTCTCCTGCTCCAGTTTCACGAAGACGAGTTCCCGCCAGCGATGCTGCAGTACATCCTGGCGATCTCCGATGCCGCACGCGCTCTCGGCTACGACATTCTGATGGTCACCGATGACGATGGTCCCGGCGCTGTGGCGCGCATCACGTCGTCGAACATGGTCGATGGTGTGATCCTCCTCGACGTCACGCACGATGATCCCCGCCTCACAGCTCTCCGCGAGGCCAGGCAGCCCGGCGCGCTGGTGGGTCTTCCGCGCGACACCGAGGGCCTCGATGTGTTCGACCTCGATTTCGGAGAAGCAGCGCGACTCCTGGTCGACCACCTCTATGGGCTCGGGCATCACAACATCGTGCTCGTGTCGCCGCCGCGTCACGTCTTCGAGCGCGGCGGAGCATACGCATGGCGTTTCCGGGATGCTGCCCTCGAACGCGCGGGCCGATACGGTCTCCGGCTCTTTCCGCACTACGGTGAATCTCAGCAGCCGGCCATCGAGCGCAGCCTCAACGCGATCCTCGACACCCGCCCCGAGGCGACCGCCCTCATCGTCCACAACGATGCATCCATCGCCGCCCTGCCCGCGGTCCTGCGTGACCGCGGCGTCAGCGTTCCCCACGACCTATCGGTCGTCAGCTTGTACTCCCGAGACTTCGGCCGCACGTTCCTCCTGCCGTACACCGCGGTGGAGACGTCGCCCGATCAATTGGGCCGCGAAGCGGTCCAACATCTCGTTCGACGAATCAACGAACCCGACTATGCACCACAAGTCGTGAAGTTCATCGAGCCCGAGATCACGAACCGGGGCAGCTCCGCGTAGCCGATGTGCCTGAAAGGGCAATTTTTGGCCACGCGTCGAACCGGTTCGACGGCAAGTAGTTTCATCACATTCAAGGAGGAATACAGTGAACATCAACACCTCATCCCGCGGCCGCGTTCTCGCCGCCCTCGCCGTCGGAGCAGTCGCTGTCGGCATGCTCGCCGGCTGCTCCGGTAGCGACGACGGTGGGGGCACGGACGCCCCCTCGTCAGACACATACACGCTGTGGGATCCGTACCCGGATCGTGACGCGTCGTCGGACTGGGCGAAGGTCATTGACGCCTGCGCGGCTGACCTGGACATCACCATTGATCGTAACGCCGGGAACACTGGCGACACCGTGAAGGATCTCACCACGGCAGCGCCCAACCTGCCTGACATCGCGCTGGTCGACAACCCGAAGGTATCTACGCTCGCTGAAGCCGGGCTCCTGACCACGACGGCCGACAACGGCCTGGACGTCTCGAACATCGAGAAGAACATCCTCTCCGCGGGCGAACTCGACGGTGACGTCTACGGTGTGCCTGTCGGCGCGAACACGCTGGGTCTCTACTACAACCCGGCTGTCCTTGAGGCGGCGGGCGTCGACATCGCCTCCGTGACAGACTTCGCATCGCTGACCGATGCGCTGACGAAGGTGGTCGCGGCTGGCAAGAAGGGCATCACGTTCTCGGCTGTGGGAACCGAGGAAGGATCCTTCCAGTTCCTGCCCTGGTTCTGGGGCGCCGGCGGTGACCTGACACAGCTCGACTCGCCCGAGGCTGTTGCGTCGCTCGAGCTGTGGACGAACTGGGTCAAGGATGGTCTCGCACCAAACTCGGTGCTGCAGAACACCCAGGGCACCAGCTGGGACGAGTTCCTCACGGGTGAATATGCGTTCGCAGAAAACGGATCGTGGTTCAAGGGAGCGGCTGATGAAGCTGGCTACCTTTCGATGCAGGTCCCCGGAATCGATGGAGACGTCGCCGCGGCCCCGACCGGGGGCGAGTTCATCACCATCCCGATCCAGAAGGACACCGCCCGCTACGCCACGTCGGTGAAGATCGTCGAGTGCCTCACCGATGGCAACACGGGCGCGGATGCTCTCGGCTATGTCGCTCCGACGGCGGAGGGGCAGGCTGCCCAGCTCGAGGCGGATCCGACACTCGAGGGGTGGATCACCGCAGTCGGTGACGCCAAGCCGCGGACAGCCGACAACCTGGGAACGGCCTACCCGATCATCTCGGAGCAACTGTTCACCGCAGTGCAGAACTCGCTGAGTGGCGCCTCAACACCGGCAGATGCTCTGGCGAAGGCGCAGACCGACGCCGCGTCGAAGCTTCCGTAACATCCCGCCCGCACGCCGAAACGAAAGCAGTACTGACATGTCATCGACACGGACAGGTTCGCGCAGGCGTGCGGGCACGCCCCCCTGGTTCGAGGGGAACGTGCAGCGCCCGATACGCGCGCTCTCCTCGGAGCAACTCCGAAAGCGTGCGTACCGACGCTCACAGTTGACCGCATGGGCGTTCCTCGCGCCCGTGATCGTGTACCTCGCGGTGTTCTATGCGTTGCCGTTGTGGCGCAACCTCGATCTCAGCTTCCGCGACTACACCCTAGGGTCGTTCATCACCGGTGATGCTCCATTCGTGTGGTTCGACAACTACATCGAGGTGCTCACCAGCTCGACCTTCACACCCTCGCTGATCAACACCGCCATCTTCACGTTCGGCTCGATTCTCGTGCAGTTCGCGATTGGTCTGGCACTGGCAGTGTTCTTCTTCCGTAAGTTCCCTCTGTCTGCCACGCTCCGCGCGCTGTTCCTCATCCCGTGGCTGCTGCCGCTGTTGGTGTCGGCCTCCATCTGGGCATGGATGCTGAACAGTGAGTCCGGCATTGTCAACGCCGCTCTGGAAGCCTTTGGGCTGCAGCAGGTCAATTGGCTGACGTCTCCGCAGTGGTCGCTGGTTTCCGTCCTCATCGCGAACATCTGGATCGGTATCCCGTTCAACCTCGTGATCCTCTACAGCGGTCTGCAGAACATTCCGGGGGATCTATACGAGGCCGCATCGCTCGACGGCGCGAACGGGTGGCAGACGTTCTGGAAGATCACCTTCCCGCTCCTACGACCTGTCTCCGCGATCACGATCCTGCTCGGCCTGGTCTACACGTTGAAAGTGTTCGACATCATCTGGATCATGACGAGAGGCGGCCCTGGGGACTCCTCCACGACGTTCTCCATCTGGTCGTATCGATTGGGATTCGGTGGCGGTTCGCCAGACCTCAGCCCGGCCGCAGCAGTAGGAAACCTGCTGATCATTCTCGCGTTCGTTTTCGGACTCGTCTATATCCGCGCACAGCGCCGAATGGAGCAGTCATGATCAAGCGCCTGCTGTCCACCGCCGTCGGCGTCGTCCTCACCGTCATCATGCTGTTCCCCCTCTACTGGATGGTGAACGTCTCGCTCACGCAGCCGGAGAACTTGCGAAAAGATCCGCCGGATCTCTTCCCCGTCGACCCGACCTTCGCGGGCTACGCGAGAGTCTTCGCCGATCAGCTGCCCTACCTGGGAACCAGCCTGATCATCGGTCTAGGGACGGTCCTGCTCACCCTGGTGCTGTCCGCCCCCGCGGCCTTTGCCCTGGCCAAGCTGCGCCCGCGAGGCCGAACCACCATCGACTTCATCCTGCTCATCGCCCAGATGATCCCCGGCATCATCATGGCCATGGGGTTCTACCTCATCTTCTACAACTGGGGCATCCTCAACACCATTCCGGGGCTGATCCTCGCCGACTCCACCCTTGCCGTCCCGTTCGGAGTCCTCATCTTCACCGCGTTCATGTCGGGAATCCCCGATGAGTTGATGGCGGCCGCGAAGATCGACGGCGCGAGCGCGTGGCGCACCTTCCGCTCGATTATCCTGCCCGTCAGCCGCAACTCAGTCGTCACGGTCTCGCTCTTCACCTTCCTCTGGGCGTGGTCGGACTTCATCTTCGCTTCGACCCTGAACCGGGGAGCGGACCTGCAGCCCATCACCATCGGCATCTACCGCTACATAGGCAACAACACTCAGGACTGGAACGCCATCATGGCCACCGCCGTCGTTGCCTCCGTCCCGGCCGCCATCCTGCTCATCGTCGCGCAGCGCTACGTCGCAGCCGGCGTTACTGCCGGCGCCGTCAAAGATTGACCCTCTCCCGTCTTCATCGAAAGGTCCACCCTTTGCCTTCCTTCACTTTGCCGTCTGTCGACGTGCGCGACGTACCGTTCAGCCGACGTGGATCCTGGCTCGACATCTCACCGGTCATTGGACTCCATCGACGCGCCGAAGACCTGCACCTCGTCACCCACCTCAACGGTATGCACGCGATTCTGCGGCTCGTACCTACCCGAGAAGGACGCCGTATCGAGACCACGATCAACGCTGACCCGTCCGTTCTTGTGTGGGAGTCCGGCGACGGATCAAGCATCCGGGCGGCGTTCGAATCGACAACGACGGTGCGCTTCACCGGAGACGGCGTCGATCTGACCCTCGCTGACGCCGTGGACGAGCTCACACCTTTCACCGGCACCTACTTCTTCCAAGATCCGATAGACAGGGCATACGTCTTCACCTCGTATGAATCCGGCCGCCGGTACCGCGTAACCTCGTTGAAGGGGAAGCTGGCCCCGGACGGTTCAGAAGCACTCGGAGCAGGAACACGTTCGCTCACCGCCTCCGGGACCCAGGGATGGGAGCTCGCGGTCGAGGAGATCGGCGCGGCGCATCCTCCCTACGTGAGCCTCGAGCCCTTCGCGGACGTAGTGAAACGGGTTGCGTCGGACTTCACCGCGTATGTCGACGCGATTGCTGCATGGCGGACGGAGGCGACACCAGCGGTAGAGCGCGCGGCGTACGTGTTGTGGTCGGCAACCGTCGAACCCGCAGGATTCCTCCTTCGCGAATCGATTCTCATGTCGAAGCACTGGATGGACAAGGTGTGGAGCTGGGATCACGCCTTCAATGCACTGGCTGTCGCACCGGGACTTGCCGAACACGCGCTCGATCAGTTCTTGACCCCCTTCGATCATCAAGATCTCAGCGGAGCCATGCCTGACTCCGTCACGCACTCGGAAGTCTTGTACAACTTCGTAAAGCCGCCAATTCACGGATGGGCGTTGACCCGCCTCCGCGAGCGGCTGCCACGGGAACTGACCATAGACGAGCTGAGCGATATCTACGAGCGGTTGTCAAAGTGGACGCGATTCTGGCTCGACTATCGGATCATCCCCGGCCATGACCTGCCCTACTACCAGCACGGAAATGACAGCGGCTGGGACAACTCCACGACCTTCGACACAGACCGTGTCATCGAGGCGCCCGACCTTGCGGCATTCCTCGTCATCCAACTGGGCGTTCTCGCCAGCCTTGCAGAGGAACTGGGCAGCGACGAACAGCAGCGATGGGACCGCGAACGTGGCCGCGTGTGGGACGCACTGCTCCGGCACCTGCGCGACGATGAAGGCTTCTTCGCCGTCGGCGCCCTGTCGGGCCGCATCAGCAAGAGAACCAGCCTGCTCAACCTGCTGCCGATTCTCGCCGCGGACGTCCTGCCCACGAATGTTGCCGCCACTCTCGCCAAAGCCATCGAAGGCCACCTCACCGCATGGGGCCCCGCAACTCAACGACCTGACGACCCTGACTATCAAACCGACGGCTACTGGCGCGGACCGATCTGGGCGCCATCCACCATGATCATCGAAGAGGGCCTGCGTCGGGGTGGCTATGTAGCCCTCGCGGATACGGTCAGCGCACGATTCCGAGCGCTGTGCGAAGCGTCGGGATTCGCCGAGAACTTCGACGCTGTCACGGGGGAGGGATTGCGGGATCGCGCGTACACATGGACAGCAAGCGTGTACCTCGTCTTCGCCCATGATACGACAGTCAGGGAATCCTCCTGACAGCGTGATACCCCTGCCATCGCAGGCCGTCCGCGGCCACGTGGTTGCGGCGGCGGGTTGTCTTCTTGCCGATGGAGCGCGTGGCTTCTGGGTGTCCAAAGCCACACCGGTGCACCTCGGCGGGCGAGTGGTGGATACCACGCCATACCGCCAAGAAATTACGCCTATCGAACGGGACGCTGCCTGTGCCCAGTGTCCACGTCTAGGCTCGGGGCGGCAGGCTGTTCGCCGGACTGATGTGCTCGAAAGCGAGTGAGGTCGCACATGTGCGCCGTCGCCGGCACGTTCATTGAGGCGCGGTCCCGCCGCGTCAGCACCACAAGCAAAGGATCCACCAGTGACGAAGATCGGCATCATCGGTAGTGGCGCAATAGGTGCAGAGGTCGCTCGACTCGCAGTCGCGGGTGGGATCGATGTGCTGATTGGTAACTCTCGCGGCCCCGAGTCGCTGAAAGAACTGGTCGACGAGCTCGGTCCGAAAGCGAAAGCAGTTACGGCTGCGGAAGCGGCCCAGTTCGGCGATCTCGTCGTCCTCGCGGTGCCCCTAGGAGCGTACGAGGCACTTCCGCTAGAAGCGCTCCGCGGTCGCCTCATCCTCTCGACCGGCAACTACTACCCCTTCCGTGAAGGTCGGATAGAGGCGTTGGACTCCTTGTCCACAACGACTGCCGAGTACGAACAGTCGCTGCTGCCCGAGTCGACCATCGTGAAAGCGTTCAACAACATCGTGGCGCACCACATCCCGCTGCTTGCGCACTCGACACCTCGCACAGCGTTGCCGGTCGCAGGTGACGATGACGAGGCCAAGCGCGCGTCGAGGGAGGTCGTGGAAGCTCTGGGTTTCGACACGGTAGACGCAGGCTCCCTGGCGGAGTCGTGGAGATTCGAGCCCGAGTCTGGCGCATACACCGGGATCTACTTTGCCGGCGGCTACGAGGACTATCTGAAGGATCCTGGCGCCCCGCTCCCTGCGGATCGGTTGCGGGAGTTCCTGGCAGCTTCGCATCGGCCGGATGTGGCAGCTCGAGAGTTCTGAGTCCCTCTTTCTTACTGGTCGCCGCTTTGGCCGTCGACGAGACGCCTCTCGAAAGGCCGATGGTGGCACTCCCGCGCACCGTTTGAAGGCGATGGTGAAGCTCGCAGGATCGAAAGCTGTACTCGCATGGCAGTGCCATTGTGAGCACGATCCAGCAGGTCGCTGGAGCCGCAGGAACGGCGCTCTTCATCACTCTGATGTCGGTGGGGGCGGCGGATGCCGCCGCTGCCGGTGCCAGCGAGGTCGCATCAACAAACGCGGGCGTGCACGCAGCCTTCCTGCTCGGGGCGTGCGTGGCCACCGCGGCAGTCGTGTTGACATTCTTCGTGCGGCGACCCGCGCCGACAGAAGAGGATGCGCCGGTACTGATTCAGCACTGAATCTTCCTCGGACTACCCGCATGCCTTGCCTGCGGGTGGTGTTCCGCCGTCGACCACATGCCCGATGCCAAGAATCGCTGACGCCGTTGGCGGCGCCGCATGCCTCGCGGCCGCGGTCACTCTCGCAGTGGTCCAGCGGCGCCGCAGCCTTCGGCGCACAACCCGAGAAGAGCAGCGTCCCTGAGCTCTACTGACAGCGCCTGGCCGGGCCTCCCGGCCGGGCTCTGGCGCGCGGAATGTCGATCACGACCGCCACGCCCAGGCATCGTGCTGGCGTCGCGCAACACCTCGTCGAGACGTCCGGCGTGCAGCGCTTCGATGGCGCGCGGGATGTCTTCCTCGGGAAGCGTGGTGTTCAGCCACTGTGCCCAGGTCCATCGGCAGTTGGTGCCGGTCTGCAGAACAGCCAGAGAATCACACAGCCCCTCCGCGACTCGACCATCATGCCTGCAGGCCGAATACGGTGTGACGCCCGACTTGACTGTGATGGGCAAGATCGTAGGGGGCGGATTCCCGCTCGGCGCCGTCGGCGGGTCAGCTGAGATGATGTCGGTTCTGGACAGCGGCCTGGTGTCGATCTCGGGTACGCACCACGGTCACAAGATCTCTGTCGCCGCGGGAATCGCCACCTTGCAGCAACTCGATGCCGCAGCGTTCGACCGGCTCAACTCGATGGCGGGGCGGGTGATGCACGAGCTGAACGAGTGGAGTCTGGCGCGAGGCAGCGCTTTCAGCATCTATGGTCGTGGCATCTCGCACCTGGCGTACGGCTTCATGAACGAGCATGGCTTGCAGATCCGCACCCATCGCGACTACTGGCGAAATCTGGATGACGACCGCACCCAGATGTGCTCACTCGAGCTCGCGAACAGAGGGTTCTTCCCCGTCGCGCGCGGGGACTTCTCGCTCTCCCTACCGATGACAGATGACGACATCGCCTCATTCATCGAGACGACCAAAGAGATCGTGCGCGACGTCGAGGGATGAGATTCCCGCGGAGAGTACCCCGGAGGGTGACACGGGGGTACTCTCCGCATCCTTAGATTTATGTACACCCCTCGGGACATTCCCGGGGCGGCGCGACCTTCGTGAATCTCTCCCGATGCATGCGGAGGGTTGACTCGTTCGACGATGAAAGAGGAACGCCATGACTTCAATCGACCCCTCCGCCGAATTCGCGGATGAGCGTCAGCTGCAGACGACACCGGAGAACAGTCGGGCGTGGTGGTTCCTCGGATCGTTGGTGGTGCTGCGGAATCCCGAAGGGGCCCCGCGGGTGCCGGCCGTGATCGAGATGACCTTCCCGCCCGGAGGGGTGGCGCCATTGCATGTGCATGCGCGGCTGAACGACGACTTCTACCTGCTCGAGGGCGAAATGGCTGTGCGGTCGGGGGAGCGAACACTTGTGGCCCGACCCGGGAACTACGTGTCGTTGCCGCACGGGGTCGCGTACACCACCCGCGTCACGAGCGACGGAGCGACGAAGGTGCTGTTGGTTCACAATGCCGACAATTTCCTGTCGTTGATCGAGCGCAGCGCGCCGATCGCCGAAGAGCTGCGTCTACCGGAAGAGGGGGAGGGAACGCTCGACATGGATCTGTTGATGAAACTGAGCGTCGAACTCGAGACTCCGATCATCGGGCCTCCGATGGATGAGGACGAGGCCCGTGCCATCGTGCGACAGAACCCCGCGGTGTCATGATGAGTGGTACTCCTTCGACCGGCGAGGTCTCTGAACTCGCCGGTGTGCTCACCGGTGCGGTGATCCTGCGCGGCGAGTCCGGTTTCGATGAGGAACTCGCCACGTTCAACACCTCGGTGGTTCATACTCCGTTCGCGGTGGTGTGCGCAGAGAGCGTCGCTGACGTCCAGGCGACGGTGCGCTTTGCGACGGCACACGGAATCGCCGTCGGTGTGCATTCGACAGGACACGGATACACGTCCTTCACGGAGGGGATCATGGTCAGCGTGCGCCGGCTCGACTCCCTGGAGATCGATCCTGAGCGGCATCTGATCACGGTCGGCGCCGGTGTTCGTTGGCGCGCGGTGCTGGAGGCGGCCGCACCCCTCGGTCTCGCTCCGCTGGCGGGTTCCTCCACAGATGTCGGCGTCGTGGGATACTCCCTCGGCGGCGGTCTCTCGATCATGGGGCGGGCCTTCGGCATGGGGGTTGATCAGGTGCACGCGCTCGAAGTCGTGACGATGGACGGTGAGGTTCGCCATGTCGACGCGCACAGCGAGCCCGACCTGTTCTGGGGTCTGCGCGGCGGCGGCGGCAACCTCGGTGTCGTCACCCGCATCACGGTCGAGCTCGTGGCCGTCACCGAGTTCTACGGTGGCGGAATCTACTTCGACGGAGCGCACATGCGCGACATCCTGATCGCTTACGGCGAGTGGACGCAATCGATCCCCGATGAGATGTGCACCTCGCTCGCGATGATCTGGATGCCGGCGAGCCCCGCGGTGCCCGAGCCTCTGCGCGGCAGGGTGATCGCTCATCTGCGCGTGTGTTACCTGGGTGAGGTCGGTGCCGGCGACGAGATGCTCGCGCCGATGAGGGCGGTCGCCCCCGCGCTCATCGATCACGTGAGCATGATCCCCGTCACGAACCTCGATGCGATCCATGGCGACCCGCCTGAGCCCATCCCCTTCTATCTGCGCGGGACGCTGTTGCGGGAGGTGACCGCGCAGACGGCCGACGCATTGTTGTCGATCGTCGGAGCCGATGTGCGGGTGCCCATGCTGCTGTGGGATCTCCGACACCAGCAGGGCGCATTCGCGCGGATCCCCGAGCACGCCGCTGCCATCTCTGGGCGCGATGCGGCCTTCAATCTTCAGGTCGTCGGACTGGACCTTCCCGAAGCTTCCGTCGCCGTGCATGCCGTGGTGGATGCCGCCACCCTCGCCATGGACCCGTGGAGTACGGGCGAGACGATCCTCAACGTGCACGGAGCGGTGAAGGACGAAGCGGATCGACGCCGTGCCTTCGACGACGTCACCTATGAACGACTCGTCGGACTGGTCCACAGATACGATCCGCAGGGACTCCTCCGGCACGGGCACAGTGTCGCCCGCGCGGGGATGACCGCGGGCTGAGACGACGCCACCGAACCGAATGGCCGGTCATCGACGAGCAACTGCTCGACGATGACCGGCCATTCGTGTCCTACACGCTTGCGGGTCGAAGCCCGGGTTGTGAGGTGGATCAGCGCTGACCCCAGAAGGCGTCTTCGCTGGTGCCGTCTTCGGAGAAGAGGTGGACGGCGATGATCTTTCCGTCACGAACCGTGAGCAGGTCGACGCCCGCCATGTCCATCGAGGCGTCGCCGTGAGTGCCCGAGAAGCGCACGGGAAGTGCAACCATCTCACCGTTGACCATCGCGGGTCCGGTGACGACGAGCGCGAAGGTCCCTGCGGTCGTCTCCATCATTCCGCCGAGGAGTGCGCCCACTCCGTCGACGCCCGTGTGCACACCCGAGAACTGGTGTGCGCCTGGCTGGTGCCAGACGACGTCGGGGCTGAACTGCGCCATCACGGTGGGGATGTCGCCCTGGGCGAGTGCGCCGAAGTAGGTGGCGGCGATGCCGGCGGGGGTGGTGTCAGTCATGATCTCTCCTTCAGTTGAGCGGTATGTGTCTATAGTTACATATGGTAACCTGTTACCTCAACGTAACTAAGGAAATGAGTTTGCCCCATGGCTGATCCGGTCTGGAATGTGATGCTGGCGACGTGTCCTTCACGCACATCGTTGGCGCGGGTAGCCAACAAGTGGACCGCGATGATCGTGATCGCCTTGAGCGAGGGGCCGGCGCGATTCGGAACGATCCGAGACCGCGTCGGCGGCATCAGCGCGAAGGTGCTCGCCGAGACCCTTCGCGATCTGGAGCGCGATGGCCTTCTCACGCGCACGGCCTATGACGAGATGCCGCCCCGCGTCGAGTACGACCTGACGCCCCTGGGGCTCACGCTCCGCGAGCCGTTGACGGCGCTCGGACGTTGGGCTGAACAGCACATCGAGGAGGTGCTCGTGGCGCGCGAGGCGTACGACCTGCGGTAGGAGGGAGGGTTCAGCGCGAGCCGCGCACCTTTTGGATACGGAGGCTGTTGTAGACCACGAACACCGAGGACAACGACATCGCGGCTGCGGCGATCAGGGGATTGAGCAGGCCTGCGGCGGCGATGGGGATCGCGGCGACGTTGTAACCGAACGCCCAGACGAGGTTCATCTTGATGGTGCGAAGCGTCTTGCGGGAGATCGCGATCGCATCGGGAATCACGAGCAGGTCATCACGGACCAGGATGATGTCGGCCGCCTTGAGGGCGATGTCCGTGCCGGTGACGATCGCGAGGCCGAGGTCGGCAGTGGCCAGTGCGACGGCGTCATTGACTCCGTCGCCAATCATCGCAACCCGCTTGCCCGACGTCTGAAGGTCCCTGATCACATCTGCCTTCTGTGCGGGAAGGACCCCGGCATGGACCCCATCCACACCGAGCTCGGCGGCGATGCGCGCCGCGGCCGCCGGAGAGTCGCCGGTGAGCAGCAGGATCTCCAGCCCCTGCTCGCGGAGGGCCTTGACGGCCTCGGCTGCACGCGGCTTGAGGGAATCCGACAGCGCGAGCACGCCGATGACGACATCGTCGGCGGCGACGATCACGGTCGTGTGGCCGTCGTTCTCGAAACGCTCGACGGCCGCGCGAGCCTCGGCAGGGATACGCACCGACTCGCTTTCAATTAGGGAGACATTGCCGATGACTACGCGGATGCCGTCGATCGTGGCCACGGCGCCGAGTCCTGGTTTCGCCGTGAACTCGCCGAGCGGGCGCAGATCGGTCGAGAACGGTGCGGCCGCACGCTCGATGGCGCGTGCGATCGCATGCTCCGAGCCGCGTTCGGCGGATGCTGCAAGAATCCACATGTCGCGCGGGGCCACATCAAACACAGCGGAATCCTGCACCGTCATCGTGCCCGTTGTCAGCGTGCCGGTCTTGTCGAGAACGACGGTGGTCACGGCACCGGATGCCTCCAGCGCATCATGCCCCTTGATCAGGATGCCGAGCGTCGCAGCTCGCCCGATGCCGACCATGAGCGCGGTGGGGGTAGCGAGTCCGAGCGCACAGGGGCAGGCGATGATGAGCACGCTGATTCCGACGCCGATTGCCTTGTCGTCGGGAGCTCCGCTCACGGCCCAGGCGATGCCGACGATCAGGGCGAGTCCGATCACCACGGGAACGAACCAGGTCACCACGCGGTCGACCAGCTTCTGCACATCGGCCTTGCGTGCCTGCGCCTGCTCGGTAAGTGCGGCCATCTGGGCGAGCTGGGTGTGGGCGCCGACTGACGTCGCCTGCACTTCGAGCCGGCCATCGGTGCTGATGGTGCCGCCCGTGACAGTGTCTCCGCTCGTGAGCGAGATCGGCATCGGCTCGCCGGTCATCATGCTCGCGTCGACGGCTGCGCTGCCGCTCAGGACGATGCCATCCGCGGGCACGGTCTCGCCCGGCAGGAGCACGAACACGTCACCGGAGCGCAGCTGGCCGGCCGGCTCCACCGTCTCGACCCCGTCGCGCAGCACTCGCACATGCGTGGCAGCGAGTGCGCTCAGTGCGCCGAGCACGTCTCCGGCCTTCCGGCGGGAGCGTGTCTCGAAGTATCTGCCTGCGAGCTGGAAGGTGGTCATGCCCGCGGCCACATCGAGGTAGATCGAGTCGGCGCCCTCGGGGGTCGAGCCGAAGCCGAGCCAATAGCCCTCCGACCCGGCACCCACGCCGAACAGCAGCGTCGCCACAGCCCAGCCGAACGACGCCGCGATGCCGAGCGACACCAGCGTGTCCATGCTCACCATGCCGTGGCGGAGGTTGCGGAAGGTGGCCCGGTGGAACGGCCACGCGGCCCAGGTGACGATCGGCAGCGCGAGCAGCACGCAGACCCACTCCCAGCCAGGGAATCGCCATCCGGGAACGAGGGCCAGGACCAAGGTGATGTCCATCAGCGGCACGGTCAGGAGTGCGGCCACGGCCAGCCGTCTCCGGAGCGAGGAGATCCGGAACTCGGTGGCACGCTGCGACCAGGCATCATCCGATCCGTCACGCAGATGGGCGCCATAGCCCGCGCTCTCGATCTGCGCGATCGCGCGTGCCGACTCCTCGGTCGAGATGCCGGTCAACACGGCACGCTCCGTCGCGTAGTTGACGGTTGCCGTGACGCCGTCGAGCTTGTTCAGAGCGCGTTCGACACGGCCGGCGCACGCCGCGCAGGTCATGCCTGAGACGTCGAGCTCGAGCGGGGGGTCGAGCTGCTGCACGGTCTGAGTGTTCATCGCTGTGGCTCCTTCTCGGGCTGCGGGCCCGGGCGTAGTTCTTCGCTCGCTGCGGAACGGGCCGAGAGCTGACGCAGCATTTCGTTGTAGGCGTCGAACTCCACATCCCTCCCCGTGTCGAGGTGCCGGTCCTTGCGTCGTGCTTCCTTCGAATCCTGGCGACCCCATTGGATCAGAAGCACGATGATGACGATAAGGAGCGGGATCTCTCCTCCGGCCCATGCGACGCCGCCCGCGAGGTACTGCTGTGCGGGGAGGTCGGCCCAGGGGAGCTTGAGATAGAGGTAGAAGTTCTCGGCGATCAATGTCGTGCTCGTCATCAGGATGATGCCGAAGAACGCGTGGAAGGGCATTGCGGCCAGCGCATACCCCAGCTTTCCCACGTGGGGGAGCGGGCGGGGTGGGCGATCGACCCCGATGATGAGGCTGTAGTACAGGTAGCCGACGATCAGAAAGTGGAGATTCATCAGCTGATGCGCCCAGTGGAAGCGCATGTACTCGCCGAAGATCCCCGTGAGGTACAGCCCGTAGTAGGAGCCGATGAACACCACGAACACGATCAGGGGGTTGTAGAGGAATTGGAGGACCCGCCAGTGCAGCACCCAGGTGATCCAGTCGTGCGGCCCCACGGGTGATCCGGGCACTGAGCGCGTGGCGCGCAGCAGCAGCGTGACGATCCCGCCCAGCACGAGCATGCCGGGTGCCAGCATATTGAGGCTCATATGGACGATCATGTGGATACCGAAGTCCGGTGCGGAGTACTTGCCGAATCCTGAGCTGGTGGCGAAGATGATGATCGCCCAGCCCAGCAGCCAGGCGACGGTTCTGCCGGGGGGCCATTGGTCGCCGCGCCGGTGAAGCGCGCGCACTGCCAGGAGGTAGACGACGACGGCTGCCGTCGCGATCGTGAGGAACAGCACGTTCGGTCGCCAATGGCCGAACAGCACCTCGATGCTCGGTGGATCAGCGACCTCGAAACCCATGAACGTCTGCGAGATGCTCGTGGGCACGAAGTACTGCGGCGGGGGCTGCCGGGTCATCGCGGCTGTGGCGCCGATCCATGCGATCACCCCGAAGGATGCGACCGAGAGGCAGTAGACGATGTGCGCCGCGCGAACGCGTGCGCGACGCCAGAGCGAGCGAAGCGCGATCAGGGGGAGCGCGACGATGAGGAGGGCCGCCCATCGCCCCACGATCAGCCAGCCGGTCAACGATCCGAGAAGGGGCGTTCCGGCGAGCTTGAAGAATGTGATGACGACGTCCGAGGCGGCGATGACCGGTAGTAGGACCGCCGCCAGGAGGAAGAGTCGCCGAAGGGACTCGGGGTCGATGAATCGACCGGAGCACACCCGCAGCCAGTAGACCGCGACGACGCCGAAGAGCAGATTGATCGCGAGCGATTGGAACACGGCGGCATCGCCGCCGAAGTCGTGATCGGGGCCGACGAGGATCTGGCCCGACACGACGGGAGCCAGCGTGGCGAGGAACGATCCCCACAGAGGGATCAGCATCCCTGTCCAGCGGTCGACGAAGAACGATGCGAACAGCACCACGAGAGCTCCCGCACAGCTGATCGTCCAGGCGGCGGGCGGGTAGCTCGCCTCGAACAGGAACGCGATCGTTCCCGGTTCGAGGATCCGGGAGAGTGGCACGCCGCTGGTGTCGAAAGCCTCAAACACGGCTAGCCCTGCGGCGCTCGCCGCCCAGACCGACGCGGTTACTCGGAGAGTGCGGACCTCGAAGCCGTGCTCAAGACGTATCGCGCGCTTCGCAGGCGTGGCACGGAGGAAGAGCAGGTGAGTGAGGATGCCCATGCTGAGCAGAATCCCGGTGTCGGCCGCCACCAAAAGAGCGGTGGTCACCACGCCGACGTCAAGGCCGGGGAAAGACTGGAAGAGCTTCTTGTAGGGTGCGTCCCCGAGTGCGACAGTGATGCCGACGGGGAGACCGACGCCGAGGAAGGCAGTGGCCAGGCCGCCCGCGATCAGGAGATGACGGGATGGGCGCAGCAGAGCGGGATCGCGGGGTGCGTTCGGCGCATGCTCTTCACGCATCGTGGCTTACAGGCCACGAACCCACTTTGTACCCGGCCTCACCCACCGCGGCTTCCCAGGAGCTCCGGTCCACCGGGAGATCGTGGGTGACGCTCACGCGTCCCGTTGCCGCATCAGCGACGACATTCTGGACGCCGGGAAGTCGGGACAGCTCTGATCCCACCGCATGCTCGCAGTGCTCGCACGTCATTCCGGTGACCTCAAATGTGAACTGCGACATTATCACTCCACTCGTTTTGCTGGGAACAAGTCTACATCGTGTAGTTTTAACACCGCGCCGCGAAGGCGAAGATAACTACCGGATGTAGCGTTAACACTACCTGCTTCGGATCTCGATGAGGTCCGTATCGCAGTTCCCGGAGAGACGGAAGTGGAGAGGTGAGTCAGAGAGCGGAGTCGGAGCAGTGAGCATGACCTCGGCCATCATGCATGTGGTGGCGCTCTTGGTGCTGATTCTTGTCATCGGACTCACCGCGCCCCCGCGGGATCAGGATGACCACCCGTCCACTCTCGCTGAGGAGTGGGGCGAGGCGAGATTTCTCATCTATCGCATCCGACGCAGGGTGCGCTCGGCGTGGTCATGGGTGCTCCGCGTATGCGGATGGAAGCCTCGGGCCTGAGTAACTTCGTAGCGGAGGTGGCGCGAGCCGGACCGGTCCCGAGAGCCACCACCTCAAATCGAGGAATCGCGAGCGAAGGCCGCAGGAGGCCGGCGACGCTTGACGGCGCCGGGCCACCTTTTGTCCACGAGTCTCTCGGCGCGAAGCTCCAGACCGGCGTCGTTCGATGCTGCCGCGAGCGTCGAAAGCGCGTTCGCCAGATGCGCGGGGCCGGCGAGACGTGCCGCCTGGTCATCCGCCGCCAATTCGACGAGAAGTGTGGTTGCCCTTCGCAGCGCGCGCGCGGAGTGCGTTCTGGGGAGACAGAGAGCGTTGATGCGAGCGATTCGGGTGGCCCACGCATGGTGTTGCCTCAGGTGCGCGTACTCGTGAGCGAGGACGGCTTGCAACTGAGCGGAGGGGAGCAGTGACTCCATTCGCGTCGAAAGCAGGATCTCGGGCGGTCTGCCCGGTGCGGCGAAGGCGATCGGCTGATCCGATTCGAACCGGACCAGAGTGAACCCGCGTCGCTGTTCGCGGCTGATGGCGATCGGTGCCAGTGAATGCAGTGCCCCTGTCTCGGAGGAGAGCACCGGCTCGGCGGACACAGCGACAAAAGCGGCGATCGCGCCGAAGGCTCCCAAGCCCGCCCAGCCGAGGATCGTCATCAGCAGCGTCTCTGAACCGATTGGGGTGTGCGAGGCGGCGACGGCACCTGCAACGCCGATGATCAGTCCCGCGAGGGCCAGTCCGATGCCTATGAAGAAAGCCCCGAACCACACTGAGAGAGCTGTACGCGGGTGCAGAAGTTGCCAGCGTCCCACGGTGAGCAGAAGGGGTGCGAGGAGTGCGACCGTGATCGATGCGATGCCGCAGGCCAGCACAACCCAGAAGAGCATCTGCTAGCGCTTCGACGACTTCCGACCGAAGGCGGATTTCAGCAGCGCGACGTCGTCGTCGTCAAGCGTTCCGGCGAAGGCGAGCAGTGCCGCGTGGCGGTCTCCCGCGCGATCCAAGGCGGAGAGCATCGAATCGCTCGTGAAATCCTCTCCCGAGCGCGAGGCCTGAAAGCGCACCTTGCGGGGAGAGTCTCCCGAGCGGATGACCTGGCCCTTCTTCTCCAAGCGGGTGAGCGCTGTGAGAAGGGTCGTGTACGCGGGCACCGGTCCCGTGAAGAGGTCCTGCAGGTCGCGTGCGCTCATGGGATCCACGTGCTTCCAGAGCAGCCGCATGACCTCGCCCTCGAGCTCGCCTCGCTCTCGAGTTCTCTCTCCGGCCATGGCTCCTCCTTCCGACTGTGGTATGAGGTCCGAAACGGATTACTCTACAAACCTGGTAGCTACTGTATTACACCGTGGAGGATGTGCGCTGGTCCGGGGTGTACGGTTCGTCAAGGATCGAGCTTCTCGTCGCCGGAGTGATTCCCAGGGATGTCTGGATGTGATGATCCAGCTGTGCGGGGAGATCCATGTCGTCAGGACTCAGGATCAGTTGATACTGCAGTCCGTCCCACAGTGCGACGAGCCACACGGCGTCGAGCCGTGGATCCGGAGACCCGGAGTCGCTGCTTGCGATGAGGCCCTCGAAGTAGTCGATCGTGCGGGAGAAGCGATCGGTGAAGTAGGCGTGCGCCGGATGGTCGGGGTGAATGGCCTCGGTGGAGAGGACGGCGTACATGTTCACAAGCCCTCGCTCCACCTCCAGATCTCGGCGGGCCTCATTGCCGAGCTCCGCGAGTTCCGTGCGCGCATCCATGTCGCGCTGCCCTCGCCGATGAACGAGCTGCTCGTCTCTGTGGCGAAGCACCTCGGCGAGCAGACCCGCCTTGTGTCCGAAGTGGTGGAGAAGTGTGGACGTGGAGATGCCCACCTCGGATGCGAGCTGCCGGATGGTGGTCCCGTGGTATCCGTTGCGGGCGAAGAGCACGGTGGCGTCTTCGATGATCTGCCGCCGACGTGAGCGGCCACGCGCATAACCGAACTCGGCGGGTATCAGCGATGCCGGAGATACAGGGGAAGTGCGGGAGGAGGGCGCTGATGGCCGGGCGTGCGCCGGATCGAGGCACGCCTGGATGATTCGCGCGGGATCGAGCGACGGGAAGTAAGCCTGCAACACGAGCAAGCCCTCCCACGTGGCGACCAGCCCCTGGGGGGTCAGTACGGTCGAACTGGAGTCGCCGATGACCATGCTCTCGGCCGATTCGAGGAGTTGCCGATGGTGGCAGGCGCTGGAAGGTGGCGGAGATTCGGATGTCAATGCGAGGCTCAAGAACTGCACAGACATCGAGCAGTAGTCGGGAATCTCCATCAGGTTCGCCCACGAATCGGGACCGAGGGGCATTTGCCGCCCGGTCTCGACGCAGAACTCGGCTTCCACTGCTGTCATCAGTGCATCCGTCGAGCGGAAGTGGCCGAGGAGGCCAGGGCGTGTGATCTCCGATGCGGCTGCGACGTCCTCGAGTGAGACCTGTGCGCCGCCTCGTGAGCCGATCAACGCTCTGGCCGAGGCAAGAATCCGCCGTCGCGTCAGCGCGGTCGATGCGGCGCGGGACGAAGCGTGCTCGGAAGATCTCACCGTCTCATGATCGCACGCGTACTTAATCTACAAATAGTTCGATATTGACTTACGATCTGTTCGATTTTACGCTACTCTTGCCCGAGCCCACCCCCTTCGGGCGCGACCAAGGAGTCGACGATGACTGAACCCTCCACCACCACACCCCTCACCCGGACCGTGCCGGCCGGCCCCGTTTCTCCGGCCTACTTGCCGACGCTGGGTCTTGCCAACTTCGGCGTCTACCTGGCGCTGCTCACGCCGGTGTTCGTCTCATTGGCCTTCAAGCTCGAGCACATCACCGCGAACCGCGGCGAGTCGGTCGCCGCGCTCAGCCTCGTCATGGGCGTCGGCACGCTCTTCGCGATCATCTTCAACCCGCTCGTCGGGCGTCTGTCTGACCGCACCATGTCGCGCTTCGGTATGCGACGCCCCTGGCTGATACTCGGTGCCGTGGTCGGATTCGCGGCTCTCGTGACGATCGGTCTGGCGAGCGAGGTCTGGATGGTCCTCGTGGGATGGTGCGTCGCGCAGGCCGCCCTCAATGGCACGCTGGCCGCGTTGAACGCCACCATCGCGGATCGCATGCCGGTCTGGAAGCGCGGCCTCGCGTCAGGAATCATCGGGATCACCACGTCGCTCGGTATCCTGGGCGGAACGTTCGCGGTCAACTTCCTCGACTCGGATCTCTCGCGATTCGCGGTACCCGCGCTCATCGGTCTGGTGTTGACGGTGCTGTTCGCGATGCTGCTGAAGGATGGGGTGCGTCTCACGCCGCCGTCGACGAGCTACGGCTGGAAGGACTTCGCCGGATCCTTCGTCTTCAACCCTCGCAAGAACCCCGACTTCGGCTGGACCTGGCTCACGACATTCCTGGTGATGTTCGGTTACGCCGGTATCGCCACGTATCTGCCGCTCTATCTGACCGACAAGTTCCTCCTGACGGAAGCGGAGGCCATCACGGCCGTCCTGATCTGCAACCTCGCGGCAGTCGGCGCGCAGGCGATCTCCGGGCCGCTCGCGGGGTACCTCTCCGACAAGCTCGGGCGCCGGAAGCCGTTCGTCCTCGCCGCCGGCATCATCATGGTGGCCGGGCTCGTCGTTCTCGCCTTCGCGCCGACCGTCGAGATGGTGATCGTCGGTCAGGGACTGATCGGACTCGGCATCGGGTCCTTCCTCTCGGTCTCGCTCGCCCTGGCGACGCAGGTGCTCCCCGATGTCGAAGACACGGCCAAGGACCTCGGCGTCATCAACATCGCCAATGCGCTGCCGCAGTCCATCGCTCCGGCCATCGCGCCGGGAGTCATCGCGCTGGGCGCGGCGACCGCGATCGGCGGCTACTCGTTGTTCTACCTGGTCGGCGCGGCTGCCGCTTTGGCGGGCGCAGTTCTCATCTTCCGAGTCAAGGGCACGAAGTAAGGCGCACTCATGGATTCAGACAATCTGAGCATCGACGTACGCTTCCGCGACAGCAGTCTTCCGGTCGAGGAGCGGGTGGAGATCCTCCTCTCGCAGATGACGCTGGAGGAGAAGGCCGGCCTGTTCTTCCACGCCATGATCTCGATGGGGGAGGACGGTGCTCTCTCCGATGGTGATGAAGAGTTCGACCTCCCATCGAACGCGGAGTATGTGTCACATCGGCACATGAGTCACTTCAACCTCCTCACCGGAGGGTCGCCGGAGGCGATGGCGCGCTGGAACAATCACATCCAAGACCTGGCGCTCACCACGCGGCTCGGGATTCCGGTGACAGTGTCGACCGACCCTCGGAACTCCTACAGCGACAATCCGCTCGCCGGACTTCTCGCCGGGGCGTTCTCCGTGTGGCCGGAAGCCCTGGGGCTCGCCGCGATCCGAGACGAGGGCGTCGTTCGGCAGTTCGCTGACATCGCTCGCCAGGAATATCTCGCCGTCGGCATCCGTGTTGCTCTGCACCCGCAGATCGATCTCGCCACCGAGCCGCGCTGGGCGCGCCAGCTCGACACTTTCGGTGAGGACGTCGAACTGACGAGTCGGCTCGGTGTCGCGTACATCCAGGGCTTCCAGGGCGAGGCGCTCGGACGGGACTCGGTCGCGACGATGGCCAAGCACTTCCCGGGTGGCGGGCCGCAGAAGGATGGCGAGGACCCGCACTTCGCCTACGGACGCGAGCAGGTGTATCCCGGCGGTCGGTTCGATCTGCACTTGGAGCCGTTCCGTGCGGCGATCGCCGCAGGCGCGTCGCAGATGATGCCGTACTACGGCATGCCGGTCGGCACGGAGTACGAAGAAGTGGGCTTCGGGTTCAACCGCTCGATCATCACGGAACTTCTTCGCGAACAGCTGGGCTTCGACGGAATCGTCTGCACGGACTGGGGCTTGATCAACGACGCCACGGTGGAAGGCGAGCCCTTCCCCGCGCGGGCCTGGGGCGTGGAAGACCTCACTCCGCGGCAGCGGATGCGCAAGGCCGTCGATGCGGGCGTGGATCAGTTCGGCGGAGAAGCATGTCCCGCGATGTTGGTCGAGTTGGTGGAGGCGGGGGAAATCTCGGAAGCTCGGCTCGATGTCTCGGCGCGCAGGCTCCTCGCCGAGAAATTCGTGCTCGGTCTCTTTGACGACCCGTACGTCGATCCGGTGGAAGCCTCTCGTGTGGTCGGTGCGCCAGCATTCATCGCCGCGGGCCTCGCGGCTCAGCGTGCGTCGTTGACGCTGCTCACGAACCGTTCCGAGGGCGGGCGCTCCACTTTGCCCGCCGCAGAGCGACGGCGCTTGTACGTCGAGGGCATTCCCGAGGACATCGCTGCGGAGTACGGCACTCTCGTCGCCGATCCGCTCGAGGCGGACCTCGCCATCGTGCGTATCCATGCACCGTATGAGAAGCGGTCCACGGCCTTCGAGAACTACTTCCACGCAGGTTCGCTCGAGATGGATGACGAGACCGTGTCGCACATCGCGAAGCTGAGCGCATCGACAACCACGGTCGTCGATGTCTTCCTCGATCGTCCGGCGATCCTCACCCCGATCCTGGAATCGGCGGATGCTGTCGTCGCCAACTACGGGGCTCACCCGCGGGCGGTGCTCGACGTGCTGTTCGGTCGCGACGAGCCACGTGGGCGTCTCCCCTTCGATCTTCCGTCCAGCATGGCGGCAGTGGAGGCTTCGCGCTCCGATGTGCCGTTCGACACTGCCGATCCGCTGCTGCGCTACGGGCATGGGCTGAGCTACGGGGCGCGCTGACCCCGCCCCGCACGACGACCCCGTCCGCGTGATCAGATCACGCGGACAGGGTGCCAGCGAGAAGAAGCAGGAGCGGGATCGTCACGATGGCGAGCACGGTCTGGACGCCGGTGATCGCCGCCATGAGCCGAGTGTCACCGCCCATGCGCGATGCGAGGACGGTGGCGCTGGGTGCAGTCGGAACCGCTGTGATGAGAATGATGCTCGTGAGAGTCGCACCGGTGATTCCGAACGCCAGCGCGATGGACAATGCCGCGAGCGGCAGCACGACCAGCTTGAGGACAGCAGCGGTGCCGACATCGATCAGGTCTCGCAGGTGGAAAGTGAATCGCAGTGCGGCACCGGCGACCATGGTGCCGACGACGAGGGCGGGGGCCGCGATCATCTCGATCGTCGTCTGCAGGAGCGAAGGCATCGCGACGCCGCCCAGGTTGAGCGCCACTCCGGCCAGGCAGGAGAGGATGAGGGGATTCGATGCGAGGTCTCTCCACAGCGCGAAACTCCGTCGCTCGGTGTCGTGCTGGCCGAAGAGCGAGAGCGTCGTGACGCAGATCACGTTCACCAGCGGCACGACGACGGCGCTGGCGAGTGCGAACGTCGCCACTCCCTCTCGCCCCTGCAGCGCGGATGCGAAGACCAGCCCGACGTACGTGTTGATGCGGATGGATCCCTGGATCAGGGATGTGAGCTGGGGGCCATCCGCCCGGGTGAGGAGCGCCGCGCCGAACGACAGTGCGGCCACCACCAGTGTGGGAATGCCGACGCTGAGCGCAAGTGGACCCGCGGCCACGGCCGTGAGATCTGCGCCGCCGATCGACGTGAGGAAGAGCGCGGGAGTGAAGACCCAATAGCTCACCCACGACAGTCCCGACCAGAATCCGACGTCTGTCAGCACGCGTCGCCGAAGAATCAGGCCGCCCCCGAGGAGCAGGATGATCGGGGCGATCCCCGCGGTGATGACGTCCATCCCCTCACTGTGATGCAATGTGTCAATGCAGTTCAACCATGACAATATGACCGGCCCACTGCTCGCCGCGGATCTCGTGACCCTCGTGCGGCGGGGCTGGGACGTCGGCGCCGCGACCGCAGTCCTGGACGCCCACGAGATCCGGCGAGCAGAGCTGAACGAACGGGGCGGCGAGCAACTGCGGGAATGGGCGGATCAGATCGTCTCGGTGTTCCTCGCAGTCACCGTCGACGAGCGCTGCGGCGCCATCAATCGCCTTCTCGCGGCCGGCGCATCTCGTCCGTATCTCACGACGCACGACGGACTCCGTCCGCACCTGCACTTCGCCCCTGATGCCCAGGATGTCGTCGCACGGGTGCGTGCTGTCACCGCGGGCGGACTCGCGCTCTTCATCGTCGAGTCGGACGGGGCTCGGCTGGGCGCCTGCCAGCGGGATCGCTGCCCTGTCGTGTACGTGGACACCAGTCGCAATGGGCGGCGCTCGTACTGTTCGGCGAAGTGCGGCAACTACGACGCCGTTCGCCGTCACCGGGCCCCGGTCAGTCGACGGTGACCGGGGACACAGACTCCTCCTCGAGGCCGAAGAGGTGGGGTGGGACGGTCATTGCCCAGGCGTTCATGGCGTCGAGCACCGGGCGCAGCTGCATCCCCACCGGCGTCAGCTCATAGACGACGCGGGGAGGGATCTCGGCGTAGGCGGTGCGGGTCACCAGCTCGTGCGCTTCGAACTTGCGCAGTCGGCTCGAGAGCGTGTGCGCACTGATTCCCGGCAGAGCAGAGAGGAGCTCGTTGAACCGATGCGGCTTCTTGAGAAGCTCGCGCACGATGAGTGTCGCCCAGGGGCCGTCGAGCAGACTGAGGAACCGCGCGACGCCGCACTCCTGCAGTGAGCAATGATCGAATCTCATGGCCTCAGGATACGGCCTTCAGTGCGTGATCTGTACTTGATGCTTTCCGTGCAGCAGTGGCCTCTATGCCTGAGAGGTGCCGGCGGTGTGACGCGCAAACGCTGCGGCGAGATAGCGACCGGTCATGCTGTCCGCGGCAGCGGCGATCCGTTCGGGAGTTCCGGTGGCCACGATGCGTCCCCCGGCGACGCCGCCGCCCGGACCCATGTCGATGACGTGGTCGGCATTCGCGATCACGTCGAGGTCATGTTCGATCACGATCACCGTTGCTCCGCGTTCGAGTAGCCGATCAAGCACGCTCAGGAGCACGCGCGTGTCCAGCGGATGCAGGCCGACACTGGGCTCGTCCAGCACGAAGAGCGAACCGGACTGATCGCGTCCGAGTTCTGTGGAGAGTTTCAGCCGCTGCGCCTCTCCGCCGGACAGCGCGGGGGTGTCTTCGCCGAGCGTGAGATATCCGAGTCCGAGGTCGAGGAGGGTCTGCAACTTCTTCCGCACCTTGGGAAGGTCCGTCACGTAGGGCAGTGCCTGCGCAACCGAGAGCTCGAGCAGTGCGGGAAGCGAGATCGGGGGAGCATCGGATGGGGTTCGCCGGATCGCATGGCCCTCGGCGCCGTACCTGCTGCCGGCGCAGTCGGGGCAGGGAATGTCCACGTCAGGAAGGAACTGCACATCCAGGACGACTTGGCCAGTGCCCTCGCATCGTGGACAGCGCAGAGACCCGGTGTTGTAGGAGAAGTCGGCGGCCTTCAGTCCGCGCGACTGAGCATCGGGTGACGCTGCATAGGCCTTGCGAAGATCGTCCAGAGCTCCGCTGTACGTGGCGATGGTGGAGCGCACGTTCGTGCCGATCGGCGCGGCATCCACGACGTGCACGTGCGCGATGCCCGGTGCGATGAGGTCGAGGACATGTGCCGGGCGGCTCGTGTCGCCGACGAGCGACTGGAGCGCCGGCACCAGACTGTCCAACACCAGAGTGGTCTTGCCCGAGCCGGACATCCCTGTCACTGCGGTCAAGCGACCGCGAGGGATCGCAGTTTCCAGGGCTCGCACGGTGTGCAGTTCCCGCGTGCGCAATTCCATGCGGCCACGAGCGAAGACATTCTCTTCTTCGGCGCGGTCGCGCACTAACAGCGGCTCACGATCGGCGAGGAATCCGCCGATCAGCGACTCAGGCAGTGTGCCGAGCTCTGACACAGTGCCTGCGGCGAGAACAGTTCCGCCGGCAGCCCCTGACCCCGGGCCGATCTCGATCATCCAATCCGCCTCGCGGAGCACCTGCACATCGTGGTCGACGAGTACCACCGAGTTACCGTTCGACAGGAGATCGCGCATCACCCCGATCAGACCGTCGACATTCGCCGGGTGGAGTCCGACGGACGGCTCGTCGAGGACGTAGAGGACGCCAGTGGTCTCGTTGCGCACGGCTCTGGCCAGTTGCACTCGCTGTCGTTCCCCTGTCGAGAGGCTCGAGCTGGAGCGATCGAGGCTCAGGTAACCCAGACCGAGTTCGAGCAGTCGTGTCGCCATCTGCGTGAACTGACCGATGATCGACTTGGTCATCGTCTGCATCTCCTGCGGGAGAGTCGCGGGGATGGTCTGCAGCCACGGCATGATGTCGTCGAGAGACATCGCGGTCACCTCGGCCAGATTCCTGTCGGCGACGCGGGGGAGTCTCGCTGCGTCGCTCAAGCGCGTGCCCTGGCACGCCGAGCACGTCTGCGAAGTGATGAACCTGTTGACCCTGGCCAGCCCCTTCTCGCTCGCCGCATTGTCGAGCGCCTCCTGCACCGCGAGTCGCGCGTTGCGGTAGGTGAAGTCCAGCTCGAACAGCTTGCCGTTCTTGGAGCGCACGGCGATGTGCTTCTTCTCTTCTGGACCGTGCAGAACGATCTCCCGCTCAGCATCGGAGAGCTCTGAGTAAGGCACGTCGGTACGTACGCCGAACTCGGCGACGACCTGCGGCATCACGGTGAGGCCGAACATTCCCCATGGCGCAACTGCACCCGAGCTGATCGTCAGCGACGTGTCGGGCACGAGAGAACTGTCATCGACCGCACGTACGATGCCTGTTCCTGCGCAGGTCGGGCAGGCACCTTCCGAGTTGAACGCCAGGGATTCCGCGCCGGGTGGGTAGAACACCGCTCCGCACTCGGGGCAGACCAGGTCGAGATTCGCGGCGACATCGATGGTCGGCTCCAGCCGATGTCCGTTCGGGCACACATGCGAGCCGAGCCTGGAGAACATCACGCGGATCACATTCAGCAGTTCTGTAGACGTACCGAAGGTCGATCGAACTCCCGGTATGCCGGGTCGCTGGCGGAGGGCAAGCGCGGCGGGAACGTGGCGCACCGAGTCGACATCCGCGCGTGCTGCCTGGGACATCCGTCGCCGGGTGTAGGTAGAGAGCGCTTCGATATAGCGGCGCGAGCCCTCCGCGTAGAGCACCCCCATCGCCAGCGACGATTTGCCCGAGCCGGACACCCCGGCGATCGCGACCAGACCGCGCAGCGGTACGTCGACGTCGATGTTCTTGAGATTGTGGACCCGTGCCCCGCGGATCTGCACGACATCGGGTGATGCGGATCTAGGTTCGTCATGACCGGCGCTGCTCATCTGGTGTCTCCCTCAGATTCGACTCCCCTTCGACAGGGTCCGTGAGAACTGTATCGCCGGAGCCGATGTGGCCGTCGAGCACTCACGCGGCCCGGAGCACCCCGGTGGAGGTGAAGTCCTCGAGGGTGCGTTCGAACGGAGCGATGTCGATGTTCTGCGCTGCAAGCCACTCATCGTTGTAGTAGGTGGAGGAGTATCGGTCGCCCGTGTCGCAGATGAGGCTCACGATGCTTCCGGTGCGTCGGCTGGTCCCGAGACGCTGGACGAGTTGGAGAGTGCCCCAGATGTTCGTGCCGGTGGAGGCTCCGACGCGTCTCCCGATGATGCGGGATGCCCATCTCATGGTGGCGATCGACGCCGCATCGGGCACGGGAAGGACCTCATCGATCAGGTTCGGGACGAACGATCGTTCGACACGGGTGCGCCCGATGCCTTCGATCCGCGACGGTGTCGAGGTCACGTAGGAGATGTCGTTCCGGCGCCAGCCCTCGTAGAAGGCTGAGCCCTCCGGATCCACGACGGCGATACGGGTAGCGAGGCCGGTGAATCGGGCGTATCGCGCGATCGACGTGCTCGTTCCACCGGTGCCAGCGCCGACCACGATCCACTCCGGCACAGGGTGCTTCTCTCGGCGCATCTGATGGAAGAGCTCACTGGCGATATTGCCCTCGCGCCAGTTAGTCGCCTGGCTCGCGAATGTGAACTGATCCATGAAGTGTCCGCCGCGCTGGACAGTGACCGTCTGGGCGGTGCGGACCACGTCTGCGGAAGCTTCGACCATGAGTACCTGGCCCCCATGTCGCTCGATCAGCGCGATCTTCTCGCGACTCGTGGCGGCCGGGATGACGGCGATGAAGTCCAGCCCCAGGATCTGAGCGAAGTACGCTTCGCTGACCGCGGTGGAACCGCTCGATGCTTCAACGATCGTGGTCTGCGGGCCGATGTCGCCGTTGCAGAGACCGTGGGTGAAAAGTGATCGGGCGAGGCGGTGCTTGAGGCTGCCGGTCGGATGCAGGGATTCATCCTTCAAGTAGATGTCGATCTCTCGAAGCCCCGGAGCGTGGAAAGGGATGAGCGGGGTCCATCCGCTGCGCCCGGCTTCGGCGGTGAGGAGTTCCAGCGCATGAGTCACCCACCGTCGATCTGTTCGGCGCGGTCGGATGACATCGCTCGCATCAGTCGCACTAGTGATCGGGGACTCGCTGTACATCATGGTCTCGCTTCTCGCTTCTCGCTGTCGACGCGCCACGCACTCACGCTGCGCGCACATTCACAGTGTGAGCGCGGCGAGAACAAACGAGAAGCTAGAGAAGATGTGACATCACAAAGCTGAGCTTATGTATGGACGGCGAGAGCCATGGATTCGGCCGCCTCTCTCAGCGACTCGAGCACCCGCAGCACCGCCGGCTTCTGCCGCTGCGAGCGCAGGACGGTCGCAGTCACGTGACGGTGACGCTCAGGCAGCAGGGGGCGCGTGCGCAGCTTGGGGTGCTTCACGAAGGACTGGGTCATCCGCGGCATCATCGCGAGGCCCAGCCCGGCGACGACATAGCTCTGAACAGCGAGATTGTCGTCGGTGGTGATGTCGATGCGAGGCTCGAATCCGGCGACGGCGCAGGCGCTGACGAACTCATGGCGGCAACGGACACAGCCGGCCACCCAACGCTCGTCCCGAAGTTCGGCGAGTTCGATCTGTTTCCTGCGTGCGAGCGGATGGTCATCCCACAGCATCAAGACCATCGGCTCGTCGATCAGCTCGATCGACACGACGCTGTCTCCGATGTCCGGGACGGGCTGATCGTCGTATCGAAATGCCACCACCACGTCGTACTCGCCGCTTTCCAAACCGTCGAGCGATTCAGGTGGCTCCGCCTCGAACAATTCGATCTCGATGCCGAGATGGCGTGCCCGCAGCCGTGAGATCGCCGAGGGGATCAGCGTCGCATTCGCGCTCGGGAATGCGCACACGCGGACGCGGGCCTCCTTGAGGCGAGCGACCGCAGCGACTCGCTCCTCCGTGGCCCGAAGGTCGGTGATGAGGGATTCAGCGCGCGACGCGAGTACCTCACCCTGTTCGCTGAGTTTCAGTCCGCGGCCCTCGCGCGAGAAGAGGGTCGTCTTGAGTTCGCGTTCGAGTGCCTTCATCTGCTGGCTCACGCCTGGCTGTGTGTACCCGAGTTCACGCGCTGCTGCTGCGAAGCTGCCGAGTCGAACGACCGCGGCGAAAGTGAGGAGCTTCTGGGTGTCGAGCATGGCTGAAGTATAAGCAGATGTTTGACTAGCGCAAGTGAAACATGGTTTGCATTTGATCGTGCTCTCGTGATGATGAGAGAACCGCATCACCCGAGCGGTATCAGGAGCCCAGCGATCAGTTGTGCGAACGCAGGCCCGAGCTTTTCCAAGGAGAACGGAAAGATGGCTTCACAGACAACGACCCGCTCGCACGACCGCGGCATCCGGAGACGCGCCATCGGCGGCAGCGTCATCGGCACGGCCCTCGAGTGGTACGACTTCTTCCTCTACGGCACCGCCGCAGCCCTCGTGTTCAATACGGTGTTCTTTCCCACGCTGGATCCGCTCACCGGCACGCTTCTCGCCTTCGGGAGTTTCGCAGTCGGTTTCGTCGCTCGCCCGATCGGGGCGATCGTGTTCGGGAACTACGGTGACCGGATCGGCCGCAAGCGCATCCTCGTGATCACGCTGATGATCATGGGTATCTCGACAATGCTCATCGGTCTGCTCCCGGGCTATGACACGGTCGGCATCCTGGCCCCGATCACGCTGACAGTGCTGAGGTTCGTGCAGGGCTTCGGTCTCGGTGGCGAGTGGGGCGGTGCTGTCTTGATGTCTCTCGAGCACGGTGACCCGAAGCGCCGTGGTCTCGCGGCCAGCTGGCCGCAGATCGGTGTGCCGCTGGGACTGCTGCTCGCCAACGGCGCGCTCACCCTCATGCTCTGGCTGACCGATGATGAGGCGTTCCTGGCCTGGGGATGGCGCGTGCCGTTCCTTCTCAGCGCAGTCCTCATCGCGATCGGTCTCTGGATCCGGCTCAACGTCACCGAGTCGCCGGAGTTCGAGAAACTTGCCGCCGAAGGACACCGGGTTAAGCACCCCATCCTCGAGGTGCTGCGCACCCAGCGTCGTGAACTGCTGATCGCGACGGGGTCGCGCATCGGTACGGACGTGGCGTTCTACATCTTCGTTCTCTTCGTCGTCACCTACCTGACTCAGATGGTCGGCATCGAGCAGACCACGGCGACTCTCGTCGTTCTGGTCAGCGCGGCCACCATGATCCTCTTTATCCCGCTGTTCGGCGCGTTGTCGGACAGGGTCGGCCGGCGGCCCGTGTACATCGGCGGCGCAGTAGGTGCGATGCTCTGGGTATTCGCGTTCTTCCCGCTCCTCGAGACCCAGAACATCGCGCTGATCCTGCTGGCGGACTTCGTCGGGATGCTGTGCTGGGCAGCGATGTACGGGCCGCTGGCGGCGTTCACCACGGAACTGTTCCCTGCAAACGTGCGCTACAGCGGCGCCTCCCTTGGGTTCCAGCTCTCGGGCATCCTCGGTGGCGCACTCGCGCCGATCATCGCGGTCGCGCTTTACGGGCGCTTCGAGAGCTGGATCCCGATCGCCGCCTATGTCGCAGGCATGCTGATCATCACCATTGTCTCGGTGATGATCGCGCGGGAGTCCTCCCGTGACACTCCGACGCTCTCTGCGACGGAGGCTCGCGAATGATCTCCTCCCGGCACGCGGAGATCATCGAACGTCTCCGCGACGCGGGATACGCTCTCCCCGATGCGCCTCCCGCACCCCTCGGCGCATACACCGGAGCACTCGTCGCGGGAGATCTGATCTTCACCTCGGGTCAGCTTCCGCTGCGCGATGGAGTCATCTCCGCGACCGGAAAGGTCGGGGAGGGCAGCGGGCTCGTCAGCCTCGATGCCGCTGCCGGCCTCGCTGCCCAGTGCGCGGTGAACGCGATCGCCGCACTCCGGGGTGAGATCGGCGATCTGGGTCGTATCGCCCGCATCGTCAAGGTCACCGGTTTCGTGGCCAGCGACCCTGACTTCTCCGACCACTCGAAGGTGCTCGACGGCGCCAGTTCTCTCCTGAAGGCCGTGTTCGGCGACGCCGGAGTGCACACACGCTCGGCCGTCGGGGTGGCCTCGCTCCCGAAGGACAGCCCCGTGGAGGTCGAGGTCATCGCCCTTCTGCGCGCAGATACGGCCTGACACGCGACGCGCTGACACACACGACAGAGACACCCTGCTCGCGAAAGATCGCGGGCGCCGATACAGATAGGTGGAATACAGATGACGTGGGATGAGACTTACCCGGAGAAGTTCTTCGGACCGACAGAGGGAACGCTCCTCATCAAGAATCTGCGTGGGGTCGTCACCGGGCGGCTGGGAGACACGCTGCGCGAAGTCGAGACGGTGCTCATCAAGGGCGACCGCATCGTCGAGATCGGTGGTTCGGCCGATGCGGAGGCCGACGTCGTGATCGATGCGAAGGGCGCGGTCGCACTTCCTGGACTGTTCGACACGCACACCCACTTCTCGATCGGCGACTTCAACCCGAAGCAGAACACGATCGGCTTCATCGAGAGCTACATGCACGGAGGGGTGACGTCGATGATGTCCGCCGGCGAAGTGCACTTCCCCGGGCGGCCGATGGATCGCCATGGAGTGAAGGCGGTGGCCGTCGCAGCGAACCGCTCGTTCACCAACAATCGTCCCGGTGGCGTGCGCATCCACGGCGGGTCCCTGATGACGGGCCCCTACATGGAGCAGGAGGACTACGCCGAGCTCGCAAGTCAGGGAATCTGGCTGATGAAGGTCGGATTCGGCGGATTCAACGTCCCGAAGGATGCCGTTCCGCATGTGCGCTGGGCCCAGGAGGCCGGATTCGTGGTGATGTCGCACTCGGGCGGAGCATCCTCGGTTCCCGGCGTCGCGCCGATCACGGTCGACGACCTGATCGCGATGCGCCCGGACATCGCCGGTCACATCAACGGGGGAACGACCAGCCTCCCGGAGGCCGACGTCGAGCGCCTGGTGAAGGAGTCGGATGCTGCGCTGCAGCTCGTGCAGGCCGGCAATCTCTCCGCAAGCCTCAACATTCAGCGCATGGCGGCGGAACATGGCGCACTGGACCGGGTCATCCTTGGTTCCGACACCCCGTCAGGCACCGGCGTGATGCCGCTGGCGATCATCAAGACGATCGCCGAGCTGTCGTCGATTGGTGGCGTACCCGCGACGGACGTCATCGCCTACGCCACCAGCAACGCCGCCCGCGTTCTGCGCCGAGAGGAGGGCGTGCTGGAAGAAGGACGTCCTGCCGACCTGGTGCTGGTGCAGCAGCCGGTCGGCGGCCCGGCAGATCACCCGATCAAGGCCCTCAACCGGGGTGACATCACCGGGATCGCCGGCGTGATCATCAACGGGCAGATTCGTGCCCTTCGCAGTCGGAACTCGCCCGCTCCGATCCGCGAAGTCGAGGTCCAGTCGTACCGCTGATCTCACCGCTGAGATGAAAAGGCCGCTACAGCCCTCCTTCGGGGGTGCTGTAGCGGCCTCGCTTGTGCTCATCGGAGGGGGATCCCGGTTGGCGAAGAATGGTCGTCGACACGCAACCGCATCCTTCCCAGTCTCAGACGAGGGCTCGCAGCAGCACGACCGCAATGCCGGCGATTCCGAGCGCGGTCGTCACGGAGGCAATGACCGCCAGCAAGGTGCCATCCGGCAGCATTCGATCGTGATGGGACGGGATCGGAGTCGCTTCGCCGATGTCGCGCATCGTGCCTGTTCCTGTGCACGTCGGGCACGCCCCATCCGAGTTTGAACGGGAGCGACTCCACCCCTGGCGGTTAGAACTCCGCTCCACATACCGGTCGGATCAGATCTGGGTTCGCGGCGACGTCGGTCGTCAGAGACAGGCGATGACCTTTCGGGCAAAGGTGTGAGCCAAGCCGCGAGTACACGACCCGCAGGATGTTCAGCAGCTCCGTCGAGGTTCCGAACGTCGATCGCACATCGGGCACGCTGGTCCGCCGCCGTAGCGCCAACGCGGCGGGAATGTGCCGCGCCGAGTCTATATTCGCGCGCACCGAAAGGAACATAGGCCGGCGCGTGTAGGTGGACAACGCTTCGATGTACCGCCGGGAGCCCGCAGCGTAGAGAACCCCCACCGTAAGCGATGACTTCCTCTACCCCGAGACCCCGGCAATGGCGACAAGCTGCTGCGGCGGTACATCGACATCGACGCCACGGAGATTGTGCACTCACGCTCCGCGCACCTCGGTCGCCGACGGAGCCGCCACATCAGGGCCGTCGGGGTTTTCGCCGTCCATCGCACCTCCCAGCCGTCTACAGCCCGCGCATTCTCTCAATTTATCTTCCGTGTTAACTATATCCGCTAGGCTAGAACACCTGTCGCGGCGCTTCGTGACAGGTCAGCAAGTTCCCGCCAGGGGAGATGGGAGAAAGTCATGAGTATGCCCGCAATCGGTTCCGTGTCGTGGTTCGAGATAGGTAGTGAGAAGCCCGAGGAAGTTAAACAGTTCTACAGCGAGCTGTTCGGGTGGCGGTTCAAACTAAACACCGACCTCGCGGGGGTTGACTACCACGCCGCGATCACCCCGGGGGCGCCCGGCCCGGTAGGCGGGATCTTCGATCACGCTGGTCGTTTCGACGACTACGCCGTCTTCTATGTCCTCGTCGAGGACATAGCGGCGACGTTGGAGAAGGCCAAGGCGCTCGGTGCCGCGGTCACGATGGAGCCCGTCACCGATGCTTCAGGCGTGAGTTTCGCGCGTTTGCACGACGCGAAGGGTCATCACTTCGGCGTGTATTCGATGCCGGCCCCCGCCGTCTGAGCGGGATCGCCCGGGGGCGGGAACCATCGCCGTTTGCGAGGCTTTCCGCCCGCGCGGCTTCGCGTGCGCACTGCTGCTTTATGCCCGGCCAGCGGAGTTCTCCTGGGGCGCGGACCGCAGAAGCCGAAGGCCGGCCGCCATCCGGTCGAGTTCGACCGGACCAAGGACAGCGCCGAAGCGGCGGGCGAGTTCATCATCGAATACCGCGGTTGCTGCGTCGACCTTCCCGGTCCCCTCAGGTGTCAACACGATCAACACCGACCGACGATCTCTTGGGTTAGGAACACGGCGGCACAATCCCGCGAGCTCTATCCGGTCGATGATCTTGCTGGCCCCGCCTACCGTGATCACGAACTCCTCTGCCACGTCATGGACCCGCTGCCCGTCGCGATGCCGCAGCAGTTTCATGATCTCGAACCACGTCAGCGGCAGATTGCAATCCGAGCGCAGGCGCGCATCCAGCGCCGCCCACAACTCGGTCTCGAATCGCACCAGATCGTGGTACAGAACCTGCAAGTCGGTCATTCCTCGCCTCATTACCGTGTTGATCCGATCCGACATGGAGCAAGCATTGTTTCCATGGAATTTTCTACAAAAGAAACATTGTACTTCCGAAGGATAGCCTCATGACCACCACACCCGCCCCGATTGATTTTTCCATCCGAGTGCTCAGCGGACCGACAGTGCTGATCGAGTACGCCGGTCTCCGATTCCTCACCGATCCCACCTTCGACGGCCCGGGCGAGTACCCCGTGATGCCCGGCTACTCGATGACTAAGACCGGTGCGTCCCCGCTCGGCCCGAACGAAATTGGTCAGATTGACGCTGTTCTGCTCTCCCACGACGAGCACGACGACAATCTCGATCGCGGTGGCCGCGCCTTCCTCCCGCGAGCACGCGTCGTATTCACCACAGTTAGCGGCGCGGGCCGCCTCGGCGCAAACGCCCACGGGCTGGAGTTCTGGGACGAAGCCAGCCTCACCGCCCCTGGCGGTACCCTCGTGACCTTGACGGGTTTGCCGGCGCGCCACGGTCCGGAAGGGAGTGAGGCAATCTCCGGAGACGTCATCGGATTCCTACTTACCGCGCCGGGGCATCCCAGCGTGTACATCAGCGGCGATAACGCATCGCTGGACTACGTCCAGCAGATCTCCGACCGGCGCGCCCCTATCGACACGGCGATCCTGTTCCTCGGTGGAGTGCGTCACAAGCCCATGCTCGACGCACAGCTGGTTACCCTCGACAACAACCAAGCAACGTGGGTGGCACGGGCTTTGGGCGCTCGCCGTGTGATCCCTGCGCATTTCGAGGGCTGGGCACACTTCCAAGGAACTCGGGACGACCTCACCGACGCGTTCCGTGCTGCGGGCCTATCCGACAGGCTCGTGTACGCCTAGGCCGTGTTGATCAAGAGGCTGAGGCCGAGCGCGGCCAGGAATCCCATCCCTCGGGAAGGGCTCGGAGGATGGGTTTGGCCTCTTTGAGGCGCTGGGCAGGAAGATCTTGGGAGCGGGACCTTCCGGAGCTCGCGCCGTCGGGATAGGTGAAGGCGTAGTCGACCCAGGGGCGAAGTCCGCGTTCAATCGTCTCTCGGTAGTTGCCGCTGACGGTCGCGAACACTTGCTGCTCGAGTTCATCGGCTTCGGCCTGCCAGTTCGAGTCGCATGCGTCGCAACCGCAGACTGGGTAGTGGAAGTCGTGCAACAGGCCCGGGTGCATGTAGATCCCCGGGTAGGCGGTGAAAACCAACGCCAAGGAGGCGCACTTCGGATCATTGGGCCGTATCCGCACAGCGCGCACCACATCATGAAATGCGGGACGCAGCAGATCGCCCGCCGCCTCAACACCTTCATCGACCTCGACGTCGTACGTCTCTCGGAGGTGCGCGATCAGGGCATTGGCGACAACGTGGAGCGGTGCGAACCGCTCGGGATGTGTGTCGACCGAGTAGGTTTCCTCCGGAGGTGACTCGTGCCACCGATTCCCGTAGCTGATCACGGCACCGTCAGCATCGCGGAATACCGGCGCGTCGATCAAGGGGCGGACGTAGGAACTCATTGCGTCATCCTGCCTCATCCTTGCGGTCCCGTCCGGCCCGTGCTCAGGCCGGACGGGACAGGTCCGTCTTGATCCAGATCAGGGTGGCGGCGAGGGTGATCGCGGCGCGGTAACTGCGTGCGGTCTTGTATGAGCGCAGCGCGATGCCGCGCCACTGCTTGAGCCGGTTGAAGCAGCGCTCGACGACGTTCCGGCCGCGGTAGCGGGTCTTTTGCTGGTCGCCGAAGTTGATCGGCCGGCCCGGCTTCTTGCGACGGTGAGCGATCTGGTTGTCGCACTCAGGAATCGTCGCGGCGATCCCGCGGTCGCGGAGCCATGCGCGGTTCGCCTTCGACGGGTATCCCTTATCGGCGAGCAGCCGGTCGTGACGGGTGCGGGGCCTGCCCTTCCCGGAGCGCAACACGCAGCTGTCCTCGAGCACAGCGGTCATCATCGTCGTGTCGTTGACATTCCCGCCGGTGACCATCATCCCCAGCGGTGTACCGCGGCCGTCACAGACCAGGTGCAGCTTGGTCGTCAGCCCGCCACGGGAGCGGCCGATGCCGTGATCAGGCGGCTCGAAACACGGATTCTTGTGATTCGACAGAGCCCCCTGTGTCCCGCTGTAAAAGTCGCACCGTGCTGATGCACGCGCGCGATGGTCGAGTCGATCGAGACAATCAGTCGATCTTCCCGGCAGCGTCGGTCTGCTTCTGCACCTCGGCAAGCAGCTTCTCCCAGGTGCCGTCCTCGGCCCACCGATTGAACCGCTTGTAGATCGAGTTCCACTTCCCGAACCGTTCCGGCACGTCCCGCCACGGCGCCCCGGTGTGGTACTTCCACGCCATCCCGTCGAGAGCGAGTCGATGATCTGTCCACGGCCGCGACCGCCCGGTCACCGTCGGCCTCAACGCTTCCGTAACCGACCACACCTCATCAGAGATCTCCTGCCGCGTCACAGTTCAAGACTCACCCAGCCGGTGGCGGAACCAATTGATCAACACGGCCTAGCGCAACGATGCGCCGTTGCCGTCGTTGCAACTATTGAAGGCCGGGCGACGGTGGTCACAACTGGCTATGTCCAGGCGACGCCGGTAGGGAGACTCGCCGATCCAGCGCTGCGTCCTCGATTTGTACCCATGCGAACGGATCCACGGTGAACGTGCGGTCAGCGTGAGTGAAGGTGTGCGGGATGTCCCCATGGTTGAGGACGGTTAGCATGCCTCCTCGACGTGCGGCCTCGAGCCACGGAGACCCGTGAGAGATCTCCGGATCTATGCCTGCGATGCCGGCCGCATAGCGCACCAGTCCGGTCATGCCTGCGTCGTCCGGGATCGTAGCGATATACAGGGCATTTCCCCGGCCTGCCTTGTTGGCGGTCAATGCGGCTCTGCCCTCATTTCTTCCTGCTGTGAACCGTCCGATCACCGATGCTGTGGTGGGGTGGATGACCTCGGCGAGGTACTGGCCTTTGCCGCCTCCGCTGGGACCGTCGAACGGGGCTTCGCGCTCGCCGACGCCTTCTGAGCCGGTCGCAGAGGCGGGCTCTCCGGCGGACTTCGACGAGACTGCCGCGGGTGGTGGCACCAGGGCGCCGAACTCCTCCAGGCGGATGCCGAGCGTGCTGCTGAGGCGAGTCAGGAACCCGCCGTGGATGAACGCGTCGTCCTCGTCGACGACGTCCGAGAACGCGGAGACGAGAAGGGTCCCACCGCTGCGCGCGAAAGCGGCGAGGTTCTCTGCGCCGAGATCGTCGAGCAAGTACACGGTCGGCGCGATGACCAGCGCGTACGCGCCGAGATCGCTGCGCGGATGGACGAAGTCGATGGAGTAGTGCAGGCGGTGCAGAGCGTTGTACCACCGCTGCACCACCTCGTCATATCGGATACTGACCGGGTGATGACCGGAACCGAGAGCCCACCACGACTCCCAGTCGAAGACGAGCGCGATCCGCGCATGGCTGTCGGGAGCCGTCTCGGGGAGGGCTCGGAGCTGGGTGCCGAGCGCAACGACATCGCGCCACACCTGCGAGTCTGTCCCCACCTGCGGAACCATCGCCGAATGGAACTTCTCGACGCCTCGCTGCGATTGCCGCCATTGAAAGAACATGATGCCATCGGCGCCGTGCGCCACTGCCTGCATCGACAACGCCGCCATCTGGCCGGGCTTCTTGGGCGCGTTGGTCGGACGCCAGTTGACGGCGTTCGTGCTCTGTTCCATCAGAATCCATGGCACCCCGGGCTTGAGGGAGCGCATCAGGTCGCGGGCAAAAGCAGAATCCCGGAACGATTCCGGAAGATTGGGGTCGGGATAGTTGTCATCGGCGATGACGTCCATCTCTTTCGCCCACTTCCAATAGTCAGCCGGGGGGAAGGCGCCCATGAAGTTCGTGGTCACGGGCTGCATCGCGCCAGCGCTGCGGATGATGTCGCGCTGCATCGTGAACAGCCCGAGCAGAGCATCCGAGGTGAAGCGCTTGAAATCGAGCAGGTGCGCGGGGTTCACGCCGTACGTGGCCTTGCGCGGGGGGAGTATCTGCTCGAAGTCCGTGTAGATCTGCGACCAGAACGTCGTCCCCCATGCTCGGTTCAGTGCGTCGATGGTGCCGAAGCGCTCTTGCAACCACTCTCGGAACGCGCGCGCAGCGTGATTCGAGTAGTCGTAATGCAGGTGGCACCCCAACTCGTTGTCGACGTGCCAGAGCTTGACGGCGGGATGGGTGGCGTAGCGCGTCGCGATGGCCTCGACGAGCTCTGAGGCCAAGCGCCGGTAGTCCGGAGACGTCGGGGAGAAGTGTTGGCGCGCACCGGGGGAGAATACGGTGCCGTCGGCATCGTGGGGGAGCATCTCCGGGTACGCAGCTGTAGCCCAGGGGGGCGGCGACGCGGTTGCCGTCGCAAGGCCCGCGCCGATGCCGTTGCGGTGAAGCAGATCGAGGATGCGGTCGAGCCACCCCCAGTCGTAGTGGCCTTCGGCCGACTGGATGCGTGACCACGCGAAGATGCCGACGTTGACGAGGTTGACGCCCGCTTCTCGCATGAGTGCGACGTCTTCTTCCCACACCTCCTCGGGCCACTGCTCGGGGTAGTAGTCTGCGCCGTAGTACACGGTTTCCTCTCGAGTCGGTGGTGTTCAGCGGAGGGGCGCGAGGCCCCACTCGTCGAGCATGAGCCACATGACCAGGTGCCAGTCCTGGTCGTTGGCCAGAGGATCGGCCGTGTGAGCAGGCTCGGAGTCGACCGTGGACGGGAAGATGAAGGCACATGTCGCCCACCCGTCTCGGCCGAAGTTAGCCATGTTCGCTGCCAGGATGTTGTCCGCATGACGTCTGCGGTCGGGTGTCACCATGTGCTCGGGTAGTCGAAGAAGGGCGACGGCGGTGAGTGTGCTCCAGTAGTGAGGGAAGATGTCGCCCCACTGTCGGCGCTGTCCGAACCAATATCCGTCCCAGTGGCGGATGCTGACGTCTCGAAGCCTCGCGTGAGGCTGCGGGCCGCCGAAGGCCATCATCCAATCGATGCGCTCCTCGAGGGCCGGGAGGAAGACCTCATCACCCGTGAGCCGATAGGCGCTGGCAAGGAGGCTCGTGAGCGGGGCGACGATGGATTGCTCGTAGTGGACTTCGTGGGCAGGCAGATCCCGGCCCGCGGCGACGAAACTACGGGCGCTCGCCACCAGAAGGTCGCGCAACGAGGCTGCGCGGTGAGAGTCTCCTGTCTGCTCCAGATCGTTCGCGACGCGCTCGACGGCGTCGCTCTGCAGAATGGCGAGGAATCGCTCGGCGCCGAGCTCGTAGGCGCGTTCGAGGATGCGTGCTGCGAGGTCGAGTTCGGAGGCGGCCCTGTCGTGCGCACCTTGGGCGCGAAGGTGCTCAGCGCGCATGGCGAAGAACAGCGCCAGCCATGGTGCGTCGTAGAGACGAGGACCGGTGTGGTGGTCCTGAGAGCCTCGCCGCGGGGCCGCGGTGGAATCGAGAAGATGCTGTCGAGCGAATGCGGCCCAACCGTCCAACGCAGCGTCCGCGTCGTCTGCGACGAGGCCGCGCAGACGAGCCTGCTGGATGAGGATCGCCATGCCGATGCGTTCGGACCCATCGGTCCAGTCACTCCACCCGTTGGTGAGTTGTGTGAGAAGGGTTTCCGTGTTCACAGGCACGAACGCGTGGGACAACGTGCCGGACCGCTCGATAGCGGTCTGATGCGTGAGGATGTAGCGCACTCGGTCGCTGACGACTTCGGATACTGGAGCGTGGAAAAGCAGCTCTGTGGCTGAGTCTCCTATTCTCACGGCGTGCAGGCCGGGCGTCGCCGCACGAAGGACCACACCGTCGCGTGTGAGGGCAACCTCGCCCGATTCGAAGAGGACGGGTTGCGAGGTCTTGATCAAGAGCGGCTGGGTCCACGGGACGGCGACATCTTCGAGGAGTGCGGGCGGGGCAGTGTCCTCGACGAACGCCTCGGTGTGGTCGTACCAGCCGACCGTCCATTCGACCGTCCATGATTCGCCGGGTGCGAGAAGGATCGGTGTCTGTCCACCGAATGCTGAGGGGTTCCGACCAGCGTCGGTGGGGTGGAGGACGATGTGACCGCGTGCGTTGGACAGCGTATTGGGGTTCCGCGATTCGACCGAGTACGCGGATAGTGCCCCCTGTCGCACGATCAGCCCGAGAGTGCGGCCTTGACCGCTCATAGGTTGGGCGAGAACCCAGGCCCATGATCCGCCTGTCCACACGTGGGCGTGAACCGCTTGGGCCAGTGCGTCGCTCGCGCCTTCGTAGACATCGTTGAACGGGGTCTGGATCCCCACGGAGCGGAGAGACATCGGACTGTCAGAGATGTTTCGGAATGTGTAACGCTCGCGCAGTTGCTCGTTCTCCCAGTCGCGTTCGACGACGATGCGCAGGCCTTGGGACGCGGCGTGGATTGCGCGGTTGGAGGTTTCTGTCCACTCCAGGTCTGACGGTGCGTTCCATCGGACGGCACCCTTGTCGGTGATGACGAATCCGGAGCCCCACTGGTGCTCGTCCGAGTGCCACGAAGAGGTCAACTCGAGAAGGAACTGGCGGTCTGGTGACTCTGCATCGATGAACTGGACGGGAGCTCCTGTGCGCTCGTCGAGAGTGAAACTGCCGGCTCCGAGGATGAACTGGCGGGTTGCGACTGTACGGTCGGCCATGAGCGTCATTTGACGGCACCTCCTGTGGCGCCGGCAGCGATGAACTTCTGGGCGGCGACGAGCATTGCGATAGCGGGGATGGAAGCGAGCACGGCGGTCGCCATGACAGCGCTCCAATCGTTGACGTACGACCCGAGATATGAGTACAGCCCGAGCGTGACGGGACGAACATCCGCGGTCGTGGTGAGAGTGAGGGCGAAGAGGAAATCGCCCCAGGTGAAGAGGAAGGTGAACATCGCTGCGGTGATGAGCGCGTTGCGGCTCACCGGCAGCACGATGGACCAGAACGTGCGGATGATTCCCGCGCCGTCGACGCGTGCTGCTTCGACGATGGATTGCGGGATGTTCATCATGAACGCGCGCATCACGAGGATTCCGAAGGGTATACCGGCGCTGGAGTCGGCGATGATGAGCCCGACGATGGAATTCAGCAGTCCGAGTTGGTTGTACATCGAGTACAGAGCATTGGCGACGACGATGCCCGGCACCATCTGGCTGACGAGGATCGCAAACAGCAGGCCTGTCAGCCAGCGTGAGCGGAACTTGGCGAGTGCGTAGGCCGCGGGGGCGGCGACGGCGAGAGAGAAGACGACGCTGCCCAACGACACGATGATGCTGGTGATCAGGTTCGCGCCTTGTTCTTCGAGTGCCTGAACGTAGCCGCCGATGTCTGGGTTGAGCGGAAACCACGGGGTGCCGACTGCGCGGCCTCCGGGCTGTAGCGAGACGTTAACCATCCAGTAAACGGGAAAGAGCAGCACCGCGAGGATGAGTATGCCGACGGCTGCGTCGACGGGGCGGCGCCAACCGCGGCTGGCACCGATGAGTCCGGCGGAGCTCATTCGTCCACCGCCTTCCTGTTTGCTCGCAGATACAGGACCGCGAAGATGAGAGAGATGACGATGAGGATGTTGCCGACAGCGGCACCCGCACCGAAGTCGAACTGGCCGAACGACAGACGGTAAGCCTCTGTGGCCAGCGTCTCTGTCGACCCGGCGGGGCCGCCGCCTGTGAGACCGAGGATGATGTCGAGGGCCTTCAACGTGTAGACGACACCAAGGAGCACGACCACTCCGGTGACTGGACGCAGCATGGGCCAGGTGATGGCCCAGAAGGCTCGCCATCCGGTCGCGCCATCGAGCGCCGCTGCCTCATACAACTCCTCGGGGATGTCCTGCAGACCCGAGTAGAGGATCGTCATGTTGAACGGGATGCCCAGCCAGACGTTCACGAGGATGACCGCGGGCAGGGCGATGTTCACGTCCGTCAGCCATCCGATGGACACGTCTGATCCCGTGAGACCAGACAGCACCTGGTTGATGACCCCTGAGTCCTTGTCGAGCATCCAGCGCCAGATCGCGCTCGACACGATGAGAGGTATGAGCCAGGGAAGCAGGAGGAGCGAGCGCACGACACCGCTGAGCGGAAAGCGTCGTCGGAAGAAGACGGCGAGTGCGAGGCCGATGACGAACTGAGCGACGATGGAGACGACAGTGAAGATCGCGGTGTTCATCATGACTCGGCCGAAGCCGGGGGAAGAGATCACCTCGACGTAGTTGTACCATCCCACCCACGGCGCTTCACCGGTGAAGAACGTGCGAGTGGTGAACTCCTGAAAGCTCATCACGCCGTTCTGCACGATGGGGTAGCCGAAGAACAGAACGAGATAGAGCGCTGCCGGGACGACGAAAGCCAACTGAAGCCATCGTTCGGCGCGTAGTGTCATTCGTCTGCGGCGCGGGGGCGTCGAGGACGCGATTGTCGAGGTCACGGGGTCTCCCTGCATACTGCAGGCAGGGGCCGCATGGCCCCTGCCTGCATGTAGGTCACTTGTTCGGTGCAGACTGCTGCAGCGCGGTCAAAGGGTCTGCGCCGCCCGTCAGGGCCGTCTGGATGGCGGTGTAGATGCCTTCGCTGGCGGCGGTGTAATCCGCGCCGAGCTGGGCGGTGCGCGCGCGCAGGCCGGGGACCTGCTCGGCGAAACCGGCCATCTTCGGGTTCTCAGCGATGAACTGATCCACGAGCTCAGTGTTGGTGGGAACCAGATCGCGACCGGAGGCGAGCGCCATCTGGCTCTCGTCGCTGCCGAGGCACTCGACGACCGAGGCTGCTGCGGTCATCTTGGCTTCGTTGCCGGTCTGCGGAATCGTCCAGACTTCTCCGCCCAGAGGAGAGATGATCTCGTCGCCATCTTGCGGGGCGGGGATCGAGACGACCTCGTAGGGGACACCGGCTTCGTCAAGCGACGGGAACTGCCAGGGGCCGTTGACCATCATCGCGGTGTTGCCGGCGACGAACTGGTCGTTGACGTCAGCCTGCGTCCAGGTGAGCACCGACTCAGAGGCCGAACCGCTGTCGACGAGGTCTACCCACAGCTGCAGCGCTTCCGCTCCGGCCTCGGTGGCGATGTCCGTTTCGTCGCCGCCGTTGGACCAGAAGAACGGTAGGAACTGGAACGTCCCCTCCTCGGTGGCGGTGGCGGAGAATGCGATGCCGTACTTGCCATTCCCGCTGAGCGCCGCGGCCGCGGTCTTCAGCTCGTCCCACGTGGTCGGGACGTCGACACCTGCTGCAGCGAGCATATCCGTGTTCACGAACAAAGCGATGGTGTTCGCGACTGGTTGCACGGCATAGAGATCGCCATCGTAACTGGATGCCTCGATGACGCCGTCGGCGTATCCGTCGACGTTGATGTCGAAGTCTGACAGCGGGGCGAGGGCGCCGGATGATGCGATCTGCGGAAGGTCCCCGTTGTCCAGCATCAGAACGTCGGGCATTGTCTTGGACGACACCTGCTGGAGCACCTTCGCCAGGTATCCGTCGTAGGGGACGTCCTGCGTTTCGATGGTGACGCCAGTGGTCTCCTCGCAGGCGGCGAGAACGTCGTCGTAGACCTTCTTGTCGTTGGTCGAGCCAGCGGGACGCTCCAACAGGATACTGTCGGCGTCGTCGCCTGGTGCGGCGGCGTTACTACCGCTGCAACCGGACAGAGCGAGTGCTCCAATGGTGAAGAGGGCAAGTGGGACAGCGGTCCATGCTGCTCGCCGTTGAGTCATTTCGGGTCCTCCAGAGTCAACTTCGACTGTCGATGCGCATCGAATCGATGCGCATCGACAGTAACACGTCGCTTCGTCGACTAGCGAGCGTTCGTTGCCTGTTCGTGACCGCGCGTAGTGGCGCGTCTGGTCAGCCGCGGAGGAAGGAGAGTGGCCCGAGGGGTGTGCGCAGGTTCAATGCCCGCCAATCGCTGCACCAATCGCTCGACTGCTGCTCGCGACACGGCTCGCGGCTCCGGCGAGACATTGGTCACTTCCTCGGTGAACGCAGTCGCTGCCTCGTCCGTGCATAGACCGACCAACCCGACGTCGGGTCCGGGCGTCACTCCAAGGGAACTCAGGTGATGAAGCGTCCAGCTCACCACCTGCGGAGCCCGCGCGATGATCCCTGCTCTGCCCGGCTCGGAAAGCAGTTGATCGGCGACCGCGTGAAAGCCGGCGACTCCCGGAACGGGAGGCCGGACGATCTGCAGGGGCAGGCCGGCAGAGTCAGCCGCGCGCTGCGCGGACTCTTCGAATCCGCGAATGAATCCGTAGCCTTCAGACGAGACAGCTGGAGGTTCTCCGACAAGAGTGATGTGGTCGGCCCCATCTCGTACCAGCTCCTCGACGGCCATCTCTGCGGCGGCCGTCACGTCGAAGTCGAAGGCATCGAACAGAGTAGTCCCACCGGGGACGCCGATGAGGACCACCGGTACGCCGAGGTCCGACGCGGCATCGAGGCGTGGATCCACATCGCGAATGTCCATGAGTATCATCGCGTCAACCACCGAGCGGCCGGCGAGACGTTCCATCTCTGCCGCCCCATCCTCGCCGGTGACCAGCACCACGTCGTAGTCAAATTCTCGGGCCACGCGCGTGATGGTGTCGATGAACGGCAGGGTGCCTTCCATGTCGGTGGTCGTGTCCAGTCGGATCAGCAGTCCGATCACGTTGCTGCGACGCCCGGCCAGTGCGCGCGCACCGGCGTTCGGCTGAAAGCCGAGCTTCTTCATGGCGGCCAGCACGCGCTCTCGGGTGTCGTCCGAGATGGTTCGCTTTCCTGTCATCACGTACGAGACAGTGCTCTGGGACACGCCTGCGAGTGCCGCAACGTCCGCGCTGGTGACACGAGGTTTCCCGATGCTGCCATAGTCCATGTCTCGACGGTATACGCAGTTGAAGCGCATCGATCGTTTGGATGAAGTGAACCCGGTCATATCGCCACGCAGTTCCGATGAGAATTGTTCGACCTAGCGACTATGAGCGGGCGGGGCGATCGCCTCGTTGGCTCCACGGACCTTCTCCACGGCGAACTCTTACCCAGCGCCCGCCGGATGATCCCATTATCGGTATTTTCGGACAGACTCGGACTCGTGAACGAGTGCACCATGACTGATCGCATCGAGCTTCGCCTCAAAGCCGCGAGCGCCAGATGCACGAGTGTGTTGACTCCATCACTATTCCGGGACTGTCACGGGTGCGGTCTCGGAGGGCGTACCAGTTTCGGGGATGACTTGTTCAGACTGCGTGTCTGGCGAGAGTAAGGAAAACGCATACGTGAGGTCGGGCGGACACGTGCTGATCTCCTTCTTCTCGGGCATCGTGGACGAGCATTATCGGGTGATCCCCGGCGGCTACCCCGGCCGTCTGCTGTCGCTCATCGGCGGACGCGTGCGCGAGATCTCGCCACTGCCATCGGAGGAGCGGATTCGCGTGAACCTGAGCGGATCAGAGGCGGATGCCGGTCTGTGGCAGGACGACCTCGTCTCGGCTGCTGCGACGGTGCTCGCAACGTACGCCGATGGACATCTCGAGGGACAGGCGGCGGCGCTGCGTCACGAGCTCGGAGACGGAGTGGTGACGTACCTGGGCACCCAGTTGAGTGAAGCGGGCATGCACCGCGTGCTCGACACCGTGCTCGACGATGCGCAGGTGCGCCCTGTGCTCGAGACGCCGGCCGGCGTCGAGGCGGTCGAGAGGCACGGACCGGAGGTGTCGTATCTCTTCCTCCTCAATCATGGGCAGCGCGTTGTGGAGATCGATCTTCCTCGGAACGCGACGGATCTGCTCGCGGGGGGAGCGGTCCGCGCTGCAGGGGACACTCTGAATCTCGAAGCCGCGGCAGTCGCCGTCCTGAAGTGCGACAGATAGTCGACGGGAGGGGGCGTCGACCGGGCCCGGACAGCGGCGCCCTGTGTCAGCCCCGAAGCACCGAGGATGTCGAGGCTCGCAGGTGCACGGTCGGGACGACCGTCGTTCCGTCATCCGTCTCGCCCTCGACCAGCAACGCGTGCAGCCGCTCCCAGGCGAGACGACCGAGCTCCTCGGCCGGAATCGCCGCCGTCGTGAGCGGCGGGTTGGTGAACTCACTGAAGGTGATGTCGTCGAAGCCGGTCACCGAGAGCTGATCAGGAACAGCGACGCCGCGACGCTGCAGCGCGCTGAGCAGGCCCATCGCGACGACGTCGTTGAAGGCCATCACCGCTGTCGCCTCGGTGGCCAGCACGTCGTCTGCTGCGGCGTATCCCGCCTGGATCGTTCCCCCGCCTGTCACGCGACTCACACGCACATCGGGGTGAGCGGCGCAGAACTCCTCGAGAGCGGCGAATCGCCGCGCGCCCGATCGGGACTTCTCGCCGCCGTCGAGGAAGGCGATGTGACGGTGTCCGAGCCCGTGCAAGTGCTCTGCGAGCAATCTCACACCGTGCTCCAGGCCGACAGCGATGACCGGGACTCCGCGAACGGGCACGGAGCGATAGATCATCACGACCGGACCGAGACGCGCGACGAGCTCTGAAAGCTCGGCGTCATCCATCCGCGGCGAGCACAGCACGATCGCGTCGCATCGGCGCCGCAGCTCGGTGATCAGCTCCGCCTCGTTCGCGAGTCGTTCCGACGAGTCGGCGATCAGCACCTGATAGCTGTCCTCGCCCGCCGCCTGCGAGAGTCCGGTGAGGGTGCGCTGGAAGATGGGGTTGTCGAGTTCAGGCACGAGGATTCCTACCGAATGCGTTCGTCCTTTAGCGAGACCGCGCGCGATCTGACTGGGGGAGTAGCGCAGCTTCGCCGCGGCATCGTGAACCTTCTTCGACAGCAAGGGGTCGACGGTCACCGTGTTGCTGAACGCCCGCGAGACGGTGGTGCGCGACACCCCCGCAAGCTCGGCGACGTCATCCATGGTGGGGGTGCGCGGGACCACTCTCACCATCTTCATCCCTCCGTGGTTCGGGGCTTCGGTCTCCGCATGATGTTGCCCATCATAACGGCGGAAGCGCTTCCCGTGGTCTCGCGGTTCTACATGCACACACTAGATCCGGCGATATTGCGAGCGACGGACCTTGTGGAGGGGGGCTATAACGTCGCAAAATGGCACGCGGTCTCGTCGACTGGCGTGCGACTGGCGGAGAAGTAGTCTCCGGGGACTAGCGACGGCATTCCAGCTGTCTGGCTCGGAAAGACGCAGCGGGTGAGTCAAACCGGAGAGGAACCGGGGGGGCATTCAGCGCCGGGCTCAAACGAACGTTTGTGGCGCGGTTCGGAGGAGGAGCTCGGAACCCCGCCGCAAGCGCTCGTCGCAACCGAGTCTCGGCGAGGGATTTCGGCTGAACTTTCAACGATCACGCGCGCTCGAGACGGCCCAGTAGCAGCGGCGCTACGCGGTGGCCGAATGGCACGCCGCCTGCCTCGGATCGTTGAGATCGACGCGGGATGAAGCAACGTGACCGCACTTTCCGTCCGAGTACCCGGCGGGGAGGTCCCGGCTCTGCCGTAAGCAGTCCTCTGTTGTGGCGTGGAAACTCAGTAGCTGAGGCTGGGTTGCAGGATCCCACCGACGAGCAGCGTGAAGATTAGGCCCGCGAAGGCAGCGGTGAGGCTGATCGCTCCCATCACGTGTAGCCAGCGGTGTCGGCGTCGTTTGAAGGAGTACACGGTGCGCCAGGCCGCGGGAACGATCCCCAGCGCCGCGACTGCGAGGAGGGCCTGCCCGGTTCGGATGATGAGAGCATCGGGAGCCGGGCCGTCTGTGAGCAGTGCGCCGGCAACTGCTGACCAGGGCAGGGCTGACAGCAGCAAACTGAGTGCGCCTGTCCACGCCGCCCATCCCGTACGTTTCCACGCAGTTGGTTGGTCGTCCTGCCGCTGACGGAGACGGCGCACGAGCGCGATGACAGGGTGCGCGACGAGGTACGTCACAAGGATGACGAGTGAGAGGCCAGCGACGATCGGCAACGCCCTCCGTTCTGCCGGCATGGGCTGCAACGTGAACGCGGGATCGAACCCGATCGCGATGACTTCACCATCTCGCTGGTCCACTGCAATGATCCGGTGGCCCCCCACTTCCGACCACACCCAAGACTCGGTCTCGACGAAAGGCACTGGTGTCCCTGTTCGGTCGACGATCGCAGAAATCGTCACGCCGCCGGAGCCGTCCGCGGTGATGTCGATGCTCGAGAGGATGAAGAACGCTCGGATGAACGTTGTTTCCCCGCGACGGGAGAGCTGATAGGTTCCCGCAATCGCCTCCGCATGGGCAGCAGTCGTGCCGGTCGGTTTCTGATCCGGTCGATCATCGGGGAAGTAACGATCGGCGAAGTCTCTGGTGAGTTCGTCTCGGATCACTGTGGAGGAATCCGGGTGAAGACCGGAGCTGTTCAGCGAAACGAAGATTCCGGCGCCATCGTCGGGGTAGATCTCCAGTTGTGCGTGGAATGCGGTGAGATCGCCGCCGTGGCTGAGGACACGGTGGCCGTTTCGATCGCGCTCGAAGAACCCGAGGGTCATCACCGGGCCCTTCGCGAGGCCTCCGAGGTCTCCACTCGTCAGAGCGGGCTCATGCATCAGGGCCAGACTCTGCGGCTGCATCAGACCCGCGTCTGGGTCGCCAAGCTGGGCGAGCATGAACCGGCCCATGTCGATGGCGGTCGCTGAGATCGCTCCCGCGGGAGCCGGCGAGACGACCTCGAACGGAACCTCGGGAGAACCCGCGAAGCGATATCCGGCCGACATGTTCCTTTGAAGATCCGCGGGAAGGGGCTGTGCCATGGTCGCGGTCGTCATCCCGATCGTGTCGAAAATGCGCTCCTGCACCAAGACCTCGAAAGGGACCCCCGTCACACGTTCAGCGACATACGCCGCAAGCCCGTTGGAGTAGTTCGAGTACGCGGGAGTCGAGCCAGGTTCGAAGATCTGAGCGGGTGGATCGATCGCCACCGCATCACGGAGGGATACCGTTTCACCGCCGGGGGCGGTGATGAGCCCGGCTAGTTCGTCCTCAAAGCCTGCCGTGTGCGTCAACAGATGACGCATCGTGATCGGCTCGTCAAAACTCGTGGGCAGCGAGAAGTCCAAGACGTCCTGCACCGGAGCATCCAGGTGCAGTTCTCCTTCCTCGACGAGCTGCATCACGATGGTCGCCGTGAACACCTTCGAGATCGAACCGATCCGGAAAAGCGATGACTCGGCATCAACGGTCTGGGCAGCGTCGTCCGCAGTGCCGACGCTCCCATATCCTCGCGCGGCGATGATCTCCCCATTCGCGACGACCGAGACGGTGGCACCGACCACGCCTTCGCGCTCCAAAGCGGCCGGCAGCACCGCGTCCAACCACGCTTCGACATTCCCCGACGAAAGCTCCGCTGTCTGCACGGGCGCGGGCTCAAGCCTCGTGACCTGCGAGGAGCAAGCCGTCGTAGATGCCAAGATCCCCGCAACCACGAAAAAACCGACAAACGAACGCCAAAGAGAAGTCACACTGCCATCCTGGCAGTCGCCGGTCCTGCGCTCGCACTGGGTGCAACCCCTGAGCCCCGCACCCAGTGCGTGTCGTGGCCGCCTTGAGCGCATATCTCGCGAAGCCATTCCGCGACCTCACGCGCGTGAACGCCGAACAGGGTTGCGCGCTGCGTTCTTAGTCGCACCGGTCCAAGGGTAGAGAGACCCGACGTTATTCATCGGGGGAAGGGGCGACCCGCTGCGTTGTTAGGGGTCGTTCTCGCCTCGTCTGCCGTCCTGACGGGGACAGTAGAGGTGGCTCGTCCGTTTTCAGGGTGGTCTGGACAATTGCTTCCGTTGCGGCCATGTACAGGGTTGGTGGATGCACGGACCATGACATGCTTCTCGCGCCCATGGGCCACCAGAGTCACCCACCGGAGGGCAAGTGGCCGCGATTCCGTGCGACCATGGTTCGCCGGTAAACGGCCATCGGCCGCCGGGCGGACCCTTCGGCGCGTCGTCCTGCGTGATGGCGAGCGCTCGGATGTGCTGGGCGGTCCTCTTGTCGATCGGTCGGCGAAAGGCGTGCTCGAGGACGTTTTTAATTTCGGAGCGGCGGTCAGGTCGTGAGTCGCGTCGTCCTCGACGGCGACGGCGACGGGCCGGGTAGCGCGCGCAGGTGCGCGGTCCAGGGCACCCGCAGTGCTGCGCTGGATAGCAACGATAAGTGGTCTTATCGTCGGTAAACGGCCAGACAGGGAAGGAGCAAGCAAGCGTGCCCGGAAGGCCGACGCTACAGCTGCTGCGGAGGAGCGGGCTCGAGGCGAAGCGCTTCGGGCTGTCATGCAGCGCATCACGCCGCACGACCTTCGTCATACAGCAGCTTCGTTGGCCATCAGCGCGGGCGCGAACGTTAAAGCTGTGCAACGCATGCTGGGTCACAAGAGTGCATCCATGACACTCGACACGTATGCGGACCTCTTCGATGACGACCTGGGCGACGTCGCGACGGCGCTGGATCGCCAGCGCTCATTCGCCCTTCAGCGGTAACGCAGCAGTAACGGAGTCGATGCATCCACTGGTGATGTGTTGTGAGCAGATGTGAGCTTCATCCCCGCAATTCCGGGAAAGTCCGAAGGTGCCCGCTTGTTTTCGCCGTGCAAACATGGGTTCAAATCCCACCGTCACCGCCATGGAAACCCCGAGAAATCGGGGGTTTTTCCGTATCCAGTGAGGCTCGATCACCTGATCTCAGATTCGCGACGTCGTTGTCGCGAGCAAGACCTCTCGCGACAACGCCGTCAGGCCCCCGGTCCAGATCCCAGCGGGGAGATTGCTCGATGTGACGTGGGCGCGCAGCCGGTGCTGCTCGACTCGATGAACGACGCAGCGAGAGGGCTGCTGATCGGCACCGTGCCGATGAAGCGCATCGGAGACCCGTCGGACAACGCCGAAACCGCTTCGTTCCTCGCCTCAGAAGCGGCCGGCTATATCACGGGCGTGGTTCGCGACGTCGACGGAGGACTCTCGATCGGCTCGTCCATTCGCTGATGCGCCCTGCGCCCTGCGCCGCACAGCGGGAGGGACTCCGCGCGTCGGTGTCCCTCCCACTGCTCAGGATCGAGGCAGCCGCAACGTCGCCAATTGGAACGGACGCAGCGTCAGACGGATGCCGTCGGCATCCTGACCCGACAGTGCAGCGTGCTCGATCTCGCGCTCGAGCAGGTCCACTTCGCTGGCGTCACGGCTCGGGAACCCCACGGTGACGGTGGCGTCGGCCCGACGTCCGAGCGCCTCGTACAGCCGGACGATGACGTCGCCGCTGCCGTCTTCGGCGAGCTTGACAGCCTCGGCCACCACACCCGGGTGATCGATCGAGACGAGGGGCTGCACGTCGTCTGCGCCCTCGATACGGCGCTGTGCGAGGTTCGTGCGGTATCCCTCGGCGATCGCGTCGACGAGCTCGCCGCCGACCACGACGCCCACCTCCAGATGATGCCGGCCCTGGTCCTGCTGCGGGTCGGGGAACAGCGCCGCCCTGACCAGCGAGAGCCGTACGGTCGAGTAGGTTCCGCCCGTCTCGCGCGGGTGCCGGGTGATGTCGTGGCCGTAGGTGGAGTCGTTGGTGACCGCGACACCGAAGTCGCTCTCGCCCACTCTGACCCACCGATGCGCCACGGTCTCGAAGCGCGCGGCATCCCACGAGGTGTTGGTGTGGGTCGGACGCACGATGTGCCCGAACTGGATCTCGGAGGAGGCGTGGTCGGTGTGCACGTCGACGGGGACGCTGAGCTTGAGCAGCTTCTGCCGCTCGCGCCAGTCGACGTCGACAGCCAGTTTCAGGGTTCGCGATCCCTGATCGAGACGGATGCTGTGCACCAGGGTCGACGCCCCGAACGAGCGCGAGATCACCACGGCACCGTCGACGATCTCGATGTCGTCGACATCGAGGAGGTCGGTGACGTTGCGGCGGTAGTGCTCGTCGATGTCCCAGGCGTCCCACTGCGTCGGCGTATCCCGGTGCAGCTGGAAGACCCCGGCGCTCTGGCCTGCCGGCACGACCTCGCGGCCGCTCGCCAGGTCGATGATCGACGTCAGCACGCCGCGGTCATCGATCGTCGCACGCACGATCCCGTTGTCGAGGACGAACCCGCCGTCGGCCGCGACCGGTGCGACCGGGGCGACCGCATCCGCCTCACCGATCGCCAGCGCGCCGACCGAGGCATGCGCGTGCGGGGCTGCGTTGACCACGAGGCTGCGCGTGCCGTCGCCGACCAGCGCGCGCAGCGAGTCGGCGATGATCTGCTCGAGCTCGACGGCGATCGCCGCGTAGTTGCGCTCGGCATCCTGGTGCACCCAGGCGATCGACGTTCCCGGCAGGATGTCGTGGAACTGCTGAAGGAGGACGAGCTGCCAGAGACGCTTGAGCTGCTCGGCCGGGTATGCGCGTCCGGTTCGGACCGACGCCGTCGCCGCCCAGAGCTCGGCCTCGCGAAGCAGGTGCTCGCTGCGACGGTTGCCCTGCTTGGTGCGCAGCTGACTCGTGTACGTGCCGCGGTGGAACTCGAGGTACAGCTCGCCGCTCCACACCTCGGGAGACGGGTACTCGGCCTCGGCCTGCTCGAAGAACGCCTGCGGCGTGGAATGCCGGGCGATCGGCGACCCTTCCAGCGACCCCGCGCGCTCGACCTGCGCAGCCATCTCACGGGTCGGACCGCCTCCGCCGTCGCCGTACCCGTACGGCAGCAGCGAGACACGGGCTCTGCCTTTGTCCTGGAAGTTCCGCTGCGCGTGCGCGAGGTCGGCCTGCGAGGCATCCGAGTTGTACTTGTCGACGGGCGGGAAGTGCGTGAACACACGTGTCCCGTCGAGACCCTCCCAGAGGAACGTGTGATGCGGCATCCGGTTCGTCTCGTTCCATGAGATCTTCTGCGTGAGGAACCACTTGGAGCCTGAGGCCTTGATGATCTGAGGGAGGGCGCCGCTATAGCCGAAGGAGTCGGGCAGCCAGACCTCGGGGGTGTCGATCCCGAACTCCCTGAGGAAGAAGCCCTTCCCCTCGATGAGCTGACGGGCGAGTGCTTCGGAGCCGACCATGTTCGTGTCCGACTCGACCCACATGCCGCCGACCGGGACGAACCGGCCTTCGCGGACACGTGCGACCAGACGCTCCCAGATCTCCGGATAGCGCTCTTTGATCCAGGCGAACTGCTGTGCCGACGAGCTGGCGAACACGACGTCGGGGTTCTCGTCCATCAGCGAGAGCACGTTCGAGAAGGTCCGCGACACCTTGCGAGCCGTCTCGCGCACAGGCCACAGCCAGGCCGAATCGATGTGCGCGTGCCCGACGGCATGCAGCACGTGCGCGCTGGCATGGGCGGGGCTCGCCAGGACCGCTCGGAGCGCCTCACGGCCCTCGGCCGCCGTGCCCGCGACGTCATGCGGGTCGACGAGGTCGATCATCCGATCCAGTGCCTGCACGATCTCGGCCCTCCGGGGCGAGGAGGCATCCAGCTCGCCGATGAGTCCGCGCAGGATCACCGTGTCGTCGAGCAGCGACTCGACGGTCAGGTCGCGCAGGGCCACGTCGACGACGCGGAGCACGTAGATCGGGTCGGCACCCGTGGTCTCAGGGTCGCCGAGCTCGGTCGGGTCGAACGTGAATATGCTGCCCACATCGGGATTCGAGGCCGCCTCGAGAAGCACGTCGACGTGCCCGTCCGGCTGCACCGCTGCGGCGACCGCGTTGTTGAACGGGGAGATGCCTTTGATCGGCCGCCCGTCGAGACCCCAGACGAGAGCCTCGGCCTGGAAGCCGCTCTGCCCGGCCGTGAAGCCGAGGTCCACGATGAGCTCTGCCCGAGTGTTCTCCGGCAGATCGCCGGATGCTGTGCGCCACTCGCTGGGGACCTGCCCGCTCACTCGGAACCACGTCGTGCCCCAGGGGCGACCCCATGCGGAGCCCACCGCCGTGGGCGTGTAGTCCGCCTGAACGGCATCCGTGAAGGGCACCGGCTCCCCCGGTGCTTCCCACGCGCGGATCTCGAGCGGGTGGGACAGCCGGTGACGCGCCGGACGAAGGCGCTCGCGGATGAATCGGTCGATGCGCATCTCGATGAGCGCTGTGCGGTCGTGCATGTGTGGTGCTTTCTGGATCGGGGGTGTGCGAAGTGCGGAGATCAGCCCTTGACGCCGCCGGCCAGCGCGAAGCTGCTGCCGGACAGACGCTGCACGAGCAGGTACAGGACGAGGATCGGCACGGAGTACAACGCGGCGAACGCGGCGAGCTGCCCGTAGGCGACGGCGCCGTGATTACCGAAGAAGGTGAAGATCGCGACGGCCGCCGGCATCTTCTCCGAACTGAACAGCAGGACGAACGGGACGAAGAAGTTCCCCCACGCCTGTGTGAACACGAAGATGAAGACGACACTGATACCGGGGCGCATGAGCGGCAGCACGATGGTCCACAGCGCCCGCATGGAGGAGGCGCCGTCGACCCATGCCGCCTCCTCGAGGGAGACCGGCACCGAGTCCATGAAGTTCTTCAGCATCCAGATCGCCATAGGCAACGACGTGGCAGCCATGAACAGGATCACGCTGACCTGCGAGTCGAGCATCTTCAGCTGCACGAAGAGCGCGTAGACCGGCACCATCATGGCCGTGATCGGCAGGCAGGAACCGAACAGGACCGAGTACATGAAGCCGCGCTGGAAGCGGGAGTTGTGCCGCGAGAGCGGGTACGCGGCGAGCACGCCGACGACGACGGTGATGAGTGCGGTGCCGAACGAGATCAGCGTCGAGTTCCACAACGGCAGCAGCGTCATCGACCAGTCGAACACCGAGACGAAGTTGTCGAACGTGAGACGCTCCGGCACTGAGATCGACACCGTCGCCGACGGAGACACCGCAGAGAACACGATCCACGCGATCGGCACGAGGAACACGACACCGACCACGATCAGGACGGTGTTGGCGAGCCACGCGGAGCGGCGCTTCACAGGCGACGCGACGGATATCCGCGGGCCGCGGCTGACGGAGGGGCGGACGATTGCTTCGGTGGCGGTCATCAGTCGACCTCCGGCTTGAGGATGCGGATGTAGAAGATGGCGAAGATCGCGCCGAGCACGAGGGTCACCGCAGCGATCGCCGTGCCGTAGCCGATCTGGGAGTACTGGAACGCCTCCTGATAGGCGAGGACGGGGAGAGTCGAACTCGAGACGCCCGGTCCTCCCTTGGTCATCACCCAGATGAGCCCGAAGGTCCCGAGCGTCTGCAGGGTGGTGAGCATCAGGTTCGTCGAGATCGAACGGCGGATCATCGGGATGGTGACGAGGAAGAAGCGCTGGGCGGCGTTCGCACCGTCGAGCTGTGCAGCCTCCATCACCTCAGGGGGCACCTCGTTGAGAGCGGCACCGTAGACGAGCATCGAGAAGGCCGTGCCACGCCAGACGTTGGCGAGGATCACGGCGAACATCGGGTACTCGATGAGCCAGCTCACCGCGGGGATGCCGACGGTCTCCAGCAGCGCGTTGAGTGTGCCGTCCTTCGAGAAGTAGGCGTAGAGGGCGAAGGCGGCGACGATCTCGGGCATCACCCAGGCGACGACGATGAGCGCGCCGACCATGCTGTTGACCGACTGGGAGCCGATGCGCATGAGCGCGGCGACGCCGAGGCCGAGCACGTTCTGACCGATGATCGCGGAGAACAGCACGAACACGACCGTGAGGACCAGCGCCGTCCAGAAGTTCGGGTCGGTGAACAGCGAGATGTAGTTGTCGAGTCCGACGTACTCGGGCTGTGCTGCCCGATAGCCCGTGAGGGCGCGGTTGGTCAACGACCCCCAGATGGCGTAGATGATCGGCCCGAGCAGGAACACGACCAGCAGCACCACGGCGGGCAGAAGCGGGACGGAGCGCGCCAGGTCGCGGAGCGGGGCGCGCCGCCCGGCCCCGGTGGGCACCGGGGCCGGGCGACGCGTTGCGGATGCAGAGGTCACTGCGGGATACCTACTCGACCTTGTCCGAGCCGACGATCTGGGTGAGAGCATCGTCGTAGGTCTTGGCCGCGTCCTCCGGGGTCGCTTCTCCGGTGATCACCGATTCGGTGGCCTGCTGGAGCGCGCTGGTGATCTGCGAGTAGTCCGGCGTGGTCGGACGGAAGTGCGTGTACTGCACGAGGTCCGAGAAGAACGCGAAGGTCGGGTTGTACGAGAGATAGGCATCGTCGGTCGCGACGTCCTCGCGGACGGCGATCTGGCTGTTCTCGGTGTCGTACTTGAGGGAGTTCTCCTGGTTCAGTGCCATCGCGATGAAGTCGAAGGACGTCTGCGGGTGCTTCGTCTGAGCGCCGACCGCCAGGGTCCAGCCCCCGGACATCGAGGTGAAGCCGGGGTCGCCGCCGTCCTGCGTCGGCATCTTGGCGAGACCGATCGTGTCCTCCCAGCCGTCCCAGGCGCTGTCACCGCTGATCCAGCCGCCGGGAAGCCAGGACCCGTCGATCGCCATGGCGAGCTTTCCCTCGGGGAGCAGCTCCGTGGAGACGCGGCTGCCGATGGTCGAGTCGAGGGCGAGATCGAGAGGAGTCGCCAGATCGTTCTCGTAGAGCGTGCCGTAGAAGCCGAAGGCGTCGGTGAGTCCTTCGGATCCCACCGCCCACTTGTCGGAGTCGGCGTCGTACAGCGTGGATTCGGTGCCGTAGAGCAGCATCTCGAGGCCCTGCATCGACGTCTGCTCCCCGGCGCTCTTGCTGCCGTAGATGTTCAGCGGGATCAGGTCGGCGTCGTACGCCTTCACGGCTTCGGCAGCATCGATGATGTCCTGCCACGACTCGGGCTGCCAGTCCGTGGGGAGTCCCGCCGCGGCGAAGATCTCCTTGTTGTAGTAAATCGCACGGGTGTCAGTGCCCATCGAGATGCCGTAGGTGTTGCCGTCTCCACCGAGCCCGGCCTCCTTGGCCGCATCGTAGAACTGGTCCCAGTCGTCCCAGTCGGCGAGGTAGTCGTCGATCGGGAGCAGGTAGCCGGCAGCGGCGTCGGAGCGCAGCTGGAACGTGTCCTCATAGATCACGTCGGGCGCGGTGTCGGGTGAGCCGTTCATCAGGGCGAGCTTCGTGAAGTACTCGTCCTCGGACTCGATCGGCTGGAGCTTGACCGTCACGCCGGGGTTCGCCGCCTCGAACTCGGGCTTGACCTTCTGGAGGAGATCATCGAGCTGGTGGAAGGCGGACGTCTTCTGATACGCGACGGTGATGGTGCGATCTCCGGTGTCGGACGTCTCCGCGTCCCCGGACGCACCGCATCCCGAGAGGACGACCGCGCCGACCATGATCGCGCCGATGGCGGCGAGGGGCTTCGTTCGCATCTGCTTTGCTCCTTTGCATGCGGACCTCGCTGTTGAGGCCCTTCGATGGGTAATCCTATCCAATGGGATAAATAGGTCGAGAGGAGCACGTAACAGTTCTGTCACGGAACGCTATGCCGTTCGACGGCGACGACGGAGCGGGGTCAGTGGCTGATCATGAGCCGCGATGCCCGCGCTGTGAGCGCATCGTCGAGCACGAGGCAGGCCGCTCCGACGGCGGCGGAGTCCGCTCCGATCTGCGATTGGCGCAGATGCACGGGTTCTGTGGACGTGCTGACGGCCGTGGAGCGCACCCAGTGGTCCAGCACCGGGAAGAGCCGATCTCCGAGCCGCGACCACGCGGGCCCCCCCAAGACGACGATGCCGAGATCGAGGAGGTTGTTCACCTCGACGATCGCCGTCGCGAGGTGCCTCCCCGCGCGCTCCAGGGCTGCAAGCACTCCGTTGTCTCCGGCAGCCGCCAAGGATGACAGCAGCTCGAGCTGCATCCGCGCATCTGAGGTGCCGCTCGACGGGATCGTCCGCTCCGCCTGGGCCAGGAGCATGCGCGGCTCCATGATCACTCCGATGCAGCCACGCGATCCACAGGTGCACATCGGCCCGTCGGCATCGACGACGATGTGCGCGATATTGCCGGCGTTGCCCGTCCGGCCGTGCACCGGCGCGCCCGAGACGGAGAGCCCGAGGCCGAGTCCGGCGCCGTAGTAGAGGAACATCGCGTCGGCGAGCTCTTGCCCCGCGTCGAACCACTGCTCTCCGACGACGGTCGCCACCACGTCCTTCTCTAGCAGCGTCGGCAACCCGCTGACCCTTTCCAGCTCCGTGCGCACCGAGACGTTGTGCCAGGCGGGGAGGAGCGGCGGGTTCAGCAGGCGACCCGCGTCGCGGTCGAACGGTCCCGGAGCCGCCACCCCGATCCCGAGCACGCGCTCGAGCGGAAGGCGCGCCTGGACGACGAGGGATCGGACGCTGTCTCCGAGACGGTCCACGAGCTCATCCGGCGATGAATCGGCGCCTCCGGGGGTCTGCTCGGTCCGCGCGACGACAGCGCCGGCCGCATCCACGACCACGACGGTGTCGACCGCCGGGTCGAGATGCACACCGACCGCGTAGCGCGAATCCGACCGCAGTGCGAGGAGCGTCCGCGGCTTCCCCGGACCCGAGATGACCTTTCCTGTCTCCTCGATCAGCCCCTCGTTGGCAAGTCGGCGAGTGACATTGCTGAGCGTCTGCGTCGACAACCCCGTGCGTTCGGCGAGCTCGCTGCGGCTGAGTCCTTCCTCGGACCGGCGGATCAGGTCGAAGACGAGCGCCTGGTTGTAGACGCCCACAGCAGGGAGGTTCGACCCACGCTGCATATTCCGCTCCTCACCCGTGCGCCCCTGTCAGCGCGTGAACCACATGATCGCCGCGCAGTGCCGCGACGGTCAAACCCGGGTCCGCACGTTCAGCCTAGAACGGGATGCCGTGCACGAGCGCGCTCCCGCCGACCTCGCGGGCAGCAACCGTGACTGGCGATCCCCACCGAGGCGTCCTCCTGCTCACAGCCTCAGTCCCCGGCATCCCACAGGGACCCGAGCTCGGACGGATGGGTGAGCCGCCACCACTCGGTGGGCGGCTCGATGCTCCCCATGATCTTCACGGGAGCGGTGACGGTGTTCGGCCCGGCTGTCCAGGTGATGCTTCCCACGACCGTGCCGTCGCGGTACGTGGGCGGGGAGTCGATGTCCATCGTCGACTCGATGGGCGTGTCCGACCAGGTGAAGATCGACGCGGTCTCGGCGATGACCAGCGTGGCGGTGGATCCCCAGGGTGTCGAGATCGATCCGACCTCCTGGCCGGCGGTCGCGACGGGCACCTGGTGGAAACCGGAGCGGATGCTCTCGAGCGCGGCGACCACGGTGAGGTTCACCGACTCGCGCGATGCTCCTCCGAGGACGACGCCGGTCACCGACAGCGGAGCTCCCGCGCCCACGTCGAGCGTCGCCGTGTACAGCAGGCTGTGCGTGCCCTCGCCCAGGTTTCCGGTCTTCAGCCCGGTGATCCCGGCGATGCCGAGCAGGCCGTTGGTGTTGTGCAGCTGGCCGGCGCCGGGGATCGAGACCGACGGGGTCGCGACGATCTGAGCGATCGCCGGATTCGCGGCGGCGAGCTTCGCGATGGCCAGCAGGTCGGCGGGTGTGCTCGTGTTGCTCGGGCTGATGCCCGTGGGCTCCGTGATCGTCGTGCCGGTGAGTCCGTGGGATGAGAGCCAGGCACGCGTCGCGCCGAGGAACGCGCCCTGTGATCCGAAGATCTGCCGTGACAGCGCCTCGGCGTAGTTGCTCGCGGAGGGGATGAGCATGGCGGCCAGAGCATCATGCAACGACATCGAGGTGCCGGTGGGCATGGGAGCGATGGTCGCGCCCTGCACGTAGTACACGTCGTAGAGATCGTGGTCGGCTTTGCCGAACGTGATCGTCGGTCCTGGGTCATCCGCTGAGGCGAGCGGCGACGCGTCGAGGATGACGAGGGCGGTGATGAGCTTTGTGATGCTGGCGATCGGGAACGGCTCGCCCGTGCCTGTCGCCGACCAGGTCCCGCTCGCCGTCTCACCCAGATAGGCGTCGGCTCCGGCGATGCTGATCGCGGATGCCGCGACCGGAGGTGCGGCCATCGCAACGGCGGCACCCACGGGAACGTCCGGTGTGCGAGTGGTCACCGCTGGCGGATTCACCGGCGCCGTGAGAGCCCACCCGATGTAGCCTCCGGTCACGGCGAGCAGTAGGACGATGCAGACGGCGGTGATGATGAGCCCCCGCCGCCGGCGTCTTGTGCGCACCGCCGGGTCGACCTGATCGCCGCTGAATTCCTGCTCGCGCGCCATGAGCTCGGCGAAATCGGTCAGCCCATCCACCGGCTGACCGGGTGCCGTCATCGAGAGCCCCTCATCGCGCCCCACCTGTCGCTCGCAATCCACAGAAAAGACCATCCTCGTGGATGTCCGCGGTCGGCGGTATCGGCCGTTCGGGGGACACGCGTGCCGCCTCGATGGCTTCGACCACGAGTCAGTCGGCGTCAGCCTCGTTCGCTGCACGCCGATCGATGCGGAATCCTGGCGGTGGCCGGGGTTCTTTGACAGACTGGCCCCGGCATCGACCCCATCGGGGCTCTTCCGCTCGGGGGGCTTGTGCCGACACCGGAGATGGGGATCCATGGGCCTCTTTGATCGTGCGAAGCGGAACGTCGCGGGCGGGCAGGACTGGGCCGCGCAGGCCGCGGCGGCTCAGGAACTCGCCAGTCAGCATCTCCGGGATGCGGGCTACACCGATGGTTCTCCCGTCACCATGGCGAACGCGGGGCAGGTCGGCGGTGACATGTATGCCGATCGTGAGGTGCTCACGGCATACGGCAACGAGCTGAACCGGATCATCGCCATCGGGCACAGCGGCACCGCGGTCATCCGTGCGGCCGTCGACACCGGCGAACGCATCGCGGGCAACCCGTGGTTCCAGCTCGAAGTGGAGGTGACACCCGATGGCGCTGCACCGTACCTCGTGTCGAAGCGCGAGATGGTGGCGCCGCAGTTCATCGCCAACTACGCGGCCGGAAGCGTTCACACGGTCAAGGTCGATCCGGCAGACGCCCAGAACATCGCCTTCACGAGCTGAGCATGGGCATCTTCGGTGACATCGGTCGACTGATGAAAGCCGGCGCGAAGCAGTCGGCGAACACCGACTACGCGGCGAATCTGAAGCACTCGGCAGACCTCGCCGAGCAGTACGCCGGTTACGATCCGAACACTCCGAGCGGCACGCACGGGGCCGCCACAGCCAATGCCTTCACGAACATGGCGGCGTTCGCGACCATGCGTCGCGGATCCGGCACGGTCGTGAGCCTCGCGCCGACCGGCGCTGAGGTGGAGGGCACGCCCGTCTACGTCGTAGAACTCGATCTCAAGACAGACGGGCAGGATGCCTACCGCACGAGCTATCAGACGCTGATCGCCGACAGCGCCCGCGCCAACTGGCAGCCGGGCTCCGTGCTCCCCTTTCGCGTCTCGCCCGAGGACCCTCACTCCTTGATGCTCGGCTGAATCCCGCGCTGCTGAACAGCGTCAGCTCACGCCGTCGCGAGCGGGGGCAGGTGCGGGATCACGATCGGGGCGGTGGTGCGATCCGGGACGGCGTGGAACCGCTGGAGGTCGGCGAGGACATCGTCGGCTCCCATGTAGCAGTTCGCCAGCGGGAGGTCCCGCATCCAGACGACGTCGACTTCGACGCCGTCGACCTGATAGATGCAGGCGACCGTCTGACGCGCATCGTGAGGCGCGTACTTGTGGTCGAGGATCAGCCACTCGGTCTCAGTGACTCTGCGAAGTTCGAACCGGGGATCGGACACTGCGGGACTCCACTCTCATAGAACCAGTTCCTGGTCGGGGAGAGAAGCAGTGCGAGCGCGTGGGGAACGCGACTCGACCGAACGGGCTGCTCGTCGTCCGCCAGATCTTCGACCACGTTAAGAGTGTCCGAAATATTGGTCTAGGCCCTTGAAGTTCGCGCGCTGAGAAGCTACTCCTATGTTCTCGCTGGGAGCGAGCGCCGTCGCTTTCGACTGGCTGTGGTCCGTCTGCCCGGCACAGGCGGAGAACATCGTCTCGGGAGCAGATCGCCGGTGATGATCCGAGAGGATCTCGCTCCTCAGCCGGCGTCCGCCGAGAAGACGGGGCTGAGGAAGCGGCGCTCGTAGCGGCGGATGCACTGGGTCCTGCGCGCCAGCTCGAAGGCTGCCACGCACTCGGGATCGGTCTTCGAGGCTGTGCGGTACACCTCGTACTCGGCCAACGACGGGAACGTGAACAGCGCGAACGCCTCGTCGCTGTCGCCTTCGCTCGGCATGAAGTAGCCGTGGTGGGTTCCGCCGTGCTTCGCCACCAGCCGGATCCACGCGCGGCCGTACTCGGTGAAGTCGTCGAGCTTGTCCGGATCGATCTCGTAGCGCAGGTGAACGGTGATCATGTCGTTCATCCTGTCAGAGCGCCGCGGCCGGGGCGCGCGTCAGCCGAGCTCGTGAAGCTCCGAGGTCAGGGGCGTGCGGGATCGGGGGTGCTCCGGGTATCGGATCATCATCGAGGATGATCCGAGCTCACCGGCATTCCCGAATGTACGCTGAAGTCATGGGTGATCACTCGCCGCCGGCCGTCCGTCCCCTGTGGGCGAGCGTTGCCGACGGATTCTACGTCGGCAGCCGGGACGGATCGTTCCTCGGCTACATCGACCGTCAGGCTGACGGCCTCTGGCGCGCGTTCGACGCCGCTTCGCGCGCGCTCGGCGACCATGCGGATCACCACGAGGCGATGGCTGCCGTCACCGCCGAGGCCGAGTCCGGCGACACCGGGACTCGCGAGGGGAATGCCGGATGACCGCGGCGAATCCCCTCGTCTCGCTCGTGTACTGCAGCAGTGCCACGCGGCCGTTCGACGAGCAGGAGCTCGCCCGGCTGCTCGAGGTGAGTCGTGCCCGCAACAGTGCTCGGGACATCACCGGGATGCTGCTCTACCGCGGGGGAGAGTTCGTCCAGATCCTGGAAGGCCCGCGGTCCGACGTCGAAGAACTGATGGAGGCGATCGGTCGGGACCCACGCCACAGGGACGTGCGGGTGCTGATCGAGGAGCCGCTGCACGAGCGGCGGTTCGACGAGTGGACGATGGGGTATCAGTCCCTGGTCGCGGCGGAGTCGGGGATGGCATCGGGATATCGCGACTCGTTCGATGACCTGCGCATGGGCGATCACGACATGATCGGCCGGGCGATCATGGAGCTGACGTTGTGGTTCCGAGTGCGTGAGTCGGCCACTCGGAAACCGGCCGAGAGCTGAAGATGGTCGGCGCTCAGGCACGCGGTTATCGCGAGATGCGGCGCTCATCGCGGAGGGTTCACCGGTGCGACCGCCTCGCAGTCAGGTGCCGGAGCAATAGCCCCGGCCCCTGACTGCGCTTAGCCTCAGCCTGCGGCGGGGGCGATCTCGTTCGGCGTCACGTCGAGCTCGGTGCTGGCGAGCACCTCACCCGTGGTCAGGTCGACGGCGTGCACGCTGTTAGAGGCGGGCTCGGTGACGTAGGCGACGTTCCCGGCGACGACGATCGCGGGGTGGGCGTCCTGCCACTCGGCCGGCCCCTCCCACGCCTCGACGACGGGGAAGCTGTCGGTGATCTCGCCGGTCTCCGGGTCGAGCACGTGGATCGCGCCGTCGCTGCTGAGGATGTAGGCGAGGTCCTCCGGTCCGCGCACGACGTCGCGGAAGGTGTACTTGACGCCTGCAGGCAGGTCGACGACCTCGAGCGTCTTGGCCTCGGTGTCGATCAGGGTCACGGCGCTGAGCAGGTATCCCTCGGCGTCGACGTCGTTCTTGTAGTCACCGACGATGATGGGGCTGGTCTCGCTGACGTACGCGTTGCCCATGCGTCCGTACGGCTGGTCAGGGGCGTCGACCTTGGTGATCTCGCCGTCCTGGTAGATCAGCGCGCCGTTCTCGCAGCCGAAGACCACGGCCTCGTCCTTCGCCGTGCCCTCGCCGTGCACGCCGGGGCACTGGTCGGATGAGGCGAGCTCGATGCCTTCGGCATCCTTCGCCACGATCCCGTTGCGTCCGTCGGCGTTGCCGACGGTGGTCAGGAACGTGCCGTCCTCGAGGACGACCGAGACGCCGTGGTGCGCCTCGACGCCCGGGACGGTTTCGACCTCGGGCAGGCCGTCGGCGCTCGCGAGATCTGCGGTGTCGAAGATCGTCGTGTCGCTCGTGCCGTCGGCGTAGAGCACGGTCTTGTCTGCGTGCCGCACGACGTGTCCGGGGGTGTCGGCTTCGAAGATCGTGTCGGTGAGCTCGGGCTCGTCGGTCGTTCCGGCGGCCGTGTCGAGAACCTGGAAGCCCTCACTCATCGTGACCATCACGTGCCGGTCGTCGCCGGCGGGGTTGAGACGCGTGAACGGCTCGGACTCGAAGTCGGCGACCGTCTCGAGGGTCTCCCCGTCGAGGACGAGGATGCCGCCCTCGTAGGCGACCGCGACGCGGGGGCCCGCCTGGGTGTCGGATGCGCTGCCGTCTGAGGTCGATGCCGGCGCGGTCGAGCCGCCGGCGCATGACGCCAGGGTCACGACGGCGCCGAGTGCCGCGGCGCTGATCAGCGCGCGCCGGAAGGGGGAGGTTCGCATGTGTATTCCTCTTTCTCTGTGGTGGGGTCTCATGAGGTGAGACCGGTGGTGATGCGCTCGGTGTTGATGCGCATCATGGTCAGGTAGTCGGGGGCGCCCTCGTCGGGGCCGGTGAGCGATTCGGTGAAGAGCTCGATGACCTCGACCTGCACGTTCGCCTCGCTCGCGAGCGCCTGCACCAGGCGGTCGGGCGACGACGATTCCGCGAAGATCGCGGGCACGCCCGTCTCCTCGATCGCGTCGACGAGATCGGCGAGGTCGGATGCCGAGGGCGCGGCGAGCGTCGTGCCGCCGGGGATCACCGCTCCGACGATGTCGAAGTCGAAGCGCTCCGCAAGATAGCCGAAGACATGATGGTTGGTGACCAGCGCTCGGCGTTCGTCGGGAATCGTCGCGAACGCCTCGGTCATCTCCGCGTCCAGCGCCTGGAGCTCGGCGCGGTACTGCTCGACGGCCGCGTCGAGACCGTCGACGTCGATTCCGTCGATCTCGGCGAGCACGGGTTCGATGGCGTCGACCACGTCGATCATGCGCTCGGGGTCGGTCCAGAAGTGCGAGTCGGGCATTCCGGCGGCATCGCCCTCGCTGTAGTCGAGCACCTCGATCGCATCGCCGGCCACGAACGCGGGCACGTCGTCGGCTGCGGCCGCGTCGAGGTGCTGCTGCAGACCCTCCTCGAGGCCGAGACCGTTCGATACCAGCAGGTCGGCGCTGCGCAGAGTGGCGGCTTCCTGTGCCGAGATCTCGAACGAATGCGGGTCGGCGTTGGGCTTCATGAGCGTCACGACCTGCGCCTGCTCTCCGACCAGTTCTTCGACGACATCGCCGAGGATGTTGGTCGAGACGACGATGGTCGGGCGGGGGTCTTCCGCCGTCGCGCAGGCAGTGAGGCCGATGGCGGCGAGCGTGCTCACGGCGAAGGTCGCGAAGATCCGTGGGGAGCGCATGTCAGCGTCCTGTCTCGGCGACGAACGCCGGCTCGGTGGCGGTCTCGAACGTGCGCGCGATGCGCGCGGCATCCGCGTAGTCGATCTCGTAGAGGCGGTGTTCGGCGGGCGCGCTCAGATAGGCGCGGTGCTGATCGGCGATGAGCGTCGGCTGGACGCCGGCAGACAGGGACTGCGCAGCGAGCGGAGCCGTCTCGGCGAGCACCGTGCCGTCGTCGCCGTTCAGCACGAGCACTCGACCGTCTTGAGTGAGCGCGAGCAGGTGGCCGTCTTCGTCGTCGACCGCGGTGACGTGCGCGAGCGGAGCGGGGGAGGGAAGGAGGGTCCACGACCTCGCGCGGGTGTCGAGCATCCAGATGCCCTCGGAACCGGCGAGAGCGGCGACGGTCGGGCGCCCCTCGCGGTTGTCGAACGAGGTGGCGGCAGGTGCCGTCGTGCCGGCAGGGTAGGGGATGCGCTCGACCTGCAGTTCGTCGCCGTCGACGTGCGCGAGCAGGGCGCCGTCCTGGCATCCGATGACCGCGCCGACCCGTGTCGTGATGGTGCCGGCCGGCACGACGCACGGCTCTTCGAGACCGGTCGACTCGCCGTCGGCCGTGTACCCCCGCACGCTCGTTCCGACGCCATCGGCCGCCTCGGTGACGAGCGCGAACGAGCCGACCGGCACGACGAGACCCGCGTGCGGCTCCCGCTCGATGCGGAACAGCTCGGTGATCGCGCCCTTCGACAGCGCCTGCGTGTCGAGCAGCACGGCATCGCCCGAGTCTGCGAACGAGATGCCGGTGCCGCCGGTCGTCGACAGGTTGGTCGTCGCGACTGTCGCCGTGCCCTCACCGGGCACCGAGCCGAGCACGGCCGGATCCGCCCGGTAGTAGTGGAAGTGATCGACGTGGTCCCAGGTCCACACCCCGCTGTCGACGATGTCGATGCCGTCGTCGGTCTGCGCGAACAGGTAGCGGCCGTCGGTCGTCAGAGCGCTCGGAGAAGAGACCTCGCCGATCTCCGCGACGCTCTCGTCGAGCAGGTCCAGGTGGCTCACGGCGCCGTCGGAGTCGATCGACGTCAGCCCGAGCTGCGGCTCTGCCACTTCTTCCGCGCCGGCGACGGCGCCGTGACCGGTATCCGAGGATCCGCTGGACGAGCGATCGACGGGACCCGAGCTGCAGGCGACCAAGGAGACGGTGAGAGCACCGGTGAGGGCGAAGAGGGTGATGCGAGAGCGCACGGGGTCCTTTCGTGTCGTGTGTCGTGAGTCGTGTGTCGTGTGTCGTGAGTCGTGCGGGGTCGCGTCGTCGCGACAGGGGTTCAGGCGCGTTGCGCCCGTGACCCGAGGGAGTCGATAACTGCTCGCACTGCCCACGAGAGGCAGGCGAGCAGGATGGCGGATGCCGCGACCGAAGCCCCCGCCGCCGTCGCCGCGTACCACGACGCGAGCAGGCCGAGGAAGACCGCGGCGACGCCGAAGAGTGCCGCGAGCGCCATGCGGGTCGGGATGCGGGTGGTCCAGTGCCCTGCGGCGACGGCCGGTGCGAGCAGCAGGCCGACGACGAGCATCGATCCGACGGCCTGGTACGACGCGACGACCGCGAGGGTCACGAGTCCGACGAGCGCGGCCTGCGCGATCTGAGGGCGGAGTCCCAGCACCGAGGCGATCCGTGCATCGAGCGACAGGGCGACGAACGAGCGGTGGAGCATGGCGGCGGTGATCAGTCCGATGGTGGCTGCTGCGGCGAGCAGCACGAGGTCCGTCTCGCTGATCGCGAGGATGTCGCCGAAGAGGATCGCTGTCGCGTCGGTGGCGAAGCTGCCGGAGTGGGAGATGATGATGACGCCGAGAGCCAGCATCGAGACGAACAGCAGGCCGATGCTGGTGTCGTACGACAGTCGTGCTCGGCGCTGCAGCGCGCCGATGCCGAGGCTCATCGCGATCGCGCTGAGAGCGCCGCCGACCAGTACAGGCAGCGAGAGCACGGTGGCGAGGGCGACGCCGGGGAGCATCCCGTGCGCGAGTGCCTCGCCGAGGAATGCCATGCCACGGATGACCACCCACGTGCCGACGACGGCGCAGAGGACTGCGACGAGTGCGCCGCCGAGCATCCCGCGTTGCAGGAAGTCGAGGGCGAAGGGGGCGAGCACGCCGGAGGGGTGGGAGGTCACATTCAATGAGCCTAGGGCTTTTTGAGAATGATTATCAAACTCATAAGATGGAGACGTGCTCGACTTCGCCTTCTCGCCACGCGCGACTGCTGATCTCACCGACGTCCGTGTCTCGTTCGGTGATCGGGCCGCGCTCGCGGGAGTCGACGTCTCGATCGCCTCCGGCGCGGTCACCGTGATCACCGGGCCGAACGGCGCCGGCAAGTCGACTCTTCTCGAAGTGCTCGGGGGCACGCGGCCGATGTCCTCCGGCATCCGCGTCGTGCGTGGAGCAGTGGCGTTCGTGCCGCAGCGAGCCGCCATCCCGGACGGCCTCCCGGTATCGGTGAGAGACGTCGTCAGCGTCGGCGCGTGGGGTCGGCTCGGGCTGTGGCGACGCATGGATGCCACAGCGCGCGAGCTCATCGAGAGGTCGATGGATCGCCTCGAGATCCGGTCACTGGCGCGCGAGCCGTTCTCGTCGCTCTCCGGCGGCCAGCAGCAGCGGGCTCTGCTCGCTCAGGGGTTGGCTCGGGACGCCGACCTCCTGCTGCTCGACGAGCCGACGACCGGCCTCGACGCGTCGAGCGCCCTTCGGATTCGGGCGGTGCTGCGCGAGGAGGCAGCACGCGGGGCCGCGGTCGTCTGCGTCTCGCACGACCCCGCCGTCATCGGCGATGCAGAGCACACGATCGCGCTGGTCGAGGGGCGCGTGGTCGAGACGCCCTAGGGGCGTCGGACCACACGGTCAGGCGGACAGGAGTCCGAGCGGGGTATCGGAGTCCCCGTCGCGGGGGCCGGTCGCCGTCGCGTCCGCGGTCGAACGGACCCGCTCGGCTGCTCGATCTCGCGCGATCTCCGAGATCCACGCGCTCACGCTTCCCCGATGCGTCGCGTACTCGCGCGCGTGCGACCAGACCTGGAGGTAGGTGTCCTGGAGTACCTCTTCGGCCGCCGCCCTGGCATCGATCACGCTGAGGATGAGTCCGAAGACGCGAGTGCACGTGAGGTCGTACAGCTGGGCGAAAGCCGCCTGGCTGCCTGACGCGATGTGCATCATCAGGTCGGCCTCGGTGCCCCACGCCGCGTCCCCGCCGATGCGGGGAGGAACGCGGCTGATGCTCATATGCCGATCGTGGCACGTGTAACGAGAAGAGCCCTGACTCTTGCGCACGGTGGTGGCGGAGTGCTAGCGACATCACCCGCGGCGTCGCGCCGCACTCAGCCGAGCAGTGTCACGCCGAAGCCCGAGACGACCGTTCGGAGCTCTGCGAGGTAGCGCTGCGCCTGCTCCGTCAGCGGGATCGCCGAGTGTCCGATCCAGCCGATCTCGATGCGCTCGTCGACGTCGAGCGGAATGGCTACGATCTCGGGGTCGAGGTCGTCGCTGATGATGCCTGTCGAGATCGTGTACCCGTCGAGTCCGATCATGAGGTTGAAGATGGTCGCGCGATCGGAGACCCGGATCTCCCGTGTGCTGGACAGGGTGGAGAGGATTTCCTCGGCGAAGTAGAAGGAGTTGTTCGCGCCCTGGTCGAAGGTGAGTCGCGGCACCTCGGCGAGATCGTCAAGGGTCACGCGATCCCGTGAGGCCAGGGGATTCTTGCGGGAGATGAAGATGTGCGGTTCTGCGACGAAGAGCGGGCGGAACGCGAGCCCGGAGTCGCGCAGCAGCTTGTCGATGACGTTGCGGTTGAAGTCGTTGCGGTAGAGGATGCCCAGCTCGCTTCGGAGGGTGCGGACGTCTTCGATGATGTCCCAGGTGCGTGTCTCCCGCAGCGAGAACTCATACTCCGCAGCCTCGCTCGCCTTCACCATCCGTACCATCGCGTCGACCGCGAACGAGTAGTGCTGGGTCGAGACGCCCAGTAGACGTCGCGACGGCGGACGGCCGAGATAGCGCTGCTCGAGCAGCGCCACCTGCTCGACGACCTGCCTCGCGTATCCGAGGAATTCCACGCCGTCTGTGGTGAGCGTCACGCCCCGCGCCGAGCGGAGGAGCAGGTCGCGCCCCACTCTGCTCTCGAGATCCTTCATCGCCGCCGACATGGTGGGCTGCGCGACGTACAGCAGGTCGGCCGCCGCGCTGATCGACCCCTCTGCGGCGACCTCGATGTAATAGGTGAGCTGCTGCAGGGTGATGCCGCTCGAACGCTTGGCCATAGCTTCAGACTATGTCACGGCATAGTCGCGGAGCATTACCCGATGGGGATGCTTTCAGCACACCATGGAGGCATCCCCTTTCGCGAGGCCGAGCCCGGCCGATCAGCGCACCGATTGGCACCTCATGGCACACGAGTTCACGTTCCGCATCACGACGACCCGCTTCGACGAGGACTATTCACCGTCGCACGATTCGCGCATCACCACGAACTTCGCCAACCTGGCGCGCGGTGAGCACCGTCAGCAGAACCTCCGCAACGCGCTGACCATGATCGACCGTCGGTTCAACGACCTGGCCCGCTGGGACAATCCAGGCGGCGACCGCTACACGCTCGAGCTCGAGATCATCTCGGTCGCGGTGCAGTTCGCCGCGGAGGGGGAAGACAGGGAGTTCCCCCTGCTCGAGGTCCTGGACATCCAGATCGTCGACCGCCTCACCGGCAAGCGCACGCACGGGATCGTGGGGAACAACTTCTCGTCGTACGTGCGCGACTACGACTTCAGCGTGCGGCTGCCGGCCGCCAGCGAAGCCGCTGGGCGATTCGCCCTTCCCGACGACTTCGGCGATCTGCACGGCAAGCTCTTCCAGCACTTCCTCGACTCCGAGGCCTACCAGGAGCGGTTCTCCCTGTCGCCGGTGATCTGCATCAGCGTCTCGACGAGCAAGACGTACCGTCGCACCGACAACCATCACCCGGTCCTCGGGGTCGAGTACGAGCAGAAGGACTCATCGCTGACCGATGCGTACTTCGCCAAGATGGGTCTCTCGGTGCGGTACTTCATGCCGCGCGGCAGCGTCGCCCCGCTGGCCTTCTACTTCCGCGGCGATCTGCTGAGCGACTACACGAACCTCCAGCTCATCGGCACGATCAGCACGATGGAGACCTTCCAGAAGATCTACCGACCGGAGGTCTACAACGCGAACTCGGCCGCGGCGGGCATCTATCAGCCGAGCCTCGAGCAGCAGGACTACTCGGTGACGAAGATCGCGTACGACCGCGACGAGCGGAGTCGACTTGCAGCCGAGCAGGGCAGGTTCACGGACGAGCACCTCATGCAGCCGCACGGCGACCTTCTCGAGCAGTGGGCCGCCAGCTACGGCGCCACGGCCGATGACCGTGTGCCCGCCGACGACCTCGCACCCGTCGCCTGACCATCTTTCTCGCCCGACCGACGGAGAACTCCACACCATGACCACGCTTCTTCCCACGTCGATCGTCGGCAGTCTTCCCAAGCCCTCCTGGCTCGCCCAGCCCGAGACCCTCTGGTCGCCCTGGAAGCTGGAGGGCGATGCTCTGGTCGAGGGCGTGCAGGATGCTCTGCGCATCACCGTCGAGGAGCAGCATCAGGCCGGCCTCGACATCATCAGCGACGGCGAGCAGAGCCGCCAGCACTTCGTCACGACGTTCATCGAGCATCTCTCCGGCGTCGATTTCGACCAGCGGGAGACCGTTCGGATCCGCGACCGGTACGACGCCAACGTGCCCACGGTCGTGGGTGCTGTGAGCCGCGAGAAGCCCGTGTTCGTCGAGGACGCGAAGTTCCTCCGCCAGCAGACCGATCAGCCGATCAAGTGGGCCCTGCCCGGTCCGATGACGATGATCGACACTCTGTACGACCGCCACTACAAGAGCCGCGAGAAGCTGGCCTGGGAGTTCGCGACGATCCTCAATCAAGAGGCGAGAGAGCTCGAGGCGGCAGGGGTCGACATCATCCAGTTCGACGAGCCGGCGTTCAACGTCTTCTTCGACGATGTGAAGGACTGGGGCGTCGCGGTTCTCGAGAGAGCGGCCGAAGGACTGCGTGCCGAGACCGTGGTGCACATCTGCTACGGATACGGGATCAAGGCGAACACCGACTGGAAGGCGACTCTCGGCGCGGAATGGAGGCAGTACGAGACGTCGTTCCCGCTGCTGCAGCAGTCGAGCATCGACACCGTCTCACTGGAGAGCCACCACTCGCACGTCCCGCTGGACCTCATCGAGCTCATCCGGGGCAAGAAGGTCATGCTCGGAGCCATCGACGTCGCCAGTGACACGATCGAGACCCCCGAAGAGGTCGCCGACACCCTCCGCAATGCCCTCCGCTTCGTCGACGCAGACAAGCTGATCCCGAGCACGAACTGCGGCTTGGCGCCGCTGCCTCGTGACGTCGCGCGAGGCAAGCTGCGTGCGCTCAGTGCTGGGGCCGCGCTGCTCCGCGAGGAGCTCGCCGTCGTCACGGCCTGAACCGCGGATCGCCTCGAACAGGATGGCAAAGTTCGTGGCACACGGCGACATAGGCATCAGGATCTCCGCTGGAAAAACGAGGAAGTAGAGCTCCTTTCTGGCAATTGTGTGGCACATTGCTTGCTCGCTCATCGCGTCCCTCCTTACAGTTCGAGCAAGCGAGCGAGACCGCCGCCCACGAGAACCCGACCAGCGGTACCGCACAGCGGACACCGGCGAATATCCCGATCGCCGACCCGCTGAGGAACCGCCAATGGAGGCGACATGACGACCACTTCTGTACCCAAGAAGACGCCGGCCAAGGCCGCGATCGCGTCCTGGGTCGGCACGACTCTGGAGTACTACGACTTCGCGGTCTACGGCACCGCCGCAGCGCTCGTGCTCAACCAGCTGTTCTTCCCGCCCGAGCTTCCCGAGGGCGTCCGAGTGCTGCTCAGCATGATGACACTCGCCGTCGGATACGTCGTGCGTCCGCTCGGAGCCTTCATCCTCGGCCCGCTCGGCGATCGCTTCGGCCGCAAGTTCGTGATGATGCTGACCCTCTTCGGCATCGGAATCTGCACGTTCATCATCGGCTGCCTGCCGACGTTCGAACAGGTCGGCATCATCGCCCCGATCCTGCTGGTGGTGATCCGCATCATCCAGGGGCTGTCGGTATCGGGTGAGCAGGCGAGTGCGATCTCGATGAGCCTCGAGCACGCTCCCGACAACCGTCGCGGGTTCACCACGAGCTTCGTGACGAGCGGCTCCGCCTCCGGCGGTCTGCTGGCGACCGCCGTCTTCATCCCGTTCGCGGCGCTGCCCCAGGAGGACCTGCTCGGCTGGGCCTGGCGCATCCCGTTCTGGCTCTCCGCCGTCGTGGTCGTGGTCGCCTACCTGATCCGTCGCAACCTGGAAGAACCGCCGTCCTTCGTCGAGACCCAGGCGATCAAGGTGCAGCTCGCACCGATCAAGCAGGTCACCCGCTTCCACTGGGTCGCGATCATCCGGGTCGCCGCCTGCGCCATGATCGCCGGTGTCAGCTATCTGTTCGCCACCTTCTCCGTCGCCTTCGCGACGACGGGGTACGGGCTCGACAAGGCGACGATGCTCTGGGTGCCGGTGCTCGCGAGTCTGCTCGCGCTGCTCTACACGCCGGTCGCCGGCTACGTCTCCGACCTCATCGGTCGCAAGACCGTCTTCATCATCGGCGCGGTGGGCGCCGGGCTCACGACCGTCCCGTACCTGTGGGCGATCACGCAGGGCAACTGGCCGCTGATCTTCGTGCTCGGCATCCTCTGCAACGGCTTCTTCTACTCGACGGCGAACGCGGCGTGGCCGGCGTTCTTCGCCGAGATGTTCCCGAACCGCGTGCGTGTGTCCGGTCTCGCGGTCGGCACCCAGATCGGCTTCGCGATCGCCGGTGCCATCGGACCCGTCGCCTCGACGGCGCTCGCCGGTGAGGACCTGCAGAACTGGATCGGACCGGCCTTCCTCGGCATCGGGCTGATGCTCATCGCGGTGATCGCGGCGCTGACCGCCACCGAGACCCGTCGGTACACGCTCGACGAGGTCGACGACGTGCAGCAGACGCAGAAGGAGAAGGATGCCGTCACGGCATCCATCCTGATCCCGTAGTCGGAAACGCAGGAGAAGGACCCCGGATGCCGACGGCATCCGGGGTCCTTCTCCTGTCGCTGGAGCGCCGGCCTCAGCCCTTCAGCGGGCCGGTCGAAGAACGCACTGTGAGGTGGGCCGAGATGTGGTCGATCCGATCCGAGCGGTCGCGCGTCGAGAATCTGCCGATCAGCATGTCGACCGCGGCCCGGCCGGCGCTCTCGCCGGGGGATGTGACAGTGGTGAGCGGGGGATGCGAGAACGACGAGCCGAAGATGTCGTCGCAGCCGACCACGCTGAGGTCGCCGGGGATCGACACTCCCAGCTGGCGGAAGCGATCCAGCGCGCCGATGGCCAGCACGTCGTTGAAGAAGATGCAGGCGGTCGCACGGGTGAGCACGACCGCGTCGGCCGCAGCCGCTCCGTTCGCGAGCGTCGGCTGGTAGCGGCCGACCGCGACGAGATCGACGTCCCGCTCGGCCGCCGCGGCGGCGATCGCGTCGAATCGCGTCTGGTCGGTCCAGGAACCGTGGGGCCCTCGCACATAGGCGATGCGCGTGTGGCCGAGCGAGTTCAGGTAGTGCACGGCCTGCGCGAGACCCGCAGGAGTGTCGATCACCACGCCCGAGAGGCCGGGTGCCGCCCGGTTGATCATCACGGTCGGCGCGATCTGCGAGATCGCGCGCAGCGTCTCATCGTCGATGCGCGGGGAGGAGACGACGATCCCGTCGACCGTGCGGGCCATCTCACGCAGCCACTGCTCTTCCATCGGGAGCGACTCCTCGGTGCTGACGAGCAGGTGCAGGTAGCTCGCTGCGCGGATCTGAGCCTGCGCTCCGCGGGTGACGTCGAGGTTGAACGGGTTGGTGAGGTTCGGCAGTACGAGGGCGATCGTCCCGCGAGCGAGGCGGTTCTCGGCTGTGGGAAGAAGCGCCGAGGTGTAGCCCATCTCCTGAGCCTTGCTGGTGATGCGCTCGTACATCGCCGGGCTCACGCGATTCGGATTGGAGAGAGCGCGGGACACCGTCGACGGGGCCACTCCGAGGGCCTCCGCGATCTCGGTGAGGGTGACGCGGCGCTGGACGCGGCGGGCGGGGACGACCATGGGATTCCTCCAGCGGGGACGGCGTGTGGATGTCGACGATGCTACCGGGGTCGAGCGCAGAACGACACCAGATGCGGCAAGGAATTTGCCAAGGTCATCGATCAGATCCCCGAGATGGCGGGGAAATATCCGGCCATCCGGCACGAAAGCGGCATGAACACGTCACTCACGATGTCGTCCGTCCTAGCCTGGTGCCCACAGCGCAATCGATGAGGAGAGGAGCTGAAGATGACACGCAGGATCGATCTGGTCGCAGATCTCGGCGAGGGCTTCGGGCCATGGCGGATGGGCGACGACGCGGCGCTCCTCGACATCCTCACGTCGGCCAACATCGCCTGCGGCTTCCACGCGGGCGACTCCCAGATCATGGACGAGACCGTGCGTGCCTGCGTGCAGCGCGGCGTCGGAATCGGTGCGCACCCCTCGTTCCCCGACCTGCAGGGGTTCGGACGTCGAGAGATCGCGCTGACGGCCGACGAGGTGCGCACCGACGTCCTCTACCAGTTCGGTGCGCTGCAGGCCATCGCAGCCTTCCACGGCGCGAAGGTGACGCACATCGCCCCGCACGGGCGCCTCGGCAACCTCGTCGCGGTGCGCGAGGACTACGCGGATGCCGTCGCCACGGCCGCTCGTCGGCTCGACCCCGAGCTCATCGTCCTCGCGCAGGACGGCAAGCTCGCCGACGCCGCGCGGGCGGCCGGACTCCGCGTCGGCATCGTCGGCATCGCCGATCGGGCGTATGAGGACGACGGCACTCTGGTGTCTCGCAGCGAGCCGGGCGCCGTGATCCACGACGGCGAGGAGATCCGACGCCGCACGGTGCGGATGGTCGTCGACGGAGTGATCGAGAGCCGCAACGGCGTGCTGATTCCGGTCGCGTGCGACACGGTACTCGTGCACGGCGACACCGCAGGCGCGGTGGATCTCGCCCGAGAGATCCGCGAAGGCCTCGAGTCGGCCGGCGTCGAGATCGCGCCGCTCGCGGACTGGTTGGAGTGAGGGGACGCCATGTCAGAGGCATCCGTCGTCATCTCACCCAGCGGCAACTCCGCGCTGCGCGTGGTCAGCGTCCTGGCCGACCGCGAGGCAGGGTGGCGTCTCGTCCATCACCTCGCGCGCTTCGTCGACGCGGCCCACGTGCCCGGTGTCGAGTGCGTGATCCCCACCTATGACGCCGCATTGATCGAGATCGATCCGGCCGAGGTGTCGCTCGACCGACTCGGCGACTACCTCGCCCACGTGATCGACGGACTCGACCACGATCGTCCGCTCACCGACACCCCGCGCATGTTCGACGTGCCGGTGCTGTACGACCTCGACGGAGAGCTCGACCTGCAGAAGGTCGCGGCGGCGCAGAGTCTCAGTGCGGAGGAGATCGTGCGACTGCACAGCGAGCCCACATACGTCGTGCGGTGCCTCGGGGCCCCCGGTGGGTCGCCGATGCTCGACGGCCCTCCCTTCCCGAACCCGGTGCCGCGCCTCGCGAGTCCCCGCGCGCATGTCCCGCAGGGGGTCGTCTCGGTCGCCGGTCGCCAGGCGACGATCACTCCCGCCGCAGCCCCCGGCGGATGGCCGCTGATCGGACGCACGCCCCTGACGGTCCTCGACCTCGATTCCGAGCCTTTCGTGCCCTACGAGCCGGGTGACCTCATCCGGTTCTCGCCCATCGGCCGCGACGAGTACGAGTCGCTGCTCGGAACGCGGATGGTGGCGCGATGAGTGCCGGCATCCTGACCATCGTCGAGGCCGGCTCCACGCAGGTCACCGATCTCGGCCGCCGACGCGGCCCGCGCTACGGCGTGCCGGTGAACGGTGCCCTCGACCAGCGATCGGCGCGGATCGCGAACATCCTCGTCGGCAATCCCGAGAACGCGGCGCTGCTCGAGATCACGGCGCTCGACCTCGAGTTCGTCGCCGATATCGACATCCTGATCGCGGTCACCGGCGCCGACGGGCATCTCACGATCGACGGGGTCGGACGGCCCAGCGGCCAACCGGTGTCGGTTCGTGCGGGGGAGGCGGTCGCTCTGCGGCAGCTGCAGGGCGGGCTCCGTGCCTACCTCGCGGTACGCGGATCCTTCGACGTCCCCCTGCTGCTGGGCAGCTGCGCGCCGGACTCGGTCCTCGGATTCGGCGGGCGACTCGGGGCCGGGGCGACGCTCGATCTGCGTCAGGCGACGTCGCCGGTCTTCAACGATCACTTCAGCGCCGAGCTCTACAGCCTCGACGTGCCGCGGATCCCCACGGGGTTCGTCGTCGACGTCACGGACGGCCCCGACATCGACGACTTCGCGGGAACCGCGGATCGCCTCTTCGAGCAGCCGTACCTCGTCACCCCGACGAGCAACCACATCGGACTGCGGATGACGGGGCCCCTGCCCGAACGCGTCAGCCGCGGCGAGGTGCTCTCGCGGGGAGTGCCCGTGGGTGCGGTCGAGGTGCCGCCCGGGGATGAGCTGCTCGTCCTGCATCGGGGCCGTGGGGTCACCGCGGGCTATCCAGTGCTCGCCGTCGTGACCTCGGGCTCGCTCGACGTGCTCGCCCAGGTGCGTCCCGGTCAGCGGCTGCGCTTCCGCCGTGTCTCGTCGGCGGAGGCCGCTGCGCGCGCCCGTGCCGACCTCGTCGCCCTCGATGCTCTTCGTCTTCGCGTCGGATCCGTGTTCGCGGCTCTCGACGCGCTCTCCCTGTCAACCACCGGAAGGACCCTGCTATGACTTTCTCCGACTACCGAGTCGCCGTCGTCACCGGCGCCACCAGCGGCGTCGGCCGAGGAGCGATCGACCTCTTCCTCTCGAAGGGGCTCACCGTTCACGCGATCGCCCGCGACGAGAAGCGTCTCGCCGAACTCGCGGAGAAGGGGGTCATCGTGCACGCTCTGGATGTGCGGGACACGGATGCACTCACCCTCGCGCTCGAGGGTGTCGAGGCCGACATCGTGCTGAACAGCGCGGGTGTCAGCCGCGCGGGCAACCTGCTGAGCTCCTCCGCTGAGGATCTGGACGACCTGGTCGAGGTGAACCTCACCGCGGTGATGCAGATCCTGCGTCTGCTCTACCCCGGGATGGTGGAGCGGGATCGCGGCCATGTGCTGAACATCTCGTCGATCGCCGGGCATTACAACTTCTTCGGCCACACCGCCTATCACGCGACCAAGGCCGCGGTTCATCAGCTCTCGCGTCAGCTCCGCAACGACGCACTGGGCAAGCGGGTGCGGGTCACCGAGCTCAGCCCCGGCCGCATCGAGACCGAGATCTTCTCGCGCAACCTCGGCGGAACCCCCGAGACGGATGCCGAGGCCTGGGCGACCTACTACGAGGGCTTCGAGTCGCTCACCGTCGACGACGTCATCTCGGCGATCGAGTTCGCGGTCGACGCACCGTCGCACGTCAACATCGGACTCGTCGAGCTGATGCCCACCTTCCAGGTGCCGGGAGGTCTCACCTTCGACCGCCGCGACGCCGCACTCCAGGCTGCAGAGTAAGGACACCACCATGGTTCACGTCACCACCCGCATCGAGCGCGCGGACGCCGCCGACATCGAACGCCTCGGCGAGTTCACCGCCGCGACGATCCACGAGGCACAGGGCCGCCGCGGCGCCCTGAACTCGAACATCAAGCCCATCGACCGGGACACGTCGTTCGTCGGCTCGGCCTTCACGGTCGTCTGCGCTCCGCGGGACAACCTCATGCTCCAGGTCGCCATCCACTACGCGCAGCCCGGGGACGTGCTCATCGTGTCGGCGGGCGAGTTCGCCGAGGCGGGCATGTTCGGTGATGTGCTCGGCAACGCCTGCAAGGCGAAGGGCATCGCGGCTCTCGTGACCGATGCCGGAGTGCGTGACACCCAGGAACTGCGCGAGCTCGGACTCCCGGTCTTCTCGGGGAGCGTGTCGATCAAGGGCACGGTGAAGGAGACCCTCGGCGCCCTCAACCAGCCGGTCGTCTTCGCCGGCGAGATCATCCACCCTGGCGACATCGTCAAGGGAGACGCCGACGGCATCGTCGTCGTCCGACGGGAGGAGGCGCGAGAGGCCGCCGAGCTGTCGGCCGCCCGCGATGCCCACGAGGCCGAACTCATCACGAAGTACTGGGCCGGAGGCACCACGATCGAGCTCTGCAACCTCACCGAGGTGCTGAAGGCGAAGGGGCTCACGTCCGACATCGAGGACCCGTCATGACCGACGTGATCGCGTCGTCGTTCCGCGCGGCGGAGCGCCTCGGCCGTATCAAGCCCTCGCCGAGCACCGCCGCGGCGGCGCGGGTGCGGGAGCTGAAGTCGCAGGGGCGCCGGATCCTCGACCTGACGGTCGGCGAGCCGGACTTCGACACTCCCGAGCACATCAAGCAGGCCGCGTACGCTGCGATCGAGGCGGGCGAGACGAAGTACACGCCGGTGAACGGCACGCCCCGACTCCGCCAGGCGATCCGCGGCTCGCTGCTGCGCACGCACGGGATCGAGTACTCCGATGCCGAGATCACCGTGGGCGGCGGCGGCAAGCAGGTCATCTTCCTCGCGCTGATGGCGACGGTGGATGCCGGTGATGAAGTCCTCATCCCTGCGCCCTACTGGGTGTCGTACCCCGACATGGTGCGAGCGAACGAGGGCACCCCTGTCATCGTCGAGACCTCCGCGCACAACGGGTACAAGATCAGCGCGGCCGAGCTGGAGTCCGCGATCACGGACCGCACGACGTGGCTGATCCTGAACAGCCCCGGCAACCCCAGCGGCGCGATCCACACGGAGGAAGAGCTCTCAGCCCTCGCCGACGTGCTGCGCCGCCACCCGCACGTCTCGGTGCTGTCGGACGAGATCTACAGCGAGATCTCGTTCACCGGTGCACCCGCTCCGAGCCTCGCCGCCGTCGCACCCGACCTGCGTCACCGGGTGCTCGTCGTCTCTGGCGTATCGAAGTCATACGCCATGACCGGGTGGCGCTTGGGTTATGCGGTGGGTGACCCCGCACTCGTCGGCGCGATCAACACTCTGCAGTCGCAGACCTCGTCGTGCCCGTCGTCGATCAGCCAGGCCGCTGCAGCCGCCGCGCTGGAGGGCCCGCAGACCTTCATCGCCGAGTCTGTGCCGGTGTACCGCGCGCGCCGCGATGCGGCCGTCGCAGGTCTCCAGGGCATCGACGGGGTGACGCCGCTCATCCCGGACGGAGCCTTCTACCTCTATGTCGACTGCGCAGGCCTGATCGGCCGTACCACGGCCGACGGCACGGTTCTGGAGAACGACCAGGATGTGACGCTGTATCTGCTCGATCACGCGGGCGTCGCCGTGATCCAGGGGTCGGCCTACGGTCGTTCGCCCTTCTTCCGGATCTCGTTCGCCACCGACCTCGACACGATCGACGCCGCCGTCACTGAGATCGCCGCCGCCGTGGAGGCGCTGCGATGAGTGCACGTCTTCGCGTGGTCGTCGCCGCTCCTCTCGCACCGGAGCTGTGCGAGCTGATCACCACGAGAGAACCCCGCATCGATCTCGTCGTCGATCAGACGCTGCTGCCGCCGATGCGGCACCCGGCAGATTTCGCCGGCGACCCGTCGTTCCGTCGCACCCCGGAACAGCAGGCCGCGTATGAGGAGCTCCTCGACACGGCGGAGGCGCTCTACGGCATCCCGGATGTCGACCCCGCCTCCCTCGCGCGCACAGTGCGTGCGAACCCCTGGCTCCGCTGGGTGCACACGATGGCCGCCGGGGGCGGCGGCCAGGTACGTGCGGCCGAGCTCACCGAGGCTGAGCTCGACCGAGTCGTCGTCACCACGTCGGCAGGCGTGCACGGCGATGCGCTCGCCGAGTTCGCGGTGTTCGGCGTCTTCGCCGGCGCGAAGGATCTTCCCCGCCTCGCGCACCAGCAGCGCGACCGGGAATGGAGCGGTCGCTGGCTGATGTCGCAGGTGTCCGAACAGACCGTCCTCGTGCTCGGCCTCGGCGGCATCGGATCGTCCGTGGCCGCAAAGCTGTCGGCATTGGGTGCGACCGTGATCGGCACGTCGCGCAGCGGCGCGACCGTGCCCGGAGTCTCGCGCACGGTTCACCCCGATGATGTCGCCTCGGTGCTCTCCGAGGTGCACGCCGTCGTCACCACGCTTCCCGGGACGGATGCGACGCACCACTTCGTCGGCCGGGACTTCTTCGCCGGTCTGCGCCCGGGGGCGACCCTGGTCAACGTCGGTCGAGGGACGGTCGTGGACGAAGCCGCGCTGCTCGATGCCCTGGAGTCGGGACTCGTCGGCTTTGCCGCCCTCGATGTGTTCGAGGTGGAGCCGCTGCCCGACGTGAGCCCGCTCTGGCAGCATCCGCGGGTGCTGGTGAGCCCGCACACCGCCGCCCTCGATGCCCGCGAGGACCGCCGCATCGCGGAGCTGTTCGCCGACAATGCCACCCGGTTCCTCGACGGCGCCGCGCTGCGCAACGTCGTCGACACCGTCGAGTTCTACTGACCATCGGAGAGATCATGACCAACCCGTTCGACCTCGCCGGCGGGCGCGCCCTGGTGACCGGCTCCAGCCGGGGCATCGGTCACGCGATCGCCCGATCGCTGCTCCAAGCCGGCGCGCACGTCGTCGTGCACGGTCGCGACATCGCGGTCGTCGAAGCAGCCGCCGCGTCGTTCGCGCACGAGTTCGGGAAGGATGCCGTCTCGGCGGCCGCGTTCGACATCACCGAGGAGGAGTCGGTGATCACCGGCATCCGCGCGATCGAGGCCGACGGCCAGATCGACATCCTCGTGAACAATGCCGGCATGCAGCATCGGGAGCCGATGCTCGACGTGAGCCTCGAGAACTGGGAGCGTGTCATCCGCACCGACCTGACGAGCGCCTTCCTCGTCGGTCGCACCGCGGCGCGGGCCATGGTCGAGCGGGGGAGCGGAGCGATCGTGAACATCTGCTCCGTGCAGACCGACCTCGCGCGCCCGACGATCGGGGCGTACACGGCGGCCAAGGGCGGGCTTCGCAACCTCACCAAGGCGATGACCGCCGAGTGGGCGGGAAGCGGCGTGCGCGTGAACGGTGTCGCCCCCGGATACATCCGTACAGAGCTCACTCAGGCCCTCGTCGACGACCCGGCTTTCAATACCTGGGTCCTGGGGCGGACGCCCATCGGTCGTTGGGGTGAGCCCGAGGACATCGGCGGAGCCGTGGTCTGGCTGTCGTCGGACGCCTCGCGGTTCGTGTCCGGACAGGTCGTCTTCGTCGACGGCGGAATGACGGCGGTGGTCTGATGGCGAACGCACTGCACGCTGTCGTGATCCATGAGGCTGGCGACCTGCGGATCGATGCGATCCCCGAGCCCGTCCCGGCCTCGGACGAGGCCGTCATCGACGTCGTCTACGGCGGGATCTGCGGCTCCGACCTGCACTACTGGCAGCACGGCGCCGCCGGCCAATCGATCCTGCGGTCCCCGATGGTGCTCGGACACGAGGTCGTCGGCGTCGTACGTCGTGCCGCTGCCGACGGCAGCGGTCCGTGGGAGGGCGCCAAGGTCGCCGTGCACCCCGCCACCCCGGCGACGGAATACGTACGTCACCCCGCCGATCGACCGAACATCGCCGGGGGCGGCTACCTCGGCTCGGCGGCTCGGTTCCCTCATCGCGACGGGGCGTTCGCGCATAGGGTGGCGTTGCCCACGCGGATGCTGCGCGCTCTGCCCGACACCGTCGATCTGCAGCAGGCGGCGTTGATCGAGCCCGCGAGTGTCGCGTGGCATGCCGTCAACCGGATCGGTGACGTCACCGATCTCGCAGCACTCGTCGTGGGCTGCGGGCCGATCGGACTCCTCACGATCGCGGTGCTCAGGGCGCGCGGGGCGCGACACATCACCGCCGTCGATCTGCACGATCGTCCGCTCCGCATCGCGCAGGAGCTCGGTGCGGACAGCATCCTGAAACAGCCGGACGATGCGGACATAGCCGCGATCGACGCGGACGTCGTCGTCGAGTCCTCCGGCAGCCATCGTGGGCTCGACACGGCGATCCGTGCGGTCACGCGGGGCGGTGTCGTGGCGATGGTGGGACTCCTCCCCAGCGGTCCGCAGCCCGTGCAGATCGCCCTGGCGATCGCGAAGGAACTCGACCTGCTCGGCTCCTTCCGGTTCAACGACGAGATCGACGAGGTCATCGAAGCGCTCGCCGCAGGGCGATTGAAGATCGCTCCGGTGATCAGCCACGTGGAGTCATGGAAGTCGGCCGAAACCGCGTTCGCGATCGCCGCCGATCCGACGCAGTCCAGCAAGGTGCTGCTGAAGTTCGGCCGCGTACGATGAGCGCCGTCGTGACGTCGCCGCCCCTGATCGTCGTGATGGGTGTCTCGGGGTGTGGCAAGTCCACCGTCGGCCTCGCCCTCGCCGATCGACTCCGTGTTCCGTTCCGCGACGCCGACGACCTGCATCCCGCGTCGAACGTCGCCAAGATGTCGCGAGGGATCCCGCTCACCGATGAGGACCGCGCCCCCTGGCTGGTGGCTGTCGGCCAGGAACTGGCCGCACACGGCGCGGCAGGTATGGTCATCGCCTGCTCCGCGCTGAAGGTCGCCTACCGGGATGTCCTGCGTCAGCACGCACCTGCAGTCCTCTTCGTGCACCTCGAGGCCTCGAAGCAGGTGATCGCCAAGAGGATGGTCGTGCGGTCGGAGCACTTCATGCCGCTCGCCCTGCTCGATTCTCAACTGGCGACGCTCGAACCACTGAAAGCAGACGAGAGCGGATGCTCGGTGGACGCGTCGCCGAGCATCGGCACGATCATCGCCGTCGCCGAGCAGGAGGTCCGCTCGCACGGCGCAATGCAACGACAGTGAGTGTTCTCACCCGTCACCACCCACAGTGGAGGGACTCTCTCTCGACGGGCGTTTCGCAACCGTCGGCACAGAGCCCCTCGACCGGAGCCCCTCCGGGGGCGATCCCCATGACGCCTACGGTGCCGGCTCTCAGGTGGTGACGATACGCGCGATCGGCCCGTTTCGGCATCCCATGGCGGATGGTCTCGGGTGGGCGTACCCTTTTCTCGTCCGCGCTCCGAGGACGGCATCGCTAGCACCCGTCGAGCGCGTCGGCAAGGGGCGCGGCGATCCGGCCACGGGGGCCTAGAACGGCAGTATGCAATCGATACTGTACAGCGGCGATGAGTTCCTGACCGGTGATGACATCGCGGATGCTCTGCTGGCATACGGGCGGGCGCTGGGCGATGAGGACCGTGCGGAAATCGTCGAGATACCGGTACGGGAGCGCGACGGCACCGTGGTGAGGGCTAAGTTCCTGATCGGCCCAGCCAGCCAGATCGTGGCGAAGGCGATCAGCGACAGTGGCCCGGAGCTGGAGGACCGCGAACTCGTCGATCGTCTGCGGGCGCTCACCCGCGGTGCCGAATCGCCCTCGGGCCCACCGCTCGACGCCCCCGAGGGCCAGGAGCACCACCTCGACTAGACCGGCCCGAGATCGACCGGCGAATCAGTCCTCGAACTCTGCTGAGAGCCCGTCGGTGATCTGAGTGGCGCTCCGGTGCGCTTCAGTGAGCAGCGCGGCTTTGGCGTGCAGCTCGGCCAGCTCTGAGGCCGACGCGTGGTGTGCTCGAGCGGTCCGGAGGTTCGCGCGAAGGTTGATCGAGGACCCTGAGAGACCAGCGCTGAGCGCAGCGGCTGCGACGGCGAGATCCGCCGACAGGCTCCGATTCCCGATCTCGCGGAGCATACGCAGCTCACTCAGAAGCACCGTTCCGGATGATCCGAGTCGCGCCGCCGACTCCGCGGCGCGCACGGCTGCAGTGCGCACCCGGGCGTCGCGACCCGGGTCGTCGGCGGAAAGAGCGAGCGCCGCGCCGAATTCGGCGGAGAGGATTCCATCGCTCTCGGAGCCCTGGAGCGACTCGTCGCGCAAACGCGCCACTCGGCGCCCGCACTCCGCTGCGCGCGGACCATCGGGCGTGTATGCGGCGACCATGCTCAACAGTGATGCGGCGATGCCGAGCATCACACCGGACGCGGCGCCGCCTCCCGGCGCCCCGGTGGACTGACCGAGCTTCGCGAGCCAGTCGTCCAGCGGGATCGACGTCGGGATGTCGGAGGATGACTCCACGTGGCCGAGCACTCAGCGCGAGGTCGGCGGCAGCTTGTCGACGCCGTGGCGGTTCGGCTTGTCGGGCTCTGCAGCCGTCTCGGGTGATGCGTGCGCGGGGCCGGTCGGTGCCTCGGAGGTCGGATAGCTCGGCTCGTCGATGTCGATCGCCTTGTCGCGCTCATCGAGCGGCGGCAGATGGTCGAGGGGCTGCTTGATGTCGTCTGGGTGGCTCATGCCCACAGACTCCGCCATGCCCGTGCCCGGGAACAGGGGGTTGAGATCGTGAGAGTCCTGTGGTTCGGGAGCGTAGTGTCGGAGCCATGCCCACCGAACCGCTGCTCGTCTTCGATGGCGACTGCGCCTTCTGCACGATGTGGGTGCGGCGACTCGAGAACACACTCGACAGATTTCCGGACGCGCAGCCGTGGCAGTGGCTCGACCTCGACGCACTCGCACTCAGCCATGACGAAGTGACCCATTACGCCTGGCTGCTGGCGGGCGGTCGGCGATTCCGCGGCCACGCGGCATTCGCCGCCCTGCTGCAGATGCAGCCGCAGAGGATGCTGCGCCTCCTCGGGCACCTCCTCGTGACCCCGCCGTTCTCGTGGGCCGCATCGCTCGGCTATTCGCTGATCGCCCGCTTCCGGCATCGCCTCCCCGGCGGCACCGCGGCGTGCGCGATGCCGCGCGCGAGCATCGACGAGTGAGGTGCGCGCGGCCGACCCCGCGTACAGTTCTCACATGGGAACACTGGAGTACAACAGCTCGCGCCCCGCGATCGACATCGAGGACGGGACTCTGGCGCACCTGAAGATCGTCATCGGGACGAAGCTGCGCCGCAACGAGAGTTTCATGATGACGTGGCTTCCGAAGCCCGAGGTTTCGTCAGGGCGCTTGACCATCTGGGTGCATCCGAGCATCCCGCTGGTGCTGGAGTTCGACCAGCCGACGGTGGCGACGATCGACCCGAAGCGCGTGACGCACATGATGGAGCAGCTGAACTCGCGCGGCGAGCTCGTGCTCGATCAGCTCTGATCAGAGTCCGTCGTAGAACCCGCCATACGGGAAGTCGACGTCTCCGGTGTCGCGGGAGTCGAAGAGCACCGTCGACACGCTGATGCTCACCCGGGAGTGCGGGGTGATGAGCACGCTCACCTCGCGGTTGCCGACCACGACGAAGTCGACGAACCTGCCGGCGGTCTTCACAGCCTCCTCGATGCGATGCTTCACGTCGCCGAGATCCTGTATCTGCGCGAGGAGATAGCTCTCTCCGTCGAGCACGATCTCGGTCTGCATCATGGTCTCTGGTCCTGCCATGCACACCACCCTAAGATCCGGTGCCGGTTCTGCCAAAGCGGCGCCAGGACGGCCATGCCGATCACTCGTGCTCAGGGAGGATCGGACTCGACCACCCGGGATCGCGGCCGAGCTGCGCGGCGCGCGAGACGGATGCCGCGCCGAAGCGATCACGCAGCGAGTCGAGCACCGTGTCGAGACGCTGCTCGTCGCCCCAGTCGATCGGCAGCTCGGGCTGCACGCTGTCGGCCTGGTCGAGCTGCGACAGGGAGATGCCGATCAACGTGATGCCCCGCTCGACGATCTCGGGCCGCGCGGCGTCGAGCAGTGTCTGCGCGACCGTGAGCAGGATCGCGGTGCGGTCGGTCGGCGAGCCGAGGGTGCGCGACCGCGTGGCCTTCGTGAAGTCCCCGAAGCGCAGACGCAGGACGACCGTGCGGCAGACCCGGTCGCCGTCCCGCAGACGCCTGGCCAGTCGGTCGATGATCTGCGTGAGGATGAGATCGAGCTCCTCCCTCGACCGCGGACTGCTGCCGAGCGCGCGCTGCGAACCGATAGACCCTCGGCGTCGAGTCGTGTCGACGGGGCGAGGGTCGCGCAGTCGGGCGAGAGCATGCAGATGCGAGCCGACGGCCCTGCCCAGCATCCGCTCGGCCGTCGCCGCTTCGAGCTCCGCCAGCTGACCGACCGTGCGCACTCCGTAGCGGTGCAGCTTCTCGGCCGTCACCGCTCCGACGCCCCACAGCCGCTCGACCGGCAGGGGGAGGAGGAACTCCTCTTCTCGCTCGGGTTCGACCACGAGCAGCCCGTCGGGTTTGCCGACCGCGCTCGCGACCTTGGCGAGGAACTTCGTGCGGGCGACGCCCACCGAGATCGCGAGTCCGACCTCGGCGCGCACCCGCTCACGCAGCCGCATCGCGACCTGCTCGGGCGTGCCGACGATGTGCCGAAGCCCGCCGACCTCGAGGAAGGCCTCGTCGATCGAGAGTCCCTCGACGAGCGGCGTCGTGTCGCGGAAGATCGCGAACACGTCTTTGCTCGCCGCCGAGTACGCCTGCATGCGCGGCGGCACGACCACGGCATCAGGGCAGAGCTCGAGCGCCTGGCGGCCGCCCATCGCGGTGCGCACCCCGCGCGCCTTGGCCTCGTAGCTCGCGGCGAGCACCACACCGCCGCCCACGATCACCGGTCTGCCGCGCAGCTCGGGCGCATCGCGCTGTTCGACCGAGGCGTAGAACGCATCGAGGTCGGCGTGCAGCACGGTGGCTTCGCCCCGCATCCCGTCCTCCGATCGACGTGCAGATGATCGCACGCACCGGGGACATCGCCTCAGGCGGCGATGAGTCGAGACGACAGAGCGCGGATCCGCTGGAACAGGGTGTCGAAGGCGGCGTCGAACGCGGCGGGGGTGCCGATGCGGGCGGGGTCGCGGATCGACCAGTGCAGATCGTCGCGGAAGCGCAGCCGCTCGTGCGCGTCGTCGCAGACCGTGATGACGAGATCGCCGTCGCTGCGCACGTCGTCGACGTGACGCGGAGGGCGGCCGGGATCGAGCGCCAGCCCGTGACGGGCGGCGGCCGCAGCGGCCTCGGGATGCACGACTGCGGCCGGCCGGATTCCTGCGGACGCGGCATCGATGTCGCTCACGTCGCGCCAGATGACCTCGGCGAGCTGCGATCGCGCGGAGTTCGCCGTGCAGACGAACAGCACCCGACGAGGGGGCGTGACGCTGGTCGGCGCGAGAGTGTCGAACACCTCGGGGCGCAGGCCGATGTAGCTGCGGCGCTTGTCGAGCTCCGATCTCGTGCGCGAGATGATCCGAGCGGATTCGAGCACGCCGAGGTGGTGGGCGATCAGGTTGGACCGCAGTTCGAGCGTCGTACCGATCTCGGATGAGGAGAGATCCCCGAGGGTGAGCAGATCGACGATCCGCAGTCGCGTCTGATCGGCGAGGGCCGCGAAGATCCCCGCACGTCGCTCGAGCTCAGTCATCGTCTTCATCACTACCACGCTTCATGAAATGTGTCCATGGGCATTGACTCAACCGTGATTGACCCTACTGTTGTCGTCGCGAGACCGCAGGGGCGGTCTCGGAGAGGAATGGACAACATGGGTATCGGCAGCGGAATCGCGCTCTTCGTCATCGGAGCGATCCTCGTCTTCGCGATCAACATCGACACCGGCGGCTACGTCGATCTCGACCTCATCGGCTACATCCTCATGGGCGCGGGCGTCATCGTGTTCCTGATCAGTCTCGTGCTCGTGATGCGCAGTCGTCGCACCGAGACCGTCGACCGCACAGCAGTCGACCCCGCCACCGGCGAGCGTGTGACGCGACGCAGCATCCGCAACAACGACCCGATCGTCTGATCCCCGCGTGGCCGGCGTCGCACGATCCACCGCGGTCCTGATCGCGGGCGTCTCGGCGACCGTCGCCTTCGTGGTGCTCCGCACCGTCGTGGCGATGGGCGGACACGAGCCGCTCGCGGTCGACGTCTGGTGGCACGACCTCGTGGTGTCGCTGTCCAGCGACGCGTGGGTCGTCGTGGCCTGGGTGCCCGCCGTCGTCGGCGGCACCCTGGGCATGATCGTGATCGGCGTCGTGTTGATCGCGTGGCTGGTGTGGCGCAGGCGCCGGTGGGATGCCGCGACGCTGGCGATCGCCATGGCGGCCGTCGTCGCGATCGGCGCCACCATGGCGGCAGTGATCGGCCGCACTCGCCCCGAGGACTCACTCGCCGAGAGCGTGGCGACGTCCTTCCCGTCGGGGCACACCGCCGTGGCGACCACGGTCGTGGTGATCCTCGCATTGACATTCCGGCGTTGGTACGTGTGGGCGCTGGGAGCGATCTGGGTCGTCACGATGATGTGGAGCCGCACGTATCTGCACGCGCACTGGCTCAGTGATGTGGTGGCGGGCCTGCTCGAAGGCATAGCCGTCGCCTGCTTCGTGTGGGTCTGCGTCGATGCCGCCAGGGCTCGGCATGCCAGTAGGACCGCGACGGCATCGGCCGGCGAATCGGCGGGCGAAGAGACGATCGAAAGCAGTGTGACCTCATGAACACCCGAAACTCCGCGGCCTCGGCCGCCAGCGCCGCGCAGGACTCCACGACCTTCCGCGTCCTCGCCCGGATCGGCTACGTCGTGCTCGGCATCCTGCATCTGCTCATCGGCGGCATCGCGATCTCGATCGCGACCGGCGGGGGTGGCGAGAACGCCGACCAGGGCGGTGCCATGGAGCAGATCCAGCAGTCGCCCGCCGGCGTTTTCCTGCTCTGGCTCATCGTGCTCGGACTGCTGGCACTCGCGGTCTGGCAGATCGCGGAGGCCGTGATCGAACGCGACCCCGATTCGAAGAAGAAGTGGGGGCACCGGGTCAAGTTCCTCGGCACCGCCGCCGCGTACCTCGCGATCGGTGCCACCGCCCTCGTCTACGCCCTCGGCGGGCAGTCGCAGTCATCCGAGTCGTCGCAGTCGTTCAGTGCCGAGCTCCTCGCGGTTCCTGCCGGCGTCGCGCTGCTGGTGCTCGTGGGCCTGATCGTCGCCGCGATCGGCATCGCCTTCATCGTCCGCGGCATCACGCAGGCGTTCATGAAGAACCTCTCGGTGCCCGGGGGAGCGGCGCGGTCGGGCATCGTGGCGTTCGGCGTCGCCGGCTACATCGCGAAGGGCATCGCCGTCGGAGTCGCAGGCGTGCTGTTCGTGATCGCCGCGCTCACACACGACCCCGAGACGGCAGGCGGCCTCGACTCGGCTCTCCGCGCCCTGGCCGAGCTGCCCTTCGGCGCCGTCATCCTCTGGGTCGTCGGTGCGGGTCTCGTGCTTTACGGCCTGTTCTGCTTCGCCCGCGCGCGCTACGCCCGCATGTGATCATCCGGCCCGGGGTCCTGACTCTGCGCACTATCGAACGAGGGGCACGCGTGCAACCCCGAACCGCAAATCGCCGGATCGGGCGATGATCGATTCATGAAGATCGTCTCGTACGCAGGTCAGCAACTGGTCACCACGGATGACGTGGCGGATTCGCTCGTCACGCTCGCTGCGGCCATCGCCAACGAAGGGGAGTCGGATGCGGTCGAGATCCCCATCATCCTGAACGGACGGCAGGACGCCGCCGATCTGGTCGTGGGGGTCGGCAACGACCTGCTCGTCGGCCCGCACGACTCCGAGGAGTCCGAGCCGGACTTCAGTGCGCACGCGGCCAGACTGCGGGCGCACCGCCTGTATCCCGAGAGGGATGCCGGTGCCGAGAACGACGACGCCGACCATGAGTGGCAGCTCGACGTGGATCTCGACCTCGACGGCTCAGGGGCCGCTCGGGTCTGACACTCGGTGGCGACGCAGGATGGTTGACCCGGGTCGATAGTTGCACTTTTGCAACTATAAGCGTATAGTTGACACGAATCAACTTTCTACGCAGGAGCTCTTCCACTGTGACCACGCCTTCTTCTTCCTCCATCGCTGAGCCTGTGCGCTCACCGCGCGAGGTCTTCACCGCGATCTCCGGCCTCGTCGTCGGCATGTTCGTCGCCGTGCTCTCGGGCACCGTGGTGTCGACCTCGATGCCCGTCATCATCGCCGACCTCGGCGGCACGCAGTCCCAGTACACCTGGGTCATCACCGCGAGCCTTCTGGCGACCGCTGTCTCGACGCCCATCTGGGGCAAGCTCGCCGACCTCGTCGATCGCAAGATCCTCGTGCAGCTGTCGCTCATCATCTTCACCGTCGGCACCGTGATCGCGGGCTTCTCGACCGACACCAACATGCTCATCGCCGTCCGCGTCATCCAGGGCATCGGCGTCGGCGGTCTGATGTCGCTCGTGATGATCGCCGTCGCCCTCATCATCTCGCCGCGCGAGCGCGGCAAGTACATGGGCGTCGTCGGCGGCATCATGGCCCTCGGCACCATCGGCGGCCCGCTTCTCGGCGGACTCCTGACCGACGTCTGGGGCTGGCGCTCCAACTTCTTCGTCGGCGTGCCCTTCGCGATCCTCGCCCTCGTGCTGCTGCAGTTCACGCTGCACCTGCCGAAGCCCCAGCGCGACACCAAGGTGTCGATCGACTACTTCGGCATCGTGCTCCTCGCCGTCGGTGTCTCGACCCTGCTGATCTGGGTCTCGATGGGCGGCAGCCAGTTCGACTGGGACTCCTCGACGAGCATCATGCTCGCCGTCATCGCGGGTGTCGCGATCGCCGCCTTCATCACCGTCGAGTTCTTCGTCAAAGAACCGATCGTGCCGATGTCGCTGTTCCGCAACCGCACCTTCACGCTGTCGGTCATCGCCTCGATCGCCATCGGCGTCTCGATGTTCGCGACCTCGGTGTTCCTCGCCCAGTACTTCCAGCTCGCCCGTGGCGCCACACCCACCGAATCGGGCCTGATGACCATCCCGATGATCATCGGCCAGATGGGCGCGTCGATCATCATCGGTCAGCTCGTCAGCCGGTTCGGCAAGTGGAAGGGGTGGATGCTCACGGGCTCCGTCCTGACCACGGTCGGTGTCTCGCTCATGGCCACGCTGCGCTACGACACCCCGTTCCCGCTGGTGGCGACCTACATGTTCGTCCTCGGCGCGGGCCTCGGCATGGTCATGCAGAACCTCACCCTCATCGTGCAGAACGACACGGCTCCGCAGCAGCTGGGCGCGGCCTCGTCGAACGTGAACTTCTTCCGCACGATCGCCGGCACCATCGGCGTCACGGTCATGGGGGCGACGCTGTCGACCAGCGTCGCGAACTACATCACCGACGCGCTCGACGGATTCACGCCGACCACTCCCGAAGAGGTCGATGCTCTGCAGCACCTCGCGTCGGGTGACGTGCCGAAGGTCACGCAGCTGCCCGACACGATCCGCGCGATCGTCGAGGGTGCGTACGGACACGGGATCGCCGACGCGTTCATCATCGCCATCCCGCTGGCCGTGATCGCCATCATCGCTATCGCGTTCATCAAGAACAAGCCGCTCTCGACCAAGAACGCCGCCGAGCAGCTGCGCGAGCAGGCCGAGGAGTCGGTCATCGAGGTCTCCGAGGCAGAGGTCGGTGCGACGATGTCGACCGGCACCATCCGGATCTCGGGCGTCGAGTCCGCGTCGCCGAGCACGAACACGAACTCGGTGACCGTGCTCGAGCGCGAGGACCCGGACTCGAGGCGCTGACATGGTCACCACGGACGCGGTGTCGACGTCTGCCGACGTCGACACCGCGCTCGGCGATCTCCAGACGCACCTGAACCTCATCTTCGCGAGGACCAGAACGCTCTGGAAGGAGTCGGCGGCACGGATCGACCCCGAGCTGCAGGTGGGCGGCTACAAGCTGCTCACCTTCATCGAGAGGGCCGAGACGGCCAACGCCCACGAGCTCGCGGAGCGATTCGAGATGGACAAGTCGGTCATCAGCCGGCAGGTGCGGATGCTCGAGGAGCTGGGCCTGATCGAGTCGCGGCCCGACGCGCGCGACGGACGGCTTCGGGTGCTGACGCCGACACCGGCCGCCTGCGCCGCGCTCGTCGAGCTGCGCCGCGACCACGCCTCGCGACTGCGCACCGTCGTCGCCGAACTCACCCCCGATGAGATCCAGGCAGCCTCGAAGGTCTTCCGCCTTCTCGCCGAGGTGTGACCCCACCCCCGAACCTCTCTCGATCGAAGCCCCGCCGTCTCCTACGACGGCGGGGCTTCGCCGTAAGCTGGCCACCATGAGCGCCTCGTCCGACGAACCCGCCCGCACGGGCGAGCCCGCCGCTGCGACCGACCGCGAGGCGCCGCCGGACATCGAGCACGCAGCGCCGGACATCGACGAGGCGGTGGCCAGGGTCGAGCACGAACTCGGGCGGCTCTTCGCCCGCATCCGCGTGAGCTGGCGTGAGGCGGCTCAGACCGTGCATCCCGACCTGCAGCCCCTCGGCTACCAGGTGCTGACGTCGATCGCGACGGGCAAGGCCACCTCGGCCGGCGCCATCATCGAACGACTGCAGACGGACAAGACCGCCGTCAGTCGCCAGGTGCGACAGCTCGAACAGCTGGGCCTCGTCGAGAGCGTCCGCGACCCCGACGATCGGCGAGCGCGGGTCCTCGTCGCCACCGAGCTCGCGCAGGAAAGGGTCACGGCCGCTCGTTCGCGCTACGAGGCCAGGCTCGCCGAACGGCTCGGTCGCTGGTCGCAGGCAGACCTCGATCGCTTCGCGGAGATGCTCTCGGAGCTCGGTGGCGGAGCATCCGATCGTGCTGACGGCACCACCCAGGCCTCCTGATCGGGGAATACCCGATGAGCGGTGAGCCTTACCCCTCACTGTGAGTCTTTACGAGCCCGCCGCCTTCGGCGCCCTTCCACTGTCCAACCGCGTCGTCATGGCGCCGCTCACCCGCACGCGTGCGGATGATGCGGGTGTGCCCACCGAGACGATGGCGGAGTACTACCGCCAGCGCGCGGGGCAGGGTCTCATCATCACCGAGGGCACGTGGCCCGCGGCCGAGGGCAAGTCGTACCCCGGGCAGCCGGGCATCGTGACGCCCGCGCAGATCGAGGGCTGGCGCCGCATCGCCGACGCCGTGCACGAAGAGGGCGGCACGATCGTGATGCAGCTCATGCACGGCGGTCGCGTCTCGCACCCGGCGATCTCCGGTGAGCCCCGCGTCGTGGCGCCCAGTGCGCTCGCGGCTCCCGGTCAGACCCACACGCCCGAGGGCAAGGTCGACATGCCGGTCGCGCACGCCCTGACGCTCGACGAGATCCCCGAGGTCGTCGAGCAGTTCGTGCAGGCCGCACGCAACGCGATCGCCGCCGGTCTCGACGGCGTCGAGGTGCACGGCGCCAACGGCTACCTCGTGCAGGAGTTCCTCTCGCCCGTGTCGAACGTCCGGGACGATCAGTACGGCGGGTCGCCCGAGAACCGTGCGCGGTTCGCGATCGAGGTCACGACCGCCGTCGCCGAGGCGGTCGGCGGCGACCGCACGAGCATCCGTCTGTCGCCGCAGCACAACATCCAGGGCGTCCTCGAAGAGGACGACGCCGACGCGCTCGCCACCTACCTCGCCGTCGCCGAAGGGCTCCGTCCGCTCGGACTCGCCTTCGTCGACATCCTGAACGCCGCGCCGACGAGCGAGCTCGTGCAGCGCATCCGCCGCACGTTGGGCGCGCCCCTGATCATCAACTCCGGTTTCGGCGTCGCCACGAGCCGGGAAGAGGCCGAGGGCCTCGTCGCAGACGGATGGGCGGATGCCGTCGCCGCCGGCCGCCCCGTGATCGCCAACCCCGACCTGGTCGAGCGCTGGCGTCAGGATGCCGAGCTCAACGAGCCGCGGCCCGCGCTGTTCTACGGCCGCACCGCCGAGGGCTACACCGACTATCCCTCGCTCGAGACGGTGCGCGCCGGCGCCTGAGCGCAGACGGCACTGGACGCGGATGCGCGGCGCGACGAGACTGAAACCAGCGTCGCAGGAGGCGCGACACGAGCAGAGGAGATGTCATGACATACCGAGTCGGCTACTTCGTCGGAAGTCTCTCGTCCACGTCGATCAACCGCATCCTCGCGACGGCTCTGATCGGGCTGGCTCCGGATGGTCTGGAGTTCTTCGAGATCCCCATCCGTGATCTCCCGCTCTACAGCCAGGACTATGACGAGGACTACCCGCCGGTCGCGGTGGCGCTGAAGGAGGCCATCGACTCGGCGGATGCGGTGCTGTTCGTCACCCCGGAGTACAACCGATCGATCCCGGGCGGACTCAAGAACGCGATCGATTGGGCATCCCGTCCGTGGGGGCAGAACTCCTTCGACCACATACCGGCCGCGGTGATCGGCGCGTCCGTCGGTGCGATAGGCACGGCGGTCGCCCAGCAGAGCCTGCGCGGTGTGCTCAGCTTCTGCAATGCCCGACAGATGACGGCTCCCGAGGCGTACATCCAGTTCTCGACCGACACCTTCGCCGACGACGGCACCGTGAAGAACGCGGGTACTGCGACATTCCTGCGCGACTACATGTCGGAGTTCCGCGACCACATCGAACGGGTCCTCACGGTCCTGCCGCGCTCGACCGACAGCTGAGCGTCGCAAGACCCCCTGTCGGGGCGGGATCGCCGGGCGTACCGTGAGCCCATGGTCACCGACGATCCCACCCTGACGAATCCCGATCACTACCGCACGCTGTGGGAGAACGACTTCGTCCGGGTGCTCGACTACACCGACGAGCCGGGCGATCGCACGACGCCGCACGACCATCCGAACAGTGTGATGGTCACTCTCAGCGACTTCTCGCGTCGGCTCTCTGCGGGTGAAAGGGTCTTCGACACGGCGCTGACGACCGGGCAGGCGGTGTGGCTGGCGGCGCAGCGCCACTCGGGAGAGAACACCGGCACCACGCCCACGCACACGATCCTCATCGAGCTGAAGGGCGATGCTGCGGGCGAGGCGGACCCCTCGGCCCTCGGACCGCGAACCTGAGCGACCCGGCGGGCACGGGCGCGTAGCCTGAACCCCATGACGTTCACGAAAGCCCGCACCGCCGCCGAGGTCGTCGATTGGCGACGTCGCGTGTTCGCCCTCTACGACGCCGTTCGTCGGGCGGAATCGCCGGAGGAGGCGCACGAGCTCTGGCGCATCGAGCGCGACGACCTGATGCTGCACCACCCGGCGACTCCGCTGCTGCCGGGCGACAGGGCTCTGTTCGAGGGGCTGCCCATCGCCTCGTACGATCCGCAGTGGCGTTTCGAGCTGCCGATCCTGCCCGCTGAACCAGGCGGCTTCGACTTCGCGACCGGAACCGACGGGGTCGTGCCGTTCGAGCGCGTCGGCAGGGTCGAGATCCCCGACACCGGGTCGCTCGACGTCTGGCGTCTGACGACCTACGGCGGGGGACTCTTCATCCCGGTGCGCGACGCACTCGCCGGCCGCCCCGGCGGCACCTACGGCGGTGGTCGCTACCTGATCGACACGATCAAGGGCGCGGACCTCGGATCGGATGCCGAGCGCGGCACGATCGTCCTCGACTTCAACTTCGCGTACAACCCGTCGTGCGCCTACGACCCGGCGTGGGCCTGCCCTCTGGCGCAGCCGGGCAACGTGCTGCAGGTCGCGGTGCCGGTGGGGGAGACGTATTCGGGCGGTCCGGCCTGATCGACCTCAGCGTCGCACGGCGCGCGCCCGCGTCTTCGCGACGCTGCTGAGGGTCGCGCGCACGGGCGTGCCGAGGTAGAGGCCGAGCGACGCTCCGGAGGCGAGACCGATGCCGATCACCACGGCGTCGACCAGCGAGCCGCCGATCCCGACGACGCCGGCGGTAGAACCCGCGGAGTGGATCATCTCGAGGAGCCCCTGGAACACCGCGACACCGGGCACGAGCGGCACGATCGCCGCGGTCGTCACCGCGACCGACGGCACATGGAGGTTCACCGCGATCAGCATGCCGATGAAGCTCGCGAGCAGTGCGCCGATCGCGCTCGCCGCAGCCGGATGCAGGTTCAGGCCGACCATGAAGGAGTAGCCGGCGATCGTCACGGCGCTGAGCAGCGCGCTCACGAGGATGATCCGGATGCCGGCGCCGTTGAACACCGCGACGGCGACCGCGATGATGATCGCTCCCGCGAACTGGTTGAGCAGCGGCCCGAAGGGCGCGGGGTCGTCGGGCAGCCCCATCGTGAATCCGAGCACGCTGCCGAGTTCGAGCCCGACGAGGATGCCGATCACGACGCCGAGCGTCTGCATCGTGAGATCGAGGATGCGACCGCCCGCCGTGAGCGCGAAACCGTCGATCGCATCCTGGGCCGCGCCGACCACCGTGAGGCCGGCGAGCATGAGCACGATGCCCGAGGCCACGATGATCGAGGGGCGGATGCCGACGAAAGGCTCGATCCCCGCTGAGCCGAGTGCCGTCACCGCGACGGCGACGACGGTGGTGACGAAGCCTCCGGCGATCTGGCTGAAGAACAGGGGCACCCGAGCCCTGGCGAGACCCGCCTGGGTCAGGGCCGCGCAGAGTGCGGCGACGAAGGTGAGGCCCACGATGATCGGCGAGGCGCCGAGCATGATGCTGACGCCGACCGCGAGCAGCGCACGGGCGACGATGACGACCGGCTGCTGATACCGGAAGGGCACGCGTCGGAGCACGCGGAACGCGGTGCGGGCGGACTCGAGGTCGAGCCCGCCGTCGATGTCGGCGACGAGCGCCTGCACGCGCTGCAGCTTGGCGTGGTCGGGAGCCGCGACGCGGACGACGCGCACGAGGGTCTCGGGCCAGACCTCGCCGCTCAGGTGGAACGAGACGGTGATCGAGTTGTAGGTGACGTCGACCTGGACGTCGCGCATCCCGTACGCCGAGCACACGCGTGTGATGGCGAGCGTGACCTCGTGCGCGGAGGCGCCGACCGCGAACATCGACTCGCCGATGCGGGTCGCGAGGTCGAGCACGCGCGGCACCGTGCGCTCGTCGATGACGGGCATGGCCTCGGTGTGGGCGACGGTCGACGGGTCGGTGTGCAGGATCCTGCGCACGGAGGCGAGCAGTCGCCGCTGGGGGTTCGGGGACATCTCCCCATTCTCCCTGAGTCAGGCGTGCGCTGAGTCAGGCGTGCGCGGGAACGTCCAGGCGCTCTGCGGGAGGTGCGCTGCCCTCCGCGGGCTCGTGCACGAGGTACAGGCCGCTCGGAGCGCTGGCCGTGAACGCGAGGGCCTCGACCCAGGCGCGGTTGATCGAGGGCTGCCGGCTGCCGCTGTACTTGAAGACCAGGGAGCTTCCCGCGTGCACCCAGACGGTCGTGCGGCCGCCGCCGACGCTCATGTCCTCACGCCAGGTGAAGGCGAAGGGTTCGCCCCGGCGCAGCTTCGCGGTCATGACCAGTTGCAGGTGCGTGAGGGCGCGGTCTTCGATGTCGGCCTTGACGCTTCCTTCGTAGACGAGCTTTCCCATGATGGTCTCCTCGGTTCGCCACGACCCCTGCGATGAGGCGCGATCGGATGATCATCGGTGGTGCGTCCAGTTTCCCATATATCGCTGCGGGCCGGGTGCGGAACGGGCGGGAGACGGGCGCGGAACGGGCTCTGAGACTGTGAGCGCGTACAGCATGCAGGCGTAACGTCAGCACATGAACGCACAATTGAAGATCGCGGGGCAGAGCTCCGAACTGCTGGGTCTGGAATCCATCCTCATCGGCTCGCTTCCGGCGGCCCTGATGACCGACGAAGCTCCCGACCGCTACACCGTCGAAGCGGTGTTCACGCGCAAGACCGATCGCGACGAGGTCGCCGCGATCCAGGGCAGCGAGACGCGCGCCCACCTGTCCGCGAACGGATTCCCGACCGTCGAGCTCCATGTCGCCGATCGTCGTCTGGAGATCGCGAACACCAACCTGGAAGAACTCCGCGACGGCCTCGCTGCCGTCATCGCGGAACGCCTCGCCGAGATCAGCGGGGCCCTCGTGGCCGCTCGCGAGATCGCGGCCCTGCGTTTCCAGGACGCCACCGATCGGGAGCAGGAGCGCGCGGCATCCGTCGCGGCTCTCGCCGAATCGGTGGTCTTCGCCCGCCGTCCGATCGCCGCCGTCCTCGATGACGACGCGCGCATCGAGGACTGGGTCGAAGAGGGCGGTGCCTTCCGCTCCTAGAGCGGACGACGCCGGAGAAGAGGTCATCATGGACGGCATCCGTCCGACCGTCCGCACCCGGCCGCGCGACAGCGCCCGGGGCGGATCCAGCACCTTCACCGAGCTGGCGCAGCAGATCCGCGAACGCGGCCTGCTGCGCCGTCGGTACGGCTATTACTGGACGAAGCTGATCGCCGCTCCGCTCATGGTCGCCGTCAGCCTCACGGCCTTCGTGTGGATCGGCGACACGTGGTGGCAGCTGTTCACCGCTGCCGTGCTCGCGATCGTCTTCACCCAGATTGCGTTCCTCGGGCACGATGCCGCCCACCGGCAGATCTTCGTGTCCGGGCGGTGGAACGACTGGATCAGCATCATCCTCGGCGATCTGCTCGTGGGCATGAGCTACGGGTGGTGGCAGCACAAGCACACCCGCCACCACGCGAACCCGAACAAGCTCGGGGCCGACCCCGACATCGAGCTCCCGGTGATCGCTGTCACCGCCGAGACCGCGGCGCGTCAGCACAGCCCGGCGATCACCTGGCTGCAGGCTCACCAGGGACTCGCGTTCTTCCCGATCCTGTTCCTCGAAGGACTCTCCCTGCACGCGTCCAGCGTGCGGCGGGTGGTCACGCGGGGTCGACTCGAACGGCGCTGGGCCGAGATCGCCTTCCTCGCGACCCGGATGATCGGATTCGTGACGCTGGTGTTCATCGTCCTGTCTCCGGGCATCGCAGTCGTGTTCCTCGCGGTGCAGCTGGGTCTGTTCGGGTTCTACATGGGCATCGCCTTCGCGCCGAACCACAAGGGGATGCCGGTGGTGCCGAAGGACCTGACCCTGGACTTCCTCCGGCGCCAGGTGCTGATGAGTCGGAACGTGCGAGGCAGCCGCGTGCTCGACGTCGTGATGGGTGGTCTGAACTACCAGGTCGAGCACCACCTGTTCCCGTCGATGCCCCGGCCGCACCTGCGCAGGGCAGCGCCGATCGTCGCGGCCTACTGCGATGCGCACGAGGTCAGGTACACCCAGGTCGGGCTGTTCACCTCGTACGCGGTCGTCGTCCGGTACATCAATCGGGTGGGTCTCGGGGAGCGCGACGTCTTCTCGTGCCCGCTCGTGGATCAGCGGGCGCACCTCGGCGTCACTGCCTCTCATTGACCGACGCTGTCAACCCTCTGTCGCATCGGGCGCGCGCGACGGAGGGTGGACACTCGGCATCCGAATGAGGAGGACGCAGCATGAAGGCACTCACCTGGCAGGGCACGCGCAAAGTGACGGTCGAGGAGGTGCCCGACCCGGTGATCGAGCACCCGACGGACGCCATCGTGCGGATCACCTCGTCGGCGATCTGCGGCTCGGACCTGCATCTGTACGAGCTCCTCGGCCCGTTCCTCGACAAGGGAGACATCCTCGGCCACGAGCCGATGGGCGTCGTCGTCGAGGTGGGCGAGGCGGTGCGGGAGCTGAAGGTCGGCGACCGCGTCGTCGTGCCGTTCAACATCTCGTGCGGTCACTGCTTCTTCTGCCTGCGGGGCCTGCAGTCTCAGTGCGAGACGACCCAGGTGAAGGAGTACGGCAGCGGCGCCTCGCTCTTCGGCTACACCAAGCTCTACGGGCAGGTGCCCGGAGGTCAGGCCGAGTTCCTGCGGGTGCCGCTCGCGGACTACAACCACATCAAGGTCGCTGCAGACCTTCCCGACGAGCGCTACCTGTTCCTCAGCGACATCCTGCCGACCGCCTGGCAGGGCGTGGAGTACGCGAACGTGCCCGACGGCGGCACGCTGGCGGTGATGGGCCTCGGTCCGGTCGGGCAGTTCGTCGCCCGGGTGGGTGCGCACCGTGGCTATCGGGTGCTCGCGGTGGATCCCGTCGTCGAGCGCCGCGAGATGGCCGCGCGTCACGGCGCCGAGGTCTTCGACCTCACCGACGACGTCGTCGAGCAGCTGCGCGATCTCACCGGAGGGCGAGGAACGGATGCCGTCGTCGACGCCGTGGGCTTGGAGGCGCACGGCAACCCGGGCGTCTCGCTCGTGCAGAAGGCAGTCGGACTGCTCCCCGACGCGGCGGCCCGACAGGTCTTCGACAAGGCGGGCGTCGATCGCCTGGCCGCGCTGTACGCATCGATCGACGTCGTGCGCCGTGGCGGCACGGTCTCGTTGAGCGGGGTGTATGCGGGCGACGCCGACATCATGCCCATGAAGACCCTGTTCGACAAGCAGGTGAGCATTCGCATGGGGCAGTGCAATGTGAAGCGCTGGATCGACGACCTCATGCCGCTGGTCGAAGACCTCAGCGATCCGCTGGGCGTCATGGATCTCACGACCCACACCGCGCCGCTCGAGGACGCGCCGGAACTCTACGAGACGTTCCAGCGCAAAGACGACGGCTGCATCAAGGTCGTGCTGCAGCCGTCGCGCGTCTGAGCCGTCGCGCGTCTGAGCCTCAGCGCGTGGGCGTCAGCGCGTCGCGTCGAACTGCGGAACGGTCGAGGTCGGCTGGACCCTGCCGCGGATGAAGAACAGCAGGACGATGCCCACGATGATGACGGCCGGGTTGCCGAGCCCCGCGAGCGCGCCGAGTCCGCCCTCGACCGGGTACGCGGTCTGCAGGAAGATGCTCGGGTCGGTGCTCGCGTGCAGCAGGATCGGGGCGATGATCGTGCCGGTGACCCGCATCGCGAGGTACATGCAGACGCCGAATCCGAAGGTGTAGACCAGCTGGATGGCCGTCGCGAACAGCGACTGCCCGGTGAGCAGATTGCCCGCATGCAGGAGGGCGAACAGCGCGGAGGAGATCGCTGCGACGGCGATTTCGCGCTGTCCGGCCTTGCGGAGCAGGTTCACCACGAACCCACGTGTCAGCACCTCCTCGGCGAAGCCGATGAACACTCCGGCCAGCAGCCACGTCGCGACGACTTCGAACCCGGCTGCGCCGTAATCGATCGACAGCATGCGCAGTACGTTGAACACGAGCACGACGGCGATCGCGATCCACATCCACCCTCGCCCGCGGATCGGCTGGGGTCCGAAGATCTCCCGCAGCCAACCGACCGAGAGCGCGAACCCGACGAGGAGCAGGCTGCCCACGAAGATCGGGATGACGTAGAAGACGAGGATCGCTTCTGCGCTCTGCGGATCCGTGATCTGCTCTGCCAGAGGCGTCAGCAGGAGCGACAGGCCGTTGTAGAGGACGAAGTAGACGATGACGAGGACGAGCGCACGCCACCAGCCGCCCTTCTCCCAGAACCGTCGCCAGCTGGACTGCGTCACATCGGTCATCGTGCACCCCTCCGCATCCGCGGAGGTCGCGGCACCTGACCAATATATGGGTGAGCGGTCGCGTCAGGAGGCGTGCCCCTCGGCGAGGTAGGCGAGACGGTGCAGGGTCTCGGCATTGCGCACGCGCAGGATCGGCGCGGTCAGGATGCTCGGCAGCAGGGCCGCGGGTCCGGTGACGGGCTCCTCGTCGATGCGCACCATGGTGCCGCCGTCGTACGAACGCACCCGCAGAGTGACGCGGGCCTCGCCGATCGGCCATCCTCTCGCGCGCATGACCATGCGGTTCGGCGGCGACCACTCCTCGACCACCGTCGTGTCGTCGAGGAGAGCGGGCCACACGCCGACCGAGTGATGGAGCTCTGCCCCCGGCTGCGGCCAGGCCTCATCCACATCGCGCATGCGCGACGCCCCGACGACCCACGCCGGGTAGAGCCAACCGTTCGCGAGCACCTCGAACACATCGGCGGGTCGGCAGTTCATCGTGCGGACGTTCTTCGCCATGTCGGCCTCCTTCTCTCGTTGCGGCATGCTCTCGCGCCCGCCACGGTTCGGCCCAGGGGCTTGACGCGGCGGGATGCGCGGATGCTGCGGCGTGCTACCACACGCACGGCATCCGCGCCTCCCCCTGGAACGGAGGCGGACTCTCTGCGAACGTCGGCTCATGGCACTCATCGACATCCCCACGCGCGCGGCGCAAAAGCTCGGCTCGCTGGTTCACGACGACGCTCCCACGCTGCTCACGCGCGGCTACGGGTTCGGTCCCCGCATCTGGCGACGCGTGCGACCGGGTGCGAGGTCGGCGCCGATGCGCCTGCTCGGCAGCGATGCCGTCTTCGTGAGGGGAGTGGAGGGTGTCGAGCTCTTCTACGACGAGACCCGTATCGCTCGCTCCGGGGCCATGCCTGCCATCGTGCAGGAGAGCCTGTTCGGACACGGCTCCGTGCACAGTCTCGACGGCGATGCGCACAAGCATCGCAAGGCCACCTTCGTCGAGGTCGCCTACGAGGATGCGCAGGTCGCCCGTCTGGCCCCGTGGCTCGAACGCGAATGGCGAAGCGAGCGGCAGGCCTGGTTGCACGGCGGCACGCGCAGCGCCTACGACGCGGCGGTCGGCGCGTTGGGCCGGGCGATCATGGGGTGGGCCGGAGTGCCGGGCACCCCGGCCGCGAAGACCCGGTGGGCCGCCCGCCTCGCGCAGATCGTCGATGGTTTCGGTTCCCCCTACTCACCGGAGTACATCGCGGCCCTGACCAACCGCTGGTGGTCGGACCGGCACTCCGCCCGACTGATCGAGGCCGTCCGCCACGGAGCGCTGAGCGCCGAAGCGGACACCGCGCTCGAGCAGTGGGCGCACCATCGCGATCAGAACGGCGAACTGCTCCCCGCCCGCATCGCGGGCGTCGAGCTGCAGAACAGCATCCGTCCGATGATCGCGGTCGCGCGCTTCGTCGCGTTCGCGGCGAAGGAGCTGCACGAGCGCCCCGACTGGCGTGAGCGGATCGCGGCCGAGGCCGCCGAGCGAGGCTCGCTCGTCGGCGGAGCGCTGTCGGTCATGTTCGCACAGGAGATCCGCCGCACCTCGCCGTTCGTGCCGATGCTCCCCGGCTGGGCGATCGCCGACGTCGAGATCGACGGACAGCGGGTGGATGCCGGCGGACGCGTCGTGCTCGACCTGCAGGGCACGAACACCGATGACCGCTTCTGGGCACGCCCGGATCGCTTCGACCCCGAGCGGTTCCGTGACGTCGGAGACGACTACGAGGCGCTCGCCGCATTCGTCCCGCACGGCGGCGCCGACGTCGCGACCGGCCACCGCTGCCCGGGTGAGAAGCTCGCGATCGCCGGCCTCGCCGCCGCGATCACGGTGCTCAGCGATCCTGACCTGCGGATCCTCGACGAAGGACTCGGTGTCAACCGCCGCCGACTCCCCACCAAGCCGCGCTCGGGCGGAAAGGTGCGATCGGCATCCGCACCCGCATCCGGCGGGTGTCCCTTCCATCGGTGACCGTCAGTCGCGCCCCGAGGTGTCGACGCCGTCGGGCAGTTTTTCCACCGGGACGATCACCACATCCTGCACCTTCCAGTCGAGGTCGGTGATGCGCTCAGCCAGGTCGGTCGTGTGATCGAGCGACACCTTGCCTCGGTGCGGCACGACGAACGCCTCGATGTGGAACACCTGACCCTGGTCCCGCATCCGCAGCCCCGCCTCCTTCACCCAGGGGCGGGAGTGCATCGTAGACAGCACATCGCCGGCGAGCGGATGCGGGTGCGTGCTGTCATACGTCCTGGCGCGTTGATCCATCAGGTCGATGACGGCGGTCTTGGTGTTACGCCACCCGTCCCACACGATCCCGAGCGAGATCACGAGCGCAGCCGCACCGTCGAGCCACCACACGCCGGCACCCACGCCGAGCACACCGACGATCGAGGCGACCGTGGTCTGCCAGTCGGCTTTCGCCATATCGGCGTCGGCATAGAGCAGCTTGTTGTGCAGCGTGGGGGCGAGCTTCGCCTTCGCAGGTCCGTAGAAGAACACCGGCCCGACGATGACCACGGTCATCACGGCGACCATCAACCAGCCGAGCCAGATCGTCTGCCCGAACAGCTGCACGGTGCCGATGGTCGGGTGCTCTCGGGCGATGAGTCCGGTGACGGCTTCGACAGCCAGGTTGAGTCCGACGGCCAGGAGTGCCACGCCAGCCACGAGGTGTCCGATGCCCATCACCCGGTGCAGCCCGTACGGATGTTTCACCGAGGGGCGCCTGCGGATGAAGATCAGCGCGACGAGAAAGGCGATCTGCGGGATCAGCGAGAGCATGTCCTCGATCCACGCCGTGCGCATCGCCTGCGAATTGCCGACGACGAGGGCGATCACCGCGATCGTCACCGAGGTGTAGGCGATCGTGAACCACTCCCAACCGATCGCTCGGCGCAACGCCGTTCGCTGCTCGTCCGGGAGCTCGGTGCGGCCGATCCGCTGCACGGTCATCGCGAGCCCACCCTCTCGTCGAGGTGGCGTTCGAGAGCGCTGAGGAACGCGTTCTCGCCGAGCGGAACGAGCATCACGATCTCGCGACCGTCAGCCCCGTCGATCTCGGGGTAGCCGCGGGTGACACCCGCTTTGTCGATCCAGGGAGTGTCAGAGGTGAAACCGCCGGCGACGAGGTCGAGGTCGCCGCGTTCGAGCATCCCGACCAGCGTCTCCTCCGAGCCGTAGGTCCAATCGATCTCGGCGTCGATGCCGTCGGCGAAGCCCGTCACGAGATCGGGGATGCTGCCCGTGGGTGTGTCGCGGTCGGTGCCGACCAGCCCGGGATCGGCCGAGAGGCCGACTCGAAGCTCGGCGCCTGTCACAGACTCCAGAGTGCCGTCCGGATCGGCCGGGATGGTCAGGCCGCAGCCCGAAAGCGCGGCGGCGAGCAGCAGTGCCACCGCGGCCGAGATCGCGCGGAGGAGAGGCCTCGTCGGTGCGTTCACGACGCCATGCTGCCGCGCAGTTTCGCGGACGAGAACCGGGTTGACGGTCGATGCGCGGCGGAGTAGGCCGCCGGGGTGGACGATCGGCGGCATCGCCGCACCGGATCGCCGAGCCGCACCGCCGCGCCGGATCATCGAGGGCGAGCGACCGGCTACGGTAGGGCACATGTCACAGGCCCTCCGGACGTTCGGGCGCATCGTCGCCAGGCACTGGCCTGCGCTCATGGCCTGGTACCTCGGCGGCGAGGCCCTGCACCGCGTGCTCGTCGAGCTCGCCGGCTTCGTCGGGGGCCACACCACGCTCGGTGGTCTGCTGCTGCTGCCGCTCGCGGTCGCCGCTCGTCTCGTCTCGTATGTCGCGATGTACCTCACTGTGCGGCCGTCGCTGCCGCACAGTCGCAGAGAGGATGCCGGGGGCATCCGCGAGTTCGGCTCGGCCACACTCGCGGCGATCCTGCCGTTCTTCGCGTTCTACACGGCGTGGGGTCTGCTCGACGTCGACCAGATCGACTTCTTCCGGATCGCGAGTGCGATCGCGCTGGCCGATTCGGGTTACGACCTCGCGCAGATCGGAGATCGCGGCGGTCTGATCGCCGTGGGCGTGCTGCCGGTGACGGTTCTCGTCGTCGCCCTGATCGCGCGCCTGCTGTTCACCCGTTTCGCCGACCGGCTGCCGCGGTGGACGGTCATCCTCGCAACCTACGCCGAGGTGCTGTGGACCTTCATGCTGTTCACGATGGTCGCCCGGTGGTGGAACGGCGTTCTCGCCTGGTTCGCGGATCGCGAGGCGGTCGGCTGGGTGCAGGGATTCGGAGACTGGTTCGCCGTCAACCTCCAGCCCGTGGCCACGATCTGGGAGGGTGCGACCTGGCTGTTCGGCATCCTCATCGCCGCCCTCATCGTTCCGGCGGCGTGGTTGACGGTCGCCGGTGTGATCTTCGGGACGACGTTCGACTCGACCCCGTCGTTCGGACGCTGGGGCGGGGGAGCGGCGCGCGGTGCCGCGATGAGCGTCGCCCGCACACTCGTGATGCGACTCGAAGGACTCTGGGCCGCTGTCACCGTGATCTGGCGGGGCGGGCCGCTGCTCTTCGGCGTCTATGCGTTGGCGTACGCCGCCTGGGGGTTCGCGGAGCAGGTGGGCACCCGCGGTGTGCTGCTGCTCGTCGGCGGCCACGAGTCGGCGTTCTGGGCCGGATTCTTCCCGCTCGTCACCGTCGCGGTCGCCGCAGTGGCAGAGCCTCTGCGGGTCGCGATCGTCGCGACAGCGTACGACGGCGTGATCGGGCGGCCGCAGGCCGGTCTCGACACGCGTCCGTCAGGGCTCGATGACGAAACGGGCGACGTCGGCATCGCTGCCCTCGATGTCGAGGCGGAAGGGCCCGTCGGCGTCATCCGGCACCAGGAAGACGAGCAGGATCCGGTACGCCTCCGTCTCGATGGTGCATGAGCTCTCGCCGTCGTCGTAGGACACATCGAGGCCCGCTCGCGAGCTGACCCACGTGCGAGACGAGTCGGTCTCGGTGAGCGTCGCCGTGCCGCACACCGAGGCGTCGAACCCACCGGTCGAACTCAGGCGCACGCTGAGCGTGCGCGATCCTTGCGGGGCGTCGAACTCGCCCCACTCGGTGGGACCCAGCGAGAGTGTCTGCCCCGCGATGTCGACGGTCGACTCGGCCTCGATGACCCGGTTGGTCGGGCGGATGCTCGGGACGACGTCGAGCCACACGGTCGCCCCGACCACGGCGACGGCCGCGATCACGAGGGCGATGAGTGCTGTGCGCTGTTCGCGCCACCAGGTCACGGCGCGACCAGCTCGGAGTCGATGAGCTCGACGCTCGGAGTGCGGGGCAGATCGTCGAGGGAGAGCGGGATCGCGACGAGGTCGTCGAGCTCGGCCGTGAAGTACGAGGTCGTCAGTCGCAGCTCGGCCGTTCCCGCATCGACCTCGGGCGGCAGCTCGAACGCGAGCATGCCGACGGTGTCGAGTCCGACGCGCAGCGGGGTGGCCTTGAGCGACGCCGAGGGGCGTTCGCTGGCATGGAACACCCGATCGCCGACCACCAGCGTCGCGAGCTGGATCGCGGCATCCAGCTCGGTGGTCGGTGCGGAGGCGACGACCGTCACCACGAGCCAGTTGCCCTCGGCGCTCCAGTCGGACGAAGTCACGGCCACCTCGTCGGCGAAGGTCGCCTCGGTTGCCGTCGCGACGAGGGTGCGCGATCCGACCGCCTCGCCGAAGGAGCCGCGTTGGACGGTCGGCCCGACCAGGGACTCGTCGTCAGGCGTCACCGCGGTGACCGCACCCGCGGCGATCACGAGCAGGCCGCCGAGGATCCACGGCAGTGCGCGTCTCATGGCGCCTCCGTCGGGGTGACGCTGATGCGGGCGAACGTGTCGATCGCGCGCCAGGTGACGACGCTCGACGACAGGATGACGGCTCCGCGGCGGATCTCGACCTCGTGGATGTCGAGGGAGACGCCTCCGTCGGGAAAGGCATCGTCCGGCACGGTCCAGGCGAGCATGACCTCGCTCGGAACGCCGGGCTGCAGGATGACCTGGCCCGAGGAGCCGTCGGCGCGCCAGACCGACACCGAATCGGTCGCGGTGACCCCGGTGAGCTCGATCAGCGGGTCGTCGGTGTTGACGAGGCCGGCCTTGGTGCGGTCGGCCGTCGTGCCGACGCCGATCGGGGCATCGGAGAGATTCTCCATGCGCATCGTCATGACGAGCAGCGTCTCGCCGGGGTCGGCCTCGAGGTACTCGGACTCGACCGCGTCGGTGAACTCGGCATCGAGCACGGTGACGGCGTACACCGAGGCGCGCGCCTCGTCGTCCACGCCGAGTTCAATCGGGGCCGTCTGCGCCTGCGCGAAACCGCCGATCGCGACCACGACGAGGATCAGGGCGATGAGCGCGGCGGCGACGACCCAGATCCAGCGGGGGACCTCGGCGAGGGAACGCGCCCAGCGTGACACGATCGCACGCACGTCGATCTTCGGCGCGGTGCCGTCGTGATCCCCCGTCTTGCTCACGGGGTCAGCCTACCGAGCGCGCCTACCGCGTCGAGGCCCGAGCGGTCAGCGGCACGTCTCGAACACGTACTCCTCATGCCCCGGCGTGACGAGATCGCGATCTCTCAGCACCATGGAGGCGGGGGAGTCGTCGTCTGCGCACATCGCGGCGAAGGTGCGAGGAAGCTCGTCGGAGTACTCGATGTCGATCACGGCGTCGCCGTAGACGTCGGTGAACGCGGGGCACTCCTCGTAGGCGGCGCACTCCTCGACCACGGCGAAGTCGAACCCGGCGCGCTCGTGCAGCACCGCAGCATCTTCTGCCGCGTTCTTCTGCCCTGCGGCGAGACCTGAATCGTGAGCGACGTCGACGAGCAGCGCGGCCAGGGCCAGGTTGTCGTCGAGGGTCAGCGCGTCGTCGGAGCGCGTGTACGAGTCGAGGTTGTCGAACTCGACGGCGTCGAAACCGGCATCCGCACAGCCCTCGATCCACGGCGCCACCGTGTCGGCGATGCGCTCGCGACGGTCATCGGTCGAGGTGTCGAGCAGGGCTTCATCGGGCCAGTCGGGGTCGAAGACGGCCTCGCCGTCGCGCTGCAGCAGCAGGTCGGTCGGCCAGGCGTCGAGCTCTCCCGGCTGGGTCTGGAACCCGTTCACGTAGCAGACCGAGTACAGGCCGTCTGCGGGCTCGTCCGATCGGTCGCGGCCGACGATGCCGACGCCGTCGGCCGGCTCGTAGGCGCCGCCGAGCTGATAGTCGGGGGTCGCACCGGCCGGCGGCAGCATGACGGTCGAGGTCGAGGTCGAGGTCGCGTCAGAGGCGGTCGTCGTGCACCCCGACACGGCGAGAGACAAGAGCGACGTCGTGGCGAGTACGACCGTCGCCCGCCTCAGTTGCGCGCCCCGTACAGCTCTGCGACCTCTTTCGAACCCATCCCCTGATCGTACGTGCCGTGCTGAGGCCACCCGGTCGGTGAGTCCTCCCACGCCTCCTGGCGGCCGTAAGGGAGCAGGTCGACGAGCCCCTGCAGCTGGCTCATCCGCTCGGTGCCCCGCCCGTTCGTGTGCCACGTGCGATAGACCGTGTCGCCGTCGCGCAGGAACACGTTGACGCCGAACCCCTCGTTCGGCCCCGCATCCATGTCGGATCCGAACGGGCTGCCGGCGCTTGAATACCAGGTCATGCGGTTGCCCACCCTGTCGCGGTAGGCCAGTGCCTCATCGATCGGCCCGTTCGTGACGATCACGAACCGGGCGTCGTAGTGGCGCTCGAGAAAATCGAGGCGGGTGAACTGCGAGGTGAAGCCCGTGCAGCCGGGGCACTGCCACTCGTTGCCGTCGGTCCACATGTGGTTGTAGACGATGAGCTGCGGGTGGCCGTCGAAGATCTCGGAGAGACGCACCGGCCCCTCTTCGCCGACCAGGGTGTACTCGGGCAGCTCGACCATCGGAAGCCGTCGTCGCTGCGCCGCGATCGCATCGAGCTCCCGTGTCGCAGCCTTCTCGCGCACGCGGAGCTCGTCGAGCTCACGCCGCCAGGTGTCGGCGTCGACGACGGGCGGGAGCGGCGTCTGGGTCGTGCTCACGGTGGACCTCCGGATGCTCGGGGAGACGATGCCCCCAGTGTGCGCCCGACCGCCGACATCGTCAACCGATCGGGGAGGGTGTGCCGTCGACCGTCTCGGGCGCCGGGTCCTCTGCAGGGTTCCGCCGGATGCCGATCCACGACACGACCCCACCGAGCACGAGCAGTGCCGCCGTCACCCACGCGGCGTTGTGGAAGCCCGCGAGGTCGAGCGTGCCGCCGATGATGGTCGACAGCATGGCCACGACGAGCAGGCCCGCGACACGGGAGACGGCGTTGTTCACGGCGGACGCGATGCCCGAGCGCGACTCGTCGATCGCACCGAGGATCGCCGAGGTGAGAGGCGCGACCGTGAGCGAGAGGCCCAGACCCAGCACGATCATGGCGGGGAGCACCTGCCACCAGTAGTCGAAGTCCTCGCCGACGAGCAGGAGCATGAGGGCGCCCACGGCCATGATGAGCGGCCCGACGGTCATGAAGATGCGCGGCCCGAAGCGCCCGGCCCACGAACCCGCGCGCGAGCTCACCAGGATCATCAGGATCGTCATCGGCAGGCTCGCGAGGCCGGCGGCGGTGGCGCTGAGCCCGGCACCCTGCTGCAGGTAGACGCCGACCACGAAGCCGTTGAGCGACAGGGCGGCGTAGACGAACAGGGTCGCGAGGTTGCCCCAGGCGAAATCGCGCACGCGGAACAGCGACAGCGGCATGAGCGGCGCCGACGACCGCTGCTGCCGGATCAGGAACCAGGCGAACAGCGCGGCTCCGAGGACGCCCGGCAACCAGATCGCGGGAGACTGCCAGCCCATGTTCGGCTGCTCGATCAGCGCGAACACCACGGCGCCGAGTCCGATCGCGCACAGCGCGCCGCTGACCCAGTCGACGCGCACCCCGCTCGGGTGCTCCTTCAGCTTCAGCCGGGAGAGCAGAAGGAGGGTCACCGCGATCGGGAAGACGTTGATGAGGAACACGAACCGCCACGACAGGAAGTCGACGAAGAGCCCGCCGAGCAGGGGTCCGACGAGCTGCGCGGCGGTCGTGAACGCGGTCCAGACGCCGATCGCCCGTGACTGCACGTCTGCGCGCATGGTCGCCGTGATCAGGGCGAGGGAGCTCGGCACCAGCAGCGCGCCTGCCGCGCCCTGCGCCGCGCGGGCGATGATCAGGATCAGCGGATCGGGAGCAGCGGCGACCGCGACGGACGCCACTCCGAACGCGATGAGGCCGACGCGCATCACGAGCACGCGCCCGTAGGCGTCCGACAGCGAACCCGCGAGCAGGATGAGCGCGCTCAGCGTGATGAGGTATGCGTCGACGACCCACTGCTGGGTCGTGATCCCGCCGCCGAGCTCTCGACTGATGGCGGGGAGGGCGACGGTGACGACCGTGCCGTCGAGGAAGGTCACGAACGACGCGAGCACGGCGACCGAGATCACGAGCCGCTGCAGGGGTGCGAAGCGAGAGGATGCCACAGGCCGACACTACTGCCGCCTGAAGGCCTGTGGGCGGTCAGCCGGTCGCGGTGCTCGTGCGGTACAGCTCGCGGAGGCCCGCTGTTCCGTTCTCGGCATATGCGTCGCGCTGGCGCTGGGCGCCGGTGCCCTCGGTGCGGATGCGCGCGATCCCTTCCGCGACGAAGTCCTCGTCGCCCAGGTGCGCGAGCGTCGGACGCAGCCGCCGGAGAAGGCCGTCGGCGACCGTCCGGGCGGGCGCCGTGTCGCCGCTCGCCGGGTCGACGAGCAACGCCTCGGGGCCGTACCTCGCCGCCGTCCACAGCGACGCATCGATCGCGTCGAGGCCGAGCTCGGGCAGGCCGTCGAGGGCATCGCTCACGAGGAGCGCGCGAGTGAGGGCAGCGGCGAACAGGGTGTCTTCGACCGTCAGCTGCGCGTCGAACACCCTGACCTCGACTGTGGGGAATCGCTCCGACAGTCGCACCGTCCACGACAGCGAACTCGCCTCGGCGATCGCTCCCATGGTGACGAGCTGTGCGATGTGGGCGTGATAGTCGTCGAGATCCCGGAAGCGCGGCGGACTCCACGATGACGGGAGCCGGCGGATGAGGATGCTGCGCCAGCTCGCGAAGCCCGAATCCCTGCCGTGCGCGAAGGGGGCGTTGCCGGTGAGGGCGAGCAGCGTCGGCAGCCAGGCGCTCACGCGGTTGACCACGCGGACCCGCTCCTCGTCGTCGGTGACCTCGACGTGCACGTGCAGACCGTTGACCTCGTGCTCGCGGGTGATCTCGACGAGCTGGGCCGAGACGGCGTCGTAGTGCGGCGATGAGGACACAGTGAAGCGGTTGGGGGAGATGAACGGTGTGCCGGTCGCGCCGATGATCGCATCCTGGTCGGCGGCATAGGTGCCGATCAGGTGTCGCGTGTGGCGCAGCTGCGCCTCGGCATCCGCTCTGCTCTCGATCGGCTCGGTCGCCGACTCGAGCTGACAAGTCAGGTATTCGGGGGTGAGCCCGGCGCCCACCTCCTCTGCGAGGCGCTGTCGGGTGGACGTGCTCATGGCCGACGGGACGAGAGTCTGCTCATCGAGAAGGACGAACTCCTCTTCGATGCCGAACCGGGCCACGGAGGGCGGCCCTAATGGTCGCGCAGCGCCGAGATGAGCTCGGCTTTGCGCTTGCCGCTGTACCCGGTGAGGCCGAGTTCCTTCGCGCGCTTGCGCAGCTCGTCGACGGTCCAGTCCTCATAGTCGCCGTGCTCTCCGCCTCGGCGACCCACGGCGCTGCGACCCTCTTTGGCTGCGGCATTCGAGATGCGCGCCGCCTTCTCCTTCGAGGCGCCGTCATCACGAAGCTCTTCGTACAGCTCCGGGTCCTTCAGGGAGTTGTTCCTGCGTCCTGGCATGTCCTGTCTTCCTCTCGCACGTCGGGAACCCCCGCGTCAAGGGGCTCTGGGGTGCAGGGGGCGCGGGTCTAGGTTGATTCACCGTAGACGGACGCCCCCCTGCGTCCTCGAGAAGGGAATTCCGATGAACATCCTGCTGATCATCGTCATCGTCGTCGCCGTCATTCTGGCGATCACCGGCGGACTGGTTCAGTCCTTGCAGTTCCTGCTGTGGGTCGGACTGGTGCTGCTGGCCATCGCGGTCATCGCTTGGTTGATCCGAGCGATCTCCGGCAGCCGCACCCGCTGATCCACGCAGTGAGGCCCGCTTCGGCGGGCCTCACTCCGTTCCGGGGTCAGTCCCTGGAAGAGTCCCGCAGGCCGTCGCCGACATTGCGAGCGGCGTCCTTCACGTTCTCCCCGGCCTGCTTGACCGAAGCCTTCGTCTGGTCGGCGCGACCCTCGGCTTCGAGGCTCTCGTTGTCGGTCGCCTTTCCGACGCCCTCCTTGATCTTTCCGCCGGCCTTCTCGGCTGCGTTCTTGACGTCGTCTGCACCACTCATGGGGAGATTCCTTTCATCCGTCGATCAATGGATGACCACCGTCGCACGGGCCCGGAATCCTGCACACGGGATTGACAATGACGATTGCGCGTGACAGACATGATCGGCCATCGACGCCGGCCATCGACGTGGGCCATCGCGAGGGCTAACCTGGCGTCAGGCGGGTGGTCCTGCCCGCTCTCACCTCGGCTGCGGCCGACGACGGAGGCGGTACGAGATGGATTCGATGATGATGGGCGCCATGCGCTCGAACATGATGTCGATGCCCGACATGGCCATGATGGACATGTCCGTCATGCAGGCGTGCATGGACGCGTGCTCGGCCTGCGAACAGGCGTGCACGGTGTGCTCGACCCAGATGATGGACTGCTCGCCGGCCTGCATGAACTGCGCCGACATGTGCAACACCATGATGCGCTCGATGATGCGGATGCAGGGCATGACTCCCGCATCGATGATGGCGATGCTCGACGCCTGCATCGCCATGTGCCAGACGTGCATGGACGAGTGCATGCAGCACGCCGACAGCAGCGAGGTCTGCAGGATGTGCGCTCAGGCGTGCAAGGCCTGCATGGACGCCTGCATGGCGGTCAAGAACATGATGATGGCGGCTGCCTGAACAGCCGCGCAGCATGCGTCGTGATCAGGAGAGCGCGACGTTGAACTGGGTGCGGCCGACGGCGAGCACGCCATAGCGCACGTGCAGGGCGATCGGCGTGCCCTCCGGAGCCTCGAGCGCTGCGCCCGCACTGTTCCACAGCACGTGGCCCGTGCCGTCGAGCGTGCGCACGACCAGGTCGCCGGACGTCGGATCGGCGTGCTCGACGATCGCGTCCGTCCACTCGGACGGCGTCGCAGAGGCGATGCGAGCCTGGATCAGGTGCAGCGCGTGACCCGCCGCGAACGAGGAGCAGGCGAATCCGTGACGGCACATGCACGCAGAACGCTCACGCACCGAGAGGGGCGAAAGGTGGTTCAGCGGCGTGGACACGGTGGTCTCCTTTGTGAGCGGACGTTCCGGCAAGAGTAGGTCGGGGCCGCGCGAGACGGAACCCGCGCTGACACGGTGTGAAACAAACGGGCGTAGACTCGCCGGGTGCTGTTGTCGATGAGCGCTCTCCGGATGCCGGATCGAGCGCGGAATGGAGCCGTGGGCGCGTTCAGCGCCACGGACAGAGGCTGACGATCGGCCGGAGGCGGAACATCCCGTCCCCGGAGATACGTCATACCCGGCATCGGTTCGGATGTCGCCCACCTCTTCTCCTTCCGCCGCACTCGGCGGCCTTCACGAAAGCACTCTCCTCATGCGTCCCATCGACGAGCGCGTCCTGCGCGCCTCCTTCCTCAACGCCTCCCGCAAAGAGGTCTCCGACCTCACCCTGCCGCCTGGCTTCGCCGACGTCGACTTCGAGAAGCTCGACTACCTCGGCTGGGTCGACCCGAAGCTCCCTCGTCGTTCGTACGTCGTCGCGTGGGTCGACGACGTGCTCACCGGCGTGATCCTGCAGCGGGCGGAGCAGCGCGTCATCGCCAGGGCCCAGTGCTCGTGGTGCGAAGACGTCACCCTGCGCAACGACGTGCAGCTGTACGTCGCCCGCAAGGCGGGGGCTGCCGGTCGCAAGGGCGACACCATCGGCACCCTCGTGTGCACGGAATTCGGATGCTCGAAGAACGTCCGGGTGCTGCCGCCCCTCGCCTACGACGGGTACGACCGCGAGCTCGCTCGCGAGATGCGGATCGTCAGGCTGCAGGAGCACGTCGCCGCGTTCATCGCCGCGGTGAAGGGCTGAACCTCACACGATCTCGAATCGAGTCACGGTCTCCTCGTCGTCGCAGGCGCCGCCGACCCAGAGGCGGATCGTCCCCGGCTCGACGCGCTTCACGCCGTCACGGTTCGTGAAGGCGAGTCGGTCGACCGGCACGTCGAACTCGACCAGCGTCTCGGTGCCGGGGGCGAGCGTGATCCGACGGAAGTCCAGCAGCTGGGCAACCGGGCGGGTCACGCTCGCGACCTCGTCGTGGGCGTAGAGCTGCACGACATCGGCCGCCTCGACGCGGCCGGTGTTGCGCACCCGCACGGTCGCGCGGAATGTGTCGCCGGCGGCGACGGTCGTGGGAACGGTCAGGCCGTCGTGCTCGAACGTCGTGTAGCTGAGGCCGAATCCGAAAGGACGTACCGGGGTCGGGTCGGCGCTCGTCACATCGGCGCGGCCGCCGAGCACGGGGTGCAGGTACGAGTACGGCTGCGCCCCCGCCGATCGTGGCAGCGACACCGGGAGTCGTCCCGACGGAGTGACGCGACCACTCAGCAGCCCGGCGAGGGCGGGTGCGCCCTCCTCTCCGGGGAAGAACGTCTGCAGGACCGCAGCGGGGATGCCGGCAGGGGCTGAGGTGCTCGCCACGGCATCCACCACTCCCAACCCCGTCGTCGTTCCCGCGGCGCCGGCACGCGGCGGCAGCGCCCAGTCGAGGACATACGGTCGCCCGGTCATCGTGATCAGGATCACGGGTGTGCCGGTCGCGACGACGGCCTCGACGAGCTCGCGCTGGACACCGGGGAGTTCGAGATCGTCGACGTCGTTGCCCTCGCCGACCGTGCCACGGCCGAACAGGCCGGCACGGTCCCCCACCACGACGACCGCGACATCCGCTCTCGCCGCCGCATCGACCGCAGCGGGGATGCCTGAACGACCGGCGCCCTCGACATCGCATCCGTTCGTCGAGGTGATCTCTGAGCGGGGAAACTCCTCGCGCAGCGCCTCGACCACGGTCGGCAGCTCGATCCCCGCGGGGGTCTCGGGGTGGTGGGCGAGCACGTGGTTGACGAACGAGTAGCAGCCCATCAGCGCCTCCGCGCTGTCGGCGTTGGGGCCGATCACCGCGATGCGCGATGCCACGTGCGGATCCAGGGGAAGTGCTCCGTCATTGCTCAGCAGCACGACCGACTCCTCGGCGAGCCGTCGGGCGAGGGCACGATGCTCCGCGGGGTCGAGATCGATGGCTGTCGGAGGCGTGTCGAAATCGGCATCCAGCAGCCCGAGTTCTTCCTTCTGCGCGAGCACCCGCCCCACGGCCCTGTCGAGGACCTCGACCGGGAGACGACCGTCGCGCACCTGATCGGCGAGCGTGACGAAGGCGTCGGGCGAGGGCAGCTCGACATCGATTCCGGCCGTGAGCGCGAGCCTGGCGGCATCCGCCGAGTCGGCGGCGGCTCGGTGCATGCTGTACAGGAAGTCGACCGCGAAGTAATCCGACACGACCACGCCGTCGAACCCCCAGCGATCGCGCAGGATGCCGGTCAGGTAGCGCGCGTCTGCGGTGACCGGAACACCATCGATGTCGACGTACGAGTTCATCACGCTCCGGGCGCCGCCCTCATGGATCGCCATCTCGAACGGCGGGAGCAGAACGTCCTCGATCTCTCGCAGGCCGGCGCTCACGGGCGCGTGATTGCGTCCCGCCTTCGATGCGGAGTACCCGATGAAGTGCTTCAGGGTCGCATGCACGCCCTCGGACTGCAGGCCGCGGACATACGCCGTGCCCACCCGGCCGACGACGAGCGGGTCCTCGGCGATGCACTCGTCGACCCGACCCCAGCGGGGGTCGCGGATGACGTCGAGCACGGGAGCGAGGCCCTGATGGATCCCGAGTGCGCTCATCGACGAGCCGACCGCCCGGCCGACCTCCTCGACGAGCTCGGGGTCGAACGAGGCGCCCCAGGCGAGCGGCGTCGGGAAGGTCGCGGCCTTCCACGCGGCGAGCCCCGTCAGGCACTCCTCGTGCACGATGGCGGGGATGCCGAGCCGGGTCTCCCGCTGCAGTCGGCGCTGCTCGGCCCATAGCCATGCGGCACGCTCCACCGGGTCGACCGGCCTGGTCCCGTACACGCGGGTGAGGTGGCCGATGCCGTTCGCGGAAGCATCCTCGTAGCGCGAGGAGCTCTTCTTCTCGCCGGACATCGGAGCGACGACCTCGACGCCCTGGTCCACCCAGTAGCCGACGAGTTGGGCCTGCTTCTCCTCAAGCGTCATTCGGGCAAGGAGTGCCTCGACGCGGGGGGAGTGCGGCGCGGGACCTGCGTACTGCGACATCGTGTTCTCTTTCTCGTTCTCTTGCTCGTCGACGCGGGGTGTCGCGACGGTGACTGCATCAGCCCTTGACGGCACCGGTCAGCCCTCCCACGATGCGCCGTTCGAACAGGCTGAAGAAGATCAGCGCCGGGATCATCGACAGCGAGGTGAAGGCGAGCACTTTCGCGGTGTCGACCGAGTACTGGGAGGCGAAGGACTGCACGCCGAGCGGCAGGGTGAACGCGGAGGCGTCGTTGAGGATGAAGAGCGGCAGCAGATAGCCGTTCCAGCTCCCGATGAACGCCAGGATGCCGGTCGTGATGACCCCCGGCAGGGAGAGCGGCAGAACCATCCGCCAGAAGAACCCGATGCGACTGCATCCGTCGATGAACGCGGCCTCTTCGATCTCGTCGGGGATCGCCCGGAGGAACGGCACCAGGATGATGATGGTCGTCGGCAGGGCGAAGGCGATCTGCGGCAGGATCACTCCGCCGAGCGAGTTCATCAGCCCGAGACTGCGCACCACGATGTACAGCGGCGTGATCGCCACGGTCAGCGGGAACATCAGGCCGGCGGCGAAGAAGGCGTAGAGCACGCCGCGACCGGCGAACCGATAGCGCGCGAGCACGTAGGCCGCCATCAGCGCCAGCGCCACGGTGCCGACGGTCGTGGCCAGGGCGACGATCGTCGAGTTGCCCACCAGCCGCCAGAACACGTCGCCGGTGAGCACGTCGAGGTAGTTCGACACCACCCAGGGAGACGGGAACCCCGACGGGTCGGTCGTGATCTGCGCGTTCGTGCGGAACCCGCCGGTGATGATGTACGCGATCGGCGCGAGCATCAGCCCCACGGCGATCAGCGCGACGAAGTACACGGTCGGATGCGCCCAGGGCAGCCGCGGCTTGGCGTTGCGGCCCGCACGTCCCAGACGTGAGGGGCGCTGGGTGACGAGCACCGAGGTGGCGGTCATCGGACGTACTCCTTCTGTGTGGTGGCGTCTGCACCGGAGTCGGCGTCTGCGTCTGAGCCGGCATCTGCGACGGCATCCTGCGGCGTGCGCGATCGCGAGCCGCGCTTGCGGCCAGAGGCGCCGGTGAGGGCGCCGTCGGTGTCCTTGCGCAGCACCGCTCGCTGATAGATCAGCGCGACCACGAGCGAGATGAGGAAGAGCACGACCGCGACCGCGTTGCCGTAGCCGTAGTTGCCGGCGTTGCGCCCCTCCGAGACCATGTACGTCGCCATCGTCGATGTGCCGGCGGTGGACGCGATGTACTGGCCCCAGATGATGTAGACGAGGTCGAACAGCTGCAGTGAGCCGATGATCGACAGGAACGCCCAGATGCGTAGCGTGGGGGCGAGCAGCGGCAGGGTGATGCGCCACTGGATCTGCCAGTAGGACGCGCCGTCGATCGCCGCCGCCTCGTGCAGCTCCTCCGGGATGCCCTGGAGACCTGCGAGGAAGAGGATGACCGCGAAGCCGATGTACTTCCACGTGATGATGGTCATCAGCGTCCAGATCGCGATGCCCGGGTCCGACAGCCAGTCGGTCGCGAGGAACCCGAGCCCCATGTTCGTCAGCATCGCGTTGATCGCGCCGTTGGTCTGCAGCATCAGGCTCCAGCCGGTGCCGACGACGACCTCGGAGATCACGTAGGGGACGAAGATCAGCACGCGGATCAGCGACTGGCCGCGCATCTTGCGGTTCAGCAGCAGCGCCAGCACGATCGCGATCGGCCCCTGGAGCACGAGGGAGAACACCAGGATGAAGCCGTTGTGCGCGAGCGCGTCATGGAACAGCGGATCCTGGAGGATCGTGAGGTAGTTCTTCAGCCCGACGAAGTCGGTGGGAGGGCCGTAGCCCTGCCAGCTGAAGAACCCGTAGTACGCCGCCATCAGCACCGGGAAGATGACGAAGGCGAGGAAGACGAGCAGGGCGGGCCCGGCCAGAAGGATCACTTCCAGCCGGGCACGCGTGTCACGCTTTCGCTGCGGCATCCTGCACAGCCTTGACGAGGTCTTCTGCGCTGCTGTTGCCGGCGAGCAGGTCGACCACGGCGACGTTCAGCGCATTGCCCACGTTCTGGCCGTAGACCGTGTCGAGCCACTGCGTCGCGTACGGTGCGGCGTTGTACGCCGTGAGGATGTCCTGCAGGTACGGCTCGGTGACGGCCTCCTGCGCGACGGTGTTGACCGGCGGGGCGTTGAAGGCCTTGTAGTACTCGGTCTGCACCGCCGAGGTGCCGAGGTAGTTCAGGAAGTCGACGCAGGCATCCGGCGCGTCGACCGAGCACGAGTACCCGTCGACGCCGCCCATCATCGAACCGGGTTCGCCGTCTCCGCCGTCGACCTCGGGGAACGGGAACCAGCTGAGGTCGGCCAGCGGCTTCTGGTCAGGGGTCAGCGAGCCGATGACTCCGGGGTTCCATGCGCCCATCAGCTCCATCGCGGCCTGGTGGTTCGCGATCAGGCCCGCAGAGCTGCCTGCGCCCTGCTGTGCGGGGGTCGTGAGGAAGCCCGAGTTGAAGGGCTCGGTGTCGGCGAACGTCTGCAGATCCTCACCGGCGCGCACCCAGCACTCATCGCTGAAGTCCATCTCGTCTGCGGCCTTGGCGAGGGTGTCGGAGCTGCACTCGCGCAGGGCGAGCCAGTAGTACCAGTGCGCGGCGGGCCAGGCGTCCTTGGCGCCGAGGGCGATCGGGTCGATGCCTGCGGACTTCAGCGCCTCGGTGGCGTCCTCGAGTTCGGTGAGAGTGGTCGGGTTCTCGGTGATGCCTGCCTGATCGAACAGATCCTGGCTGTAGAACAGGCCGCCGGGGAGCACGGCGACCGGCATCGCGTAGACCTTTCCGTCGAGACTGTTGGCCGAGTAGGCGGCATCCGGGATCTCGTCCTTCGCCCCGCCGGTGATCACGTCCGTGAGGTCCTTGAGCTGGCCGGCCTTGACCATCGCCGCCATCTTGCCGCCGCCCCGCTGCAGGAAGATGTCGGGGGCGTCGCCGGAATTGAGCGCCGTCTGCAGCTTGCCGTCGAGGTCCTCGTTCTGGATCGACTGGATCTCGATCGTGACTCCGGGGTTGTCGCCTTCGAAGTCGGCGACCGTCTTCTCCCAGAACTTCACTCCTGGTCCCGTCGTCGAGTTGTGCCAGAGGGTCATCGTGGTGTCGCCGCCGTCGCCGGTGCCCGACGAGTCCGCGGTGCAGCCCGAGAGCGCGAGTGCTCCGACGGCCAGTGCTGCGACCGCGGAGGCGAGGGGGAGCCTTCTGCTGTTCATGTGATCGTTCTCCTCATCGAGTTGCGCGCCGCGTCACTGCGGGGCGCCTGCGGCAGCTCGGGTGAGACCGCAGTGGGATGCAGTCTTCAGTCACCGTCGAGGTTCGTCAAACGTTTTCGAAAACAGTTTCCATCCGGGTTCGAGCCCCGCTACGCTGGCGTCTCATGGGGGCTCGAACGACGATCCACGATGTCGCGAACGCGGCCGGAGTCTCGGTGTCGACCGTCTCGAAGGCGGTCAACGGAAGATACGGGATCGCGGATGCCACGGTGCAGCGCGTGCTGGACGCCGTCAAGGAGCTCGGATACGAATCGAGCCTCGTCGCGAGCAGCATGCGCGCGCGGCGCACCGGGGTGATCGGGGTGCTCCTCGCCGACTTCGAGCCGTTCAGCGCCGAGATCCTCAAGGGCGTCGGCACGGCCATGCACGACATGGGCTTCGACCTCCTCGCGTATGCCGGTTCGCACCACGGCGCGAGCGACGGATGGGAGCGCAGGTCGCTCAGCCGCCTGTCGGGCACGCTGATCGACGCGGCGATCATGGTGACCCCCACCGTCGTGAGCGCGGGCACCGAGATTCCCGTCGTCGCCGTCGACCCGCACACCGGTCGGGCAGACCTGCCGACCGTCGAGTCCGACAGCTTCGGGGGTGCGCTCGCGGCCACCAGGCACCTGATCGAGCTCGGGCACCGTCGCATCGGATTCCTCGCCGGACGCCCCGATCTGCGATCGGCGGGGCTGCGCGACGCCGGCTACCGGCGCGCTCTCGCCGACGCGGGGATCCCGCTCGATCCGTCCCTGATCGGCATCGGACGCTACGAACTGGAGGCGACCCGCGACTCCGCCAGGGTCATGCTGAGCTCCGACTCGCGTCCGACCGCGGTGTTCGCCGCGAACGACCTCTCGGCGATCGCGGTGATCGACGTCGCCCACCAGCTCGGCCTGCGGGTGCCCGCGGATCTCTCGGTCGTCGGCTTCGACGATGTGCCTGAGGCCACGCGTCGCGCTCTGCCGCTCACGACCATCCAGCAGCCGATGCGCCGGCTCGGGGCGGTCGCGGCAGAGATGGTCTTCACGTTGCTCTCCGGCCGGGAGGTCGACGAGATGCATGTGATCCTGCCGACCCGGCTCGTCGTGAGGGCTACGACGGCGGCCCCACCTCGGTGACCTCGGCGCCGGCAGCGCGGGCACTGCGCGCAGATGCCCCGGTGACGTCGAGCACGCGCTGCCACGCGGCATCCGACAACTCCGTCGACAGTCTCTGGAACTCGGCGACGCTGCGCCGACCCGGCCATTCGGCCGGCAGCATCGACGGCGGCAGCCCCGGATCGACGTAGGGCAGAACGCGCCAGCGGTCGAGCAGCTGCACATAGGCGGCGAACGGTGCGGCCGGCAGAGTCGCGAGCGAGGTCTGGAACTCGATGTGCTCGGCGCGCAGCGACTCGAGATCCCACCAGTCGGCGGCAGCCTCGGGCAGTGTGCGCACCGTCGTCGGGGTGCCGGCCTGGAACAGAGTCACCCACTCGCTCGCGTCGAGTTCGTCGACGATCTCCTGCACCTCACGCTGCAGGTGGCCGGGGCAGATCCACAGCGCGGGCGACACGACGCCCGCGCCGATCCACTGCAGTCGGCGTCGCAGCTGGTGGCGGATGCTGCGTGCGCTCTCGGGGATCGAGAACGAGATGAGGCACCAGCTGTCGGCATCCGTCATCTCGCGCATCTCGAAGATCCGCCGATCGCCCCGTTCGAGCATCGTGGTGGCATTCGGGTTCAGCCGATACCCGATCGCGTGCCTGCGCTCGGCGAGCAGCAGGCCCTTCTGCTTGAGGCGGGTGATTCCGGTGCGGGCCTGGGCGGCGGGGATCCCGAGGTCGTCCGCGAGAGCCACGAGATCGGCCGCCGAGATCCATCCGCCGAGCGGACGCAGGTACAGGCCGACGATCGTGCGGAGGAGGGATGCAGTGCTGCCAGGACGCGCGTCGATGTCGTCGAGCACGGGCCCGGCGACGATGTCCGGTGCGGCGTTGGGTGCGGCGGTCACGGTCGCAGTCGCGGTCGACGGGGATGCGGCGGTGTCAGCGATCATGCGACTCCAGCGCATCGCGCACCGCGAGCACGCCGGTGAGCGTCTCGGCATGCGAGGTGCTGAGCGGCGAGAGCCCCAGGCGGATGCCGTCGGGGAAGCGGAAGTCGGGGATGATCCCGTCGGCCCACAGCCTCTGCGTCACGGCGCGGAAGTCCGGGTGCCCGATCGTCACGTGACCTCCGCGGAGGTCGGCGTCGCGCGGACTCAGCAGTCGCACCTCGAGCGGGGCGAGCAGCTCGTCGTACGCGCGGACGGCGAAGTCGGTGAGCGAGATGGCCTTGGCCCGTACTCCCTCGATCGACGCCTGCTCGATCAGGTCGAGCATCCCCTGCATGGCGACCATCGAGGTGATGGGCGGGGTGCCGCTGAGGAGCTGGCGGATGTCGCCCGCGGGAACGTACTCGGGCCCCATCGCGAAGATGTCGGCGGCACTCCACCAGCCCTGGATCGGTTGGCGAAGCACGCCCTGGTGCTCGCGCCGCAGATACGCGAACGCGGGGGAGCCGGGGCCGCCGTTCAGGTACTTGTATGTGCATCCGACCGCCATGTCGACACCCCAGGCGTCGAGCTGCATCGGGATGATCCCCGCCGAATGGCAGAGGTCCCACATCATGAGGGCGCCGACCTCGTGCACGGCATCCGTGATCCCCGGCATGTCGGCCAGGGCGCCGGAGCGGTAATCGACATGGCTGAGCGAGACGAGGGCCGTCTTCTCGGAGATCGCGGCGATCACATCGGCGATCTGCACGCCGAGCACCGGGTCGGGTTCGATCCAGCGCACGGTCATGCCGGTCTCGGCGGCCACGCCCTCGGCCATGAACCGGTCGGTCGGGAAGTTGCCCGCCTCGATCACCAGCTCGGTGCGCGACGCATCGGCGGTCGCCGCGGCGCGCATCAGCTTGTAGATCAGCACGCTCGTCGAGTCGGCGACGACGGTCTGACCGGCGGCCGCGCCGAGAGTGAGGTCGGCGATGCGATCGCCGAGCTCCATCGGCAGCGCCATCCACTGCTCGTCCCACGAGCGGATCAGCCGGGTGCCCCAGTCATCACGCACGAATGCGGCGAGCTTCTCGGGGATGTCGCGCAGCGGACGGCCGAGCGAATTGCCGTCGAGATAGGCGCCGACGCCTGGTGCATCGGCGAACGCGTCGAGGTGAGCGCGGAGTGGGTCGGCGGCGTCGAGCGCGTGGGCGGCCTCGAACAGAGCGGAGTCGATGCGGGTGGAGTCGCGGGTGTCGGTCATGTCATTGCCTTCAGATCTGCGCTGGTCAGCGGGCGGGCGAGTGCCGGGTCGGCGTCGGTGCCGGGGAGCCGGAAGAGCGTGGATTCGGTGTCGCGGGGATCCTGCGGCGCGAGGGCGCGGAGCAGAGCGGTGCCCGTGATCCCGGCGTCTCGGAGTGCGGCGAGCTCGTTCGGGTTCAGGCCGACCGGCGTCGGGCCGTTGCCCATGTCGGTGCCGTAGAGCACGGTGCCGCCTGCCGCGTGGAAGCGCCGGACATTGTCGACAACCGTGGCGAGCGTGTCGCGCTCGTCGGGGGTGCCGCCGTCGTGGATCGACAGGGTCGAGATCCAGGCGACGGATGCGGCCTGCGTGGCGATCTCGGCGTCCTCGAGGCGTTCCGTGAACGGGGCATGTGCCAGTCGGGCGGCACCGAGGCGCGCGACGCGCTGGGCCTCACCGCTGCCCTGGGCGTGGGCGACGACGGGGAGCCCACGGGCGGAGGCGGCGTCGACGATCGCGCGGAACAGGTCGTCGGTGAAGACGGGCCCGGCATCGGCGTTGCTGGCGACCTTGATGCAGGATGCTCCGGCATCCGCCATCTCTGCGACAGCGCTGTCGGCGGCTGCGCTGGCTGCGATCTCGCGGAAGGACCCTTCCGGTGCCCAGTCGCGGTCGCTCGGGTAGCCGCCGACCGGGGTGAGGAATGCGCCGGCGAACTCGACCGCGACGGGGTGCGGGCGTTTCGTCTGGCTTCGCTCGCTCAACGACCGGGGTACGGTGTCGTGCTGTTGGTTGTGCGGCCGGGGTGCGGCATCCTGTCGTTCGTTGAGCGAGGGAGCGCCAGCGACCGAGACGAAACGTGCCGCGTCGGCGTATGCGGCGATCACCGTCGGGTTCGCGCCCAGATCGATGACGCGACCGAGCGCTGACCCGTGCAGCAGAGTGCGGTCGACCAACTGCAGGTGCACGTGGTGGTCGGTGAAGCCGCCGACGATCACGCCGTCGAGGCGCGGCAGATCGTGCGCGGGTGTCGCGTCGCTCAGCAGCATCCGTCCGTCGACGAGCTCGAGGATGCCGTCGCGCCATCCTTCGCCGTCGAAGAAGGTCGCCGCGTGCATCAGCCGCCGATCTCGGTGCGCACGGTGTAGAGCTCGGGGAAGAATGTCAGGTCGAGGGCGCGCTGCAGGAACCCGACTCCGCTCGAGCCGCCGGTGCCGACCTTCATGCCGATCGTGCGGGCGACGGTCTTGAGATGGCGGAAGCGCCAGAACTGGAAGTTGTCCTCGAGGTCGACCAGATCTTCGCAGGCTTCGTAGAGGTCCCAGTGCTGCTGGTGGTTCTGGTAGATCTCACGGATCGCGGGCACCAGCTCGGGCGTCTCGCGGTAGGGGAGGCGCACGTCGCGGTCGAGGATCTCGGCAGGGATCGGCAGGCCGCGGCGAGAGGCGTAGCGCAGGAACTCGTCGTAGAGGGTGGGCTTGTGCCACTCGGCGGTGAGCAGCGCGAGGTTGGCGGGGTGGTCGCTGAAGACGCTCAGCATCTTCTCGTTCTTGTTACCGAGGGCGAACTCGACCGCACGGTACTGCACCGATTGGAAGCCCGACGAGTTGCCGAGCGCACCGCGGAACTGCGCGTACTCGGTGGGGGTGAGCGTCGCGAGGATCGCCCATTGCTGCGTCATGACGTCCTGGATGCGCTTGACGCGCGCGACGCGCTTCAGCGCTTCGCGCAGGTCGTCGCTCGCGAGAAGCTCTCGCGCGGAGGACAGCTCGTGCAGCAGTTGCTTGAGCCAGAGCTCGGTGGTCTGGTGCTGGATGATGAACAGCAGCTCATCGTGGTGCTCGGGAACGCTGACGGGATTCTGCGCGGTGAGCAGCTGGTCGAGCGACAGGTACGACCCGTAGGTCATGCGTCCGGACAGATCGGTGACGATGCCGGCCTCGAGCTCGCGCTCGTTGTTCTCGGTGCTCATGGGGCGCTTCCTGTCGTGACGGACAGGCTAAACATATAACAATCGTGGCGAGCGTCACAATAGTGAAATGTCCTGTGAAGCTCGCTGCGTCACAGCCTGGGCGTGCGTGGGGGAGCGGTGCGACGCTCTCCGGCCTCTCCCGTCGCCTCGAACGCCGCGGCGAGGCGCAGCAGCGCGGAGTCGTCGTAGGCGCGGCCGGCGAAGGTCAAGCCGACCGGCATGCCGATGTCGACCATGAGGCCCATCGGCACCGTGACGGTCGGGATGCCGAGGTGGCGCACGGTCAGGTTGCCGTTGGCGATCCAGGTGCCGTTGCGCCAGCCGAGATCGGCGGACGCGTGGTTCACGTCCATGTCGGCGGGCCCCACGTCGGCGACGGCGGGGAAGACGACGGCATCGAGCTCGTTCTCGTCCATCCACTCCTCGAGGTCGATGCGACGGGTCTCTTCGAGTCCGCGCAGTCCGGCGGGGAGCTCGGCCATGTCCTCGAATCCGACGCCCGGGTTGTCGCGCACCCAGCCCGGATACTCGGCGATGTCGTCTTCAAATCCGGTGTAGCGGTCGGGGAGTGCTCCTTCGGGATGCGGGAAGATCGACGCTCCGTCGACCTCCGCGAGCGAGTGCAGCTGCGGGTCATCGTTCGCCTGGAGGAAGTCCTCCCAGCCCCACGCTGACAGGTCGACGATCTCGCGCCGCAGATACTCCGGAGACACGAGTCCGCGCGTCGCGATCGTTGGTGCACCGGGTCGGTCGCCCTCGTAGTTCGACACCACGGGGAAGTCGACCTCGACCACCGTCGCACCCGCGGCCTCGAGGTCGCGGCGTGCGGCTTTCCAGCGAGCGATCACCGAGGCACGGGTCTCGATGCGCTGCCCCGTGGGGCCGCCGATTCCGGGCTCGTCGGCCGTGCCGGCATCGGGATCGGCGTTGATGTACATGCGGGGGATGCCGATGCGCGCGCCTCGGAGAGCTGTCCCCGCGCCGTCGGCCAGGGCGGTGTACGACGCCGGGCGCACCTCGGACGACACGGGCAGCGTCACCCAGGGCTGCGCGCGCCAGAAGTCGCCGCGCACCTCGGCATCGTCGGCGACGATCACATCGAGGATCTCGAACAGATCGGCCATCGTGCGGGCGTGCGGCACGACGACGTCCATGGTCGGCACGAGCGGCCAGTTGCCGCGGGTCGAGATCACGCCGCGCGACGGCGTGTAGGCGCAGAGGGCGTTGTTGGTCGCAGGGCCACGACCGCTCGACCACGTCTCTTCGCCCAGGCCGAATGCCGCGAAGCTCGCCGCAGTGGCGGTGCCCGAGCCGTTCGACGATCCGGACGCGAAGGGTGCGGTGAGGAACTGGGCGCTGTAGGGGCTCTCGGCGCGGCCGTAGACACCGCGCTGCATGCCGCCGTTGGCCATCGGGGGCATGTTCGTCAGCCCGAGGCAGATCGCGCCACCCGCACGCAGGCGCTCGATCGTGAACGCGTCGCGCTGCGCGATGAGGTCGGCGAACGCGGGGCTGCCGGCGGCAGCCGTGAGCCCGCGCACCAGGTAGCTGTCCTTCGCCGTGTACGGGATGCCGTCGAGCGGGCCGAGTGCCACGCCGCGTGCCCGACGGGCGTCGGATGCCGCGGCCTCGACGTGTGCATCGGCATTCCTGACGACGACGGCGTTCAGAGCCGTCGCGGTGTCGGGCCCGTCGTAGGCGGCGATGCGCGCGAGGTAGGCGTCGACGAGTTCGACCGCGGTGGCTGCACCGGTCTCGAGCGCTCGCCGCAGGTCGGCGATGGAGGCTTCGACGACGTCGATCATGAGTGCACTGCCACGCTCGGCTGCTGCTGGGTGATGCAGTGGATGCCGCCGCCGCGGTCGAACAGCGGACGGGCGTCGACTGTGACGACGCGGCGACCCGGATATGCATCGGCGAGGATCTCTCTCGCCGTGGCGTCGGCCTGCTCGTCACCGAAGCCGCAGGCGACGACGCCGTCGTTCGTGACCAGGTGGTTGACGTAGCTCCAGTCGACGAAGCCCTCGTCGTCGCGCAGTGTCGTCGGTGCGGGCAGGTCGATGATCTCGAACCGGCGGCCGGCGGCATCCGTCTGCTGTGCGAGGTGCGCGCGCAGCTCGCGGGTCACGACGTGGTCGGGATGGTCGGGGTTCGGCTGGTCGTGGAGCAGCAGTCGGCCGGGCGAGACGAGGGTGGCCACGATGTCGACGTGCCCGTTCGTGCCGAAGTCGTCGTAGTCGCGGGTGAGTCCGCGGGGCAGCCACACGGCCGTGGTCGCGCCGATCGTGCGGGCCATCTCGGCCTCGACGCGCTGCCTGTCGGCGAACGGATTGCGACGGGGATCGAGCTGCACGGTGTCGGTGAGCAGCACGGTGCCCTCGCCGTCGACATGGATGCCGCCGCCCTCGTTGACGAGCGTCGAGCTCACGAGCTCTGCGCCGACCGCACCGGCGATGATGCGCGCGTGCTGCGCCGCCTTCTGCCACTGCGCCCAGGCGGGGGCACCCCAGCCGTTGAAGATCCAGTCGACGGCGCCGAGAACGCCGGGGCGGTGGTCGTCGATCACGAAGGTGGGGCCGGAGTCGCGCATCCAGAATTCATCGACGGGCGCCTCGACGATGTCGATGCCACTGCCCAGCATCCGTCGGGCGCGGGAGAGCTCGGCCGGATCGACGATCATCGTGACCGGCTCGAACTCGGCGACCGCGTGGGCGACGGCCGTCCAGGTGGCATAGCCCTCTTCGCGCTCGGCGGAGGTCTCGCCCAGAGTCGGCCCCTCGGCGGGGAACGCCATCCAGGTGCGGTCGTGCGGTGCGGTCTCGGCGGGCATGTGCCAGGCCATGATTGTCTCCCTCGCTGCTGATCTCGACCTCGCGGATGAGGAATCGTGATCGCTATTGAACACGTGTCCAACGGGTGATACGGTAGCCCGTGATGAAGACGACGTCAAGAGCTGCCGCACCTCGCCGGCTGCCGCCCGAGGAGCGTGAGCGCTCGATCCTCGACGGTGCCGTGGCGCTGGCCTCCGAGAGCGGGCTCGAAGCCCTGACGGTGCGTGCCGTCGCCGCCCGAGTGGGCGTGACTCCCGCCCTCGTCGCGCACTACCGGCCCGTGATGGAGTCGTTCGTCGCCGAGGTGTTCACCGCGATCGTGTCCGCCGAGCGCGACGAGGTCATCGCCGCATACGACGACGCCGTCGACCTGCGCGCGAACCTGCTGCGACTCATCGAGACGCTGCTCGACGACTCGCGCGACGACGTCGCCATGGTCTGGGTGCAGTCGTGGGCGCTGGGAGCGCGCAACGAGGCTCTCGGCGCGCGGGTGCGGGCCGAGATGGACCTCTGGCACAGCGCCCTCGAAGACCTCATCGCCCGCGCCATCGCCGAAGACCGGGTGCACGCGGCATCGGCGATAGACCCCGCATCATCGGCGTGGATGCTGCTGGCCATGGTCGACGGCATGAGCGCGCACTCGCTGGTGCACTGGGCGCCACGCGACCGAGCCGACCTCGCCCGCCGTACGCTCTCGGCGGTGCTCGACGTGCCCGTCGAGGCTCCGGCCACCCCCCATCCGCTCGAGACGGCATCGCTCGCAGCGACATCGCTCGCAGAGAACCACAGTTAGGACAGCACATGGGAGCAGAACGCATGCACGCGGCCTCGGCCGAATCGACGGCCATCGTCGACGCCGTGCTCGATTACTCGCGACGACGGATGCTCGCGGCCGACGTGCCGCTCGACAAGCCGCAGACCCCGGCCGAGCTCGACAGGCTGGTCGGCACGACGATCACGGATGCCGGGCTCGGCTCGCAGCGCGCGCTGAGCGTGTTCGAGCACATCCTCGCCCCCGCGTGCCTGACGACGAGCCACCCGTCGTATCTGTCGTTCATCCCCACCGCGCCGACGATCGCATCGATCGCCTTCGACCTCGTGGTCTCGGCATCCGGTCTCTACGGCGGAAGCTGGCTCGAGGGAGCCGGCGCCGTCCACGCCGAGAACGAGGTGCTCTCGTTCCTCGCCTCCGAGTTCGGCCTCCCCGACACGGCAGGGGGAGTGTTCGTGCAGGGCGGCACGATCGGCAACCTGTCGGCGCTGGTCGCCGCTCGCGAGGCCGCGAAGGCGAAGCTGCTCGACGCCGGAAAAGAGCTGCCCCGCCGCTGGAAGATCGTGTGCAGCGTCGAGGCGCACTCCTCGAACAAGTCGGCCGCGAAGGTCATGGATGCCGACGTACTGCTCGTGCCCGCAGGTGACGACGGCGTGCTGCGCGCCGATGCCGTGCGCGCGGCGCTGAGCGTGCACGGCGACGAGATCTGCGCTGTCGTGGCGACCGGCGGATCCACGAACTTCGGAATCGTCGACGACATCGCCGGCATCGCCGCGCTCAAGGACGAGTTCGACTTCTGGCTGCACATCGACGGGGCCTACGGCCTCACCGCGATGCTCGCGCCCGAGGCTCGGAGCATCTTCGCGGGAGTGGAGCGCGCCGACTCGGTCATCGTCGACCCGCACAAGTGGCTGTTCGCGCCGTTCGACTGCTGTGCGCTGATCTACCGCGACCCCGATGCGGGCCGCCGTGCGCACACGCAGCACGCCGAGTACCTCGACACCCTCACCGACGCAGGAGACTTCAGCCCGTCGGACTACTCGATCCAGTTGACTCGGCGCCCTCGCGGGCTGCCGCTCTGGTTCTCCCTCGCGACCTACGGCGTGACCGCCTATCGCGAGGCCGTGAGTGCGACGCTCACGCTCACGAAGACGATCGCCGCCGAGATCGCCGCCCGCCCCGAGCTGCGACTCGTGCGGGATCCTCAGCTCTCGGTCGTCGTCTTCGAACGCGAGGGGTGGGAGCGCGAGGACTACGACCGGTGGTCCGACGAGCTGCTCGACTCGCAGCGGGCGTTCGTCGTTCCGAGCTCGCACCGCGGTCGTCCGAACACGCGGTTCGCGATCCTCAACCCGCTCACGACCTTCGACGACCTCGTCGGCATCCTCGACACGATGAAGTAGGCCGGCCGCGCCCGATCTGCGGACCCGGTCCCGAACAGCGGACGGATCTCCGCAGTTCGGCCATCACATGGGACGACATCCGCAGATCGGGCCGTCAAGCCGCGCTCAGCGCGTGGTGTGCGCGTTCAGGAAGTCGATCGTCTTCTGCAGGGCTGTCTGCGCGTCGGGCATGTCGAGGTGGAACTGGTACTCGTGGGGCAGCGCCGGCTCGTGAGGCGCGGGCCAGAACAGGGTCGTCACATCCACCCCGAGCTCGTCGAGACGCTTCGCCATGGGGATCGACTGCAGCCAGGTGAGTCCGTCGCCGTTGCCGCCCGAGATGTAGGTCGTCGGGAAGTCCTCGGTGACCCAGTCGATCGTCGACATCGTGGAGCCCGTCGAGTCCTCCGCCCACGTCTTGGTTCCCGCATACGCCCACATCGAGGTCTTGAGGCCCCAGCCGACCACTCCGTCGAGAGCTGCGAGGGCGGCGAGGTCGTAGACGCCGCAGTTCAGCACGGTCGCCACGACCTGGTCCTTCGTCAGCGCGGGAGTGATGTCCAGGATCTCGGCGTAGTCGGGACTCGTCATGAGCGTCGCCATCTGGCTGGCGAGCTGGCCACCGGCCGAGTCCCCGGCGAGCACGATCTGGTTCGGGTCGACGCCGAGCTCGTCGGCATGCTCGTCGATGTAGGCGAGCGCGTCGTTGAGCTGGTGCACGGCGAGCGGATACACGCCCTCCGGGCCGATCGTGTAGTTGACCGCGATGGTCGTGTAGCCCTCGGCGGCGAGGATGCGCATGTACGGGTCGACGTTCTCCTTCGATCCCGAGATCCAGGCGCCGCCGTGGATCCAGACGACCGTCGGCAGCGGGCCGGAGGCGGATGCCGGTGTGAAGACGTCCATCGTGGTGTCGGCGCCGCCGTCGGCGTAGGCGACATCGAGCTGCTCGGTGAGCTTCGTGTCGGGCACGTGCTTGTCCATCTCGGCGGCGGTCTCGTCGCCGCCCTTCGTGAACACGGCGCGGATCAGCATGGCGGAGGGCCAGGGGGTGAGCGCTCCGATGATGGCGATCACCGCGGTGACGGCGAGGATCAGCGCGAGAGCGACCTTCGTCCGGTGCCACGGCCGACGGGCCTTCTTCGGGCGGACGGACTCGACTTCGGGCGCACTGGTGGTCACGGAAACCCCTCTCCGCGCATCATCTTGGCAGTATTCCGGTGAGATTCGGCGTAGGCCCGGCACAGCTCGTCCGCTGCGCGACATCGCATGCGCTTATGTTGAATCTGGGTGCTCACCGCAATCACGCGTGACCCCTCGAACGTCTCTGGAGTCCCCGATGTCCCCCTTCGCCTCTGCGCGCTTCGCTTCGGCGCGCTCCATCTCTGCGCGCCCTGTCTCCGCGCGCCCCCGGTTCCGTGCGCCCCATACGGGCACCGATCACCGGAGAACGGCGAGGCTCCGGTGACCACGACCGTCGGAGGGGTCTTCCGCGAGGGCGTCTGGGGGCGAGGCCGTCGGGCACGCGCCGCCGTCTCGATCGCCGGATTCTGCGGGCATCAGCTCGCCGAGGTGATGGTCCCGGTGGCTGTCGGCGTCGTGATCGATCGCGCGATCGCGCCGGGTGACCCGGTGGCTCTCGGGTGGGCGCTGGCGCTCCTCGTCGCGGTGTTCGCTGTGCTCATCGTCTCGTGGCAGGTCGGCGACCGCGCGGGCACCAAGGTCTATGCGCAGGGTGAGCATGTCCTGCGTCAGGGCATCCTCGGCCTCGCGCTCCGCCGTCGCACCCGTCGGCCCGCCGGCGAGGTGCTCACGATCTCCTCCTCGGATGCGAGTGAGACGGCCGGCTTCTTCTGGGTCATCGCCGAGCAGGCAGCCGCCGCAACCGCCGTGCTCGTCGCCTGCATCACCCTGCTCGTGATCGCCTGGCCGCTCGCCGTCGCCGTCGTGATCGGCACGCTCGTTCAGGCCCTGCTCGTGCATCTGGTGAGCGGCGGGCTGCGACGCCGAGGGTACGAGGCACAGAAGCAGGCCGCACGACTGGATGCGGTCAGCACCGACTTCGCCGCCGGCCTGCGCGTTCTCGGCGCACTCGGTGGCGCGTCGCGGGCGGCCGATCGCTACGTCACCGAGAGCGCCGTCGCCGCCGAGGCCGCGTATCGCGCCGAGAAGGCCGCGGCGGGTCTCACTGCGCTGAACCTGCTCATCAGCGGCCTCGCCTTCACCGGCATCGCTGTGCTCGGTGGCTGGCTGGCGCTCGACGGCGTCATCACGATCGGCGGATTCGTCACCGCGATGGGTCTGGCCCAGACCATCCGCGGCCCCCTGCAAGCACTCGGATACCTGCCCGCGCAGATCGCCTCGAAGCACGGATCGGCGACCCGCATCGCGGAGTTCTCGGCGGAGGCGGGCGCGGTGACGGATGCCGTCGCGACGCCGGCTTCCGTGATCGGCGAGACGGTGGTGGCGGAAGGCACACCGACCCGCGGCGATTCCGCGATCGTGGCCCGCCTGGCGGTCGAGGGAACGACCATCGACATCGCGCACGGCCAGGTGACCGGCATCCGTGCAGATCCCGATCGGATCGTGGATCTCGCCCGTCTCTTCGGTGGGCTCCGCACGCCCGCGGTGGGCGAGCTCGTGATCGGCGACATCGATGCGACCCGCCTCGGTCACGACGGTCTGCGCATCGAGGTCTTCGCCCCACCGCACGATGCCGCCGTGTTCACCGGAACCGCGGCCGAGAACATCTCGGCGCGGATCGATCACGCGCACCTCGACGCCGCAGCCTTCGACGAGGTTCTGCATCGACTCCCCGACGGACTCGACGAGAAGGTGGGGGAGCGCGGGCTGCGACTCTCGGGCGGTCAACGTCAGCGTCTTCTGCTCGCCCGAGCTCTGCATCAGCCGCAGCGGCTGATCGTGCTGCACGAGCCGACCACCGCGATCGACCCGATCACCGAGGCGCAGGTGGCCGCGGGGCTCGCGGCGGAGGGCCGCACGATCGTGCTGCTCACCGACCGGGCCTCCCTGCTGTCGAGCTGTCACCGCGTCCACGACCTGAGGGGAGCGAGCGCGTGAGCGACCAGAAGCTGCCCATCGCGACGCGTCGAGACACGGCCCGCGGTCTGCTCGCCGCACTCGGCCATCGACGTGCACTCGCCGTGTTCGCGGTCCTGACCCTGTGCGCGGGAGTCGGCGCCGCTCTCGTGGCGCCGTGGATCATCGGCCTGATGGTCGACGACATCGTGGCCGGAGGCGCATCGATGCTGCCGTTCGGGCTGGCATTGACCGCGTCGATCGCGGCCGGAGCCGGATTGACCTGGACGGGTCGCGTGCTGCTCGCGCGACTCGGACAGGGCACGATCCGTGAGGTCCGCGAGGCGGCGTTCCGCACGGCGCTCGCGCAGCCGACGGCGCGCATCGAGGCCGCGGGCACCGGCGACCTGGTCGCGCGGCTCTCGGGGGATGTGCGTGCGGTCGGGCAGGTCGTCGAAGAGGCGCTCCCTGCGTTCCTCTCAGCGCTCTTCAGCATCCTGTTGAGCCTGCTCGGGATGGGACTGATGGACTGGCGGTTCGCGCTCGCCGCCCTGGTCGCAGCTCCCATCCAGGTGTTCGCGCTCCGCTGGTTCCTGCGGCGTTCGGCGCCGGTCTACCGCGAGCACCGTGTCGTCGTGGCCGAGCGCGGTCAGCGCACGATCGAGGCCGTGCGGGGAGTCGACACCGTCCGCGCTCTGCGCGCCGAGGAGCGGCACCTCGAGCGCATCGGCGAAGCGAGTGAGCAGGCCATCGCGCTCGAGGTGCGAGCCACCAGGGTGCGCAACGACTTCAACGTGTTCCTGAACGGCGCCGAGCTCGTGGGGCTCTCGGCCGTGCTCGTGGTCGGGTATCTGCTGGTGACCGGCGGGCAGATCGAGCTGGGCGCGGCGACAGCCGCATCGCTGTACTTCCTCGGGCTGTTCGGACCGATGGGGGCGGTGCTGTTCCGCATCGACGAGCTGCAGGATGCCGGAGCCAGCCTTGCCCGTCTGTTCGGCGTCATCGGCATGCCGTCGCCGGGGCCTCGTGAGGAGGGCGATCTGCAGTCCGAGGCCGCGGTGGCGCGCCGGGGTGCGATCGAGGTCGACCGGCTCGGCTTCGCCCACCGCCCCGACCGACGCGACCTCGACGCGGTCTCGCTGTCGATCGCGCCGGGCGAGAGGATCGCGATCGTGGGGGCGAGCGGCGCAGGCAAGACGACGCTCGCCCGCGTGCTCGCAGGCGCACTCCCGGTGGGCGAGGGAGTCGTGCGCCACGATGGGTTCGGCATCGAGCGCTGGCATCCGCATGACCTGCGCGATGCCGTCGTGATGCTCAGCCAGGAGCCGCACGTCTTCGCCGGCACCGTCCGAGACGACCTCGCGCTGTTCAGCGATGCCGACGACGAGCGGATGCGGGCCGTGATCACGCAGCTCGGTGCGGAGTGGATCCTGCGGCTGCCCGAGGGTCTCGACACCGAGATCGGTGAGGCGGGGCATCCGCTCACGCCGGGGAAGTCCCAGCACCTCGCCCTCGTGCGGGTGGCGCTGTCGGAGGCATCCGTCGTGATCCTCGACGAGGCGACGGCCGAGGCGGGCTCAGCGGACTCGGAGGCGCTCGACGAGGCATCGTCGGGTGCGATCGGCGACCGCACCGGCATCGTGATCGCGCACCGACTGAGTCAGGCCATGACCGCCGACAGGATCCTCGTGATGAGCGACGGGCAGGTCGTGCAGTCCGGCACCCACGACGATCTCGTCACGACGGCTGGTCCGTACGCCGAGCTGTGGAAGGCGTGGACCGCCTGGTGACGGGCGGCGATCAGGCGGCGGTCAGCCCGACGATGATGCGGCCCAGCGCGTAGTCGAACGCCTCATCCACGTCTCCGCCCAGACGGAAGGCGCCGGCGAGCTCCATCTGCAGGAACCCGGTCGCCCAGGCGGTGAACAGTCGGGCAGCGTCCAGTGCGTGCTCGGGGCCGACGAGGTGGGCGCAGGCGCGCAGAACCGGAGCGGAGGTGCGGTGCAGCGACTCTTCGGGGGCTGCGGCGGTGAAGAGCAGACGGAACGACTCCGGATGCTCGTGCGCGAAGCCGCGGTACACGGCGGCAAGGGCGGCGAGTTCGTCGCCGGCGCTCTCGAGGCGACTCGTGAGCTCGTCGGCAGATGCCTCCGCGACCGCGGACATCAGCGCGTCACGATCTCGGATCCGCTTGTAGAGCGACGGTGCCCGCACGCCCACGCGTTCTGCGACCGCCTGCATCGTGAGGCCCGCGGGTCCGGCGGATTCGAGGATGTCGCGGCCGGCGGCGACGATCGCGACCAGGGAGGTTCGTTCGGGTGTCGGCATCCTGAGCTCCTTCATGGCTATTGACAGTAGCCATGATAGCTACGTAAGGTAGCCATCGTCAATCATTCTCTGGAAGGAACGGTCATGAAGCTCGCCCCGCACCTGCATCGACTCGGCAACGACATCGTCGCGTCGTACCTGATCGACCTGCCCGAGGGGATCACGCTCGTCGACGCCGGTCTACCAGGGCACTGGAACGACCTGCGGCGGACGCTGGCAGAGCTCGGCCGCCCGCTGTCCGACATCCGAGGGCTCGTCCTCACCCACGGTGACAGCGACCACATCGGGTTCGCCGAGCGGCTGCGCAGCGAAACAGGGGTGCCGGTCTTCATCCACTCAGCCGACGCGCACCGGGTGCGCACGGGGGAGAAGCCGAAGACTCCGATGGGGCCGGCCCGGATCGGTCCGATGCTGGGCTTCCTCGCGTACGGGGTGCGCAAGAACGCGCTGCGCACACGTCCTGTCTCGGAGGTCGTGGAGGTCGAGGACGGGCGGGTCCTCGACCTGCCCGGATCCCCGGTCGTCATCGGGATGCCGGGGCATTCGCCCGGCAGCATCGCCGTGCACGTTCCCGGTGCGGATGCGGTCTTCGTCGGCGATGCCCTGACCACCCGACACGTGCTGACGGGGCGAGTCGGTGCTCAACCTGCGCCGTTCACGGATGAGCCCGAACGGGCGCTGGCCTCTCTCGACAGGCTGGCAGATGTCTCGGCGTCCTGGGTGCTGCCGGGGCACGGAGCGCCGTGGAAAGGGTCGCCCGCCGACATCGCCGCGGCCGTGCGCGCGGTCTAGGTCGCATGCGTCAGCGCACCGCGAGCACCGCCGCGGTGTCGCTGACCGTGATCTGCGGCGGATACAGCCCCATCACCTGCATCGCCGCGGCGTGGTTCTCGGCCGTCGACCCCGCGCACGCGTCGGCTGCGACCGTGACGTGGGCTCCGGCATCCGCTGCGGCCAGCGCCGTCGAGATGACGCAGCAGTCCGTCGAGACGCCCGCGAGCACGACATGGGCGCCACGACCCACGATCGCCTCGATGTCGCTGCCCCACTTGCCGAACGTCGGCAGGTCGAGCGTCGGATGCGGTGACAGACCGACCGCGTCGGGTACAAGGTCGAACAGCGGATCATCCGCGGGCCGGTCTGCGAACGGCCAGGCCGCGAAGTACGCGCCCCAGGATGTCGAGCGATCGGCGGTCGGCATCCAGCGTGTCACGATCACCCGATCGCCGAACGACTCGGCGAGCTCGCGAATGTGGGGCATCACGTCGGCGAAGAACGGTGACGCCCACGCCGAGTCGGGCGACGCGAAGATCGCCTGCGGGTCGATCACGACCAGCCAGGAGGGCTCCTCCGACTCGGTTGTGCCTACGGTCACGCGGTCTGCTCCTGGCGACGGATCTTTCCGGCGCGGGCGAACCACGTCACGACGAACGACAACACCAGTGCGAAGAAGACGCCGAGGTTCGCATACGCCCAGTCGCCGTCGACTCCGCCGACGAGGCCGAGCAGGTACCCCTGCCAGTTGTTCCAGGGCGCGGCGTCCGCGAAGCCGTTGAGCACGAAGCCCCAGCCGATCACGCTGGCGACCACCATGGTGCCGATCGAGGTCCAGTCCCAGGCGCCGTAGCGACCGTGGCTGTCGAACAGGGCTTCATCGTCGTAGTCCTTCTTGCGCCGAAGGATGTCGGCGATCAGGATGCCGGCCCAGGATGCCAGCGGCACGCCCAGCGTGATGAGGAAGCTCTGGAACGGGCCGAGGAAGTCGGTGGCGAAGAACACGACGTAGATCGTGCCGATGGTCAGGATCACGCCGTCGATCGCCGCGGCGGACGGGCGGGGGATCCGGATGCCGAGGCTCAGCAGAGTGAGGCCCGACGAGTAGATGCCGAGCACGGCGCCGGAGACGAGCGCGAGCACGGCGGTCAGCAGGAACGGCACGAGGACCCAGATGGGGAGGATCGTCGCGAGCGCGCCGATCGGATCGGAGGCGATGGCCGCGCTGAGCTCGTCGTCGGAACCGGCGAGCAGCAGACCGAAGACCACGAGGATCACCGGGGCGACGGAGCCGCCGATCGTGTTCCACGCGACGATCGCCCCGTCGGATGCCGTGCGCTTCTGGTAGCGCGACCAGTCGGCGGCGATGTTGATCCAGCCGAGGCCGAACCCGGTCATCACCATGACGAGCGCGCCGATGACCTGTCCGATGCCGCCGTCCGGTCGGGCTATGACGGCGGCGATGTCGATGCTCGGGGCAGCGAGGATGACGTAGAGGATCGTCACGGCGCCGGTGACCCAGGTGAGCACCGACTGCAGCTTCATAATCGTGTGATAGCCCAGCACGGAGGCTGCGACGATGAGGGCCGCGACGATGACGGTCGCGGTGATCTTCAGCGCGATGCTGTCGCCGTCGCCGCCGAGCTGGGTGATGACGGTGGCCGTGGCGAGAACGGCCATGATCGCGAGGAACGTCTCCCAGCCGATCGAGGTCAGCCACGACACGATGCCGGGAACCTTCTGCCCCTGCACGCCGAAGGCGGCACGGGAGAGCACCATGGTCGGTGCCGACCCGCGCTTGCCCGCGATCGCGATCAGCCCGCACAGCAGGAACGACACGACGATGCCGATGACCGACACGACGGTCGCCTGCCAGAACGAGATCCCGAAGCCGAGCACGAACGATCCGTACGACATGCCGAAGACCGACACGTTCGCCGCGAACCACGGCCAGAACAGATCGCTCGGCTTCGCCGTGCGGTCGGATTCGGGGATGATCTCGATGCCCGCGCGCTCGATGAGAGCAGGCTTGATGTCCGTCATTCCATCATCCTGGCACTGCGGATGCCCCGCGGGGCTCAGCCGGCGAAGAATGCTCCCGCGACCCGAGTGAGGTCGTGCAGGTCCGAGACACCGGCGAGTTCGCGCGCCGAGTGCATCGACAGGATCGGGATGCCGACATCGACGGTGCGGATGCCGAGGCGCGTCGCCGTGATCGGGCCGATCGTCGACCCGCAGCGCACGTTGTTGTTCGAGACGAACTCCTGCGTGACCACGTCGGCCGCGTCGCACCAGCCGCGCCAGGCGGCGGAGCCGAGGGCATCCGTCGCGTACCGCTGGTTGGCGTTGAGCTTGAGGATCGGCCCGGAGCCGAGCACGGGCTGCACCACAGGATCGTGCTTGTGCACGTAGTTGGGGTGCACCGAGTGGCCCACGTCGCTCGACAGGCACCACGACGCCGAGAGGGCGCGGCGACGCTCGGACGCGTCGGCGCCGAGGGCGTCGTACACGCGGCCCAGGATGTCTTCGAGGAAGGGCCCTGCTGCGCCGGAGCGCGAGTTGGAGCCGAGTTCCTCGTGGTCGAAGGCGGCGAGGATGGCGATGGGGCCGGTCGAGGGGGTGCCGAGAGCCTCGAGCGCCACGACTCCCGCGTGCACGGAGGCGAGGTCGTCGAGGCGGCCCGAGGCGAAGAACGCGTCGTCCTTGCCGAACACCGCGCCGCGGGCGGTGTCGGCGATCACCACGTCGTAGCCGCGGATGTCGGATGCCGAGACGCCGGCCGAGTCCGCGAGCTCCGCCAGGATGTCCTCCTGGGTCGGGTCGCCGAGGCCCCAGACGGGCTGCGTCTGGAACTGCTTGTCGAGCGCCAGACCGCTGTTCGCCTCGCGGTCGAGGTGCACGGCGAGCTGCGGCAGACGCAGGAGCGCACCGGTGTCGGCCAGCACGACGCGGCCGTCGGCGAGGGCCAGGCGTCCGGCGAGGCGCAGCTCGCGGTCGAGCCAGGAGTTCAGCAGCGGGCCGCCATAGACCTCGACGGCCGCCTGCAGCCACCCCTTCGATCCGGTGGTCGGCTGCGGCTTGAGCTTGAAGCCGGGGGAGTCGGTGTGAGCGCCGAGGATGTGCGCGGGTGTGGTGGCGGTGGCATCCGCCGGCACCGTCCATGCGATGGCGGCACCGTCGCGCACGACGACGTAGCGTCCGCCGGGTGCGACGTCCCACGCGTCCTCTTCGGACAGAGGAGTGAATCCGGCATCCTCCAGGCGCCTGGCCACCTCGGCAGCGGCGTGGTAGCTCGAGGGAGAGGCGGCGACGAAGTCGGCGAGGTCCTCGGCATGAGCGAGTGCATCCGGGGTGACGGGCATGAGCGACCTTCCTGAAGGGGGTCCTTCGATCGTAATCGGCTCGGTCGGTGGTCGATCGCGGCCGGTCAGCCGGCCGGCCGGTCGCCGGTGCCGACTCGGCTCGACCGATATGACCGGAATACCGGTATCGATCCGATATCGGCGTTCGATACGGGACTGAATCCAAGCGACCCCCACCGCTATGGTCGAGGCGCGAGGTGTGTCGTTCCGAACGATGCGGGGAGACCTCGGGGGAGAAAACAGGGGACAGCTGTGTCTGCACACGCTCACTCGTCCATTCGTCGTGCCCTCGCGGGCGCGACGGCAGCACTTCTGATCGCGGTCGGACTCACGGTGGTCACAGACACCGTGGCGCCGACCACGGCGTCGGCGGCGCAGAATCCCACGCAGTGCGCGGGGTCCCTGTCGCTCGACAACGGCAGCTTCGAGCAGCCCGTGTTCGCCTCGGGGGTCATCATCGCCGACGAGGCGCTCGTGCCCGGCTGGTTCACGACCGCGACCGACAACCAGATCGAGCTGTGGCGTTCCCCCGGCAACCCCCGCAACTACCCGGCGGGGCAGGGGTCGCAGTTCGCCGAGCTCAACGCGACCCAGGCGAGCACGCTCTACCAGGACGTCGCCACGACGCCAGGGCAGACGCTGTACTGGTCCCTGAAACACCGCGGACGTGAGGGCAACGACACGATGCGCGTCGTGATCGGCGTGCCGGGGAGCACCCTCGCGAACGTCAGCGGATCGCTCACCGACGGCACAGCGGCCTGGGGAACCCACACGGGCTCGTACACCGTGCCCGCCGGGCAGACCACGACGCGCTTCGGATTCCAGGCGGTCAGCAGCGCGACCGGCAACGCCTCCGTCGGCAACCTGCTCGACGACATCTCCTTCGGCACCGGGCCCTGCCTCATCTCGACCAAGTCGGTCGCGAACCTCACCCGCGGTGGCACCTCGGCCGAGATCGGCGACACGCTGCGCTACACCGTCACCACTCGCAACGACGGCGGAAACCCGGCCCTCCAGTCGGTCTCGACCGACGTCCTCCCTGCGGGGATCGACTTCGTGCCAGGCTCCATCCGCATCGTGAGCGGTGCGGGAGCCGGCGCCCTCACCGACGCCACGGGCGATGACCGGGGCGAGTACACGGGCGGCATCCGCACGCTGCGGGTGCGCCTCGGCGACGGTGGAAATGCCACGGTGGGCGGCTCGGTCGGCGTCGACGCGGTCACGTCGTACACGTTCGACGCCAAGGTCAGGACGGAGGCCGCCGGCACCACGATCGTCAACGAGGCGCGGGTCGCCTTCCGCGAGCCGGTCACGAACATCGACCGCACGTCGACGACGCAGGAGGCACTGACGCCGGTGAACCAGGCGGCCGATCTCGCGATCACCAAGACGCTCGCCACGAGTCCGCTGGTCGCGGGCCAGCCTGCGACCTTCACGATCGGGGTCACGAACAACGGACCCCAGACCGGCACGGGAGTCACAGTGACGGATGCAGTGCCTGCCGGCTTCACGGCTGTTCAGGCCGCGCCGAGCGGCGGATCCTGCACCGTCGGCGGCACGATCACCTGTTCCCTCCCCGACCTCGCGGTCGGGGCCAGCGCGACGATCACCGTGACCGGTACGGTCTCGCCCTCGTTCGAGCCGGGAGCAGCACTCACGAACACCGCGTCGGTGACTGGGGCGCGATTCGACGTCAACCCCGCCAACAACACCGCGACCGCGTCGGGCACCCTGACCGCGATCAGCGATGTGTCGGTGACCAAGACGTTCTCCCCGGAGGCCCCGGTCGCCGGTCAGAACGTCACCTACACGCTCATCACCCGCAACGACGGTCCGTCCGAGGCGCGGGATGTGCGCCTCACCGACCCGATCGACCCCGAGACCACCGTCGTGAGCGTCCTGTCCGACCAGGGCGAGTGCGCCGTCGATCTCGGCGTGGTCGAGTGCAGCATCGGCACGCTCGCACCCGGTGCCGAGGTGACGACAACCGTCGTCGTCGAGATCGCCGCCGGCGCTGACGCCGTCGTGCAGAACTCGGCGAGCGTCACGAGCAGCACCCCCGACTCCGACCCGACGAACAACGTCGACTCCACCAGCTTCCAGCCCGACATCATCGCCGATCTCGCGGTGACGAAGACACCGTCGGTGACGCAGGTCGCGGCCGGAGGTGCCGTCGACTTCACGATCACCGTGACCAACAACGGTGACTCGGATGCCGTCAACGCGGTGCTCGACGACACCGTGCCTTCCGGCTTCACCGTGACGGGGGTCGCTACCCCGGCCGGGGCCGACTGCTCATTCACCGACACCACGGTCCGCTGCACCTGGGCGGACCTCGCCGATCAGGCCACCGCCACCGTCGTCGTGTCGACCGTGGTCGCGGCCGACGCCCCGGCGGGCACCACCATCAACACCGCCTCTGTCGCATCGCCGGCAGAAGACGCCGACACCACGAACAACTCCGCCTCGGCAGAGGTCGAGATCGTGCAGAGCGCCGACCTCAGCATCGCGAAGACCGCGCCGGCCACAGGCACGCCGGGCAGCGGTTTCACGTACTCGATCGAGGTCGTGAACAACGGCCCGTCCGTCGCGCGTGCGGCGACGATCACTGACACGCTCCCTGCCGGTTTCGCCGTCGAGTCGATCAATCCGGGCTGCACCATCGGGGGCGGCACGGTGAACTGCGCCGTCGGCGACCTCGCACCGGGTGCCTCCGCCACGGTGAACATCGCCGGCACGTGGGCGGCGACCGCCTCGGGCACGATCCGCAACACGGCCACCACCACCTCGGCGACCCCCGACCCGGTCCCGGCGAACAACACCTCCAGTGTCGACGTGGCGCTCACCCCGAGCGCAGACGTCAGCGTCGTGAAGACGACGTCGACTCCGAGCATCCCGCTGGGTGGCGTCGCCAGCTTCGTGATCACGGTGCGCAACGACGGGCCGTCCGCCGCAGCGGGCGTCGTCGTGACCGAGGTCGCGCCGGCCGGACTCGAGGTCACCTCGGCCACGCCGAGCGCGGGCGCCTGGTCGCCCGCCGACCACCAGTGGACCGTCGGCACCCTGCTCCCGGGCGAATCCGCGACGCTGACCGTGACGGCCACCGCGACCGTCGTCGGCACGCTGACCAACAACGCGACGGCGACCTCGCCGACGCCCGATCCCGATCCGTCCGACAACACCGGCACCTCGACGGTCGTCGTGACGCCGTCGGCCGACCTGTCGATCGTGAAGACGAGCTCGGCGAACCCGGCACCGGTGAACGGGCCGATCACGTACACGATCGTCGTGACGAACAACGGACCCAGCCCGGCATCCGCCGTCGCGATCTCGGACTCCCTGCCGGCCGGCCTGCTGAACCCGACGACGCCCACCGCCGGCTGCACCATCACCGCAGCGCAGCTCGACTGCGCGGTCGGCGCCCTCGCCGTCGGCGCGACCTTCACCGCGACGGTCAGCGGCACGGTCGACCCCGCGATCGCGACCGCCACGCTGTCGAACACCGCGACCGTGACGTCGACGACGCCGGACCCCGATCCGTCGGACAACACCTCGACGGTCGAGGTCCCGGTGTCGGGCACCCCGCAGGTCGAGCTCGTGAAGACGGCAGGAGCGCCGGTCGACGCGAACGGGAACGGACGCGCCGACGTCGGCGACACCGTCGCCTACACGTTCACGGTGCGCAACACCGGCACCGTCACGCTCACGAGTGCAGCGATCGCCGATCCGCTGCTCGGAGGGGCGGTGGCCTGTGCGGCATTCGGGGCACCGCTCGCACCGGGTGCCTCGGTGACCTGCGCGCCTGTGGTCTACGTGCTCACGCAGCAGGACATCGATGAGGGCACAGTGCACAACGAGGCATCCGTCACCGCCCAGTCCGCACTGGGCACGGCGACCGATGGCGCGGAGGCCGACGTGACGGTTCCCGCGGTGAACAGCATCGGGCTGACGAAGTCGCCGAGCACGGTGATCGACGTCGACGGCGGCGCGCAGGTGACGTCCGGCGACACCATCGCCTACACGTTCATCGTCACGAACACCGGCACCACGACCCTGACGAACGCGCAGATCACCGACCCGATGCTGGGCGGACCGGTCGTGTGCGCGGCGCTCGCGGGGACTTCGCTCGCTCCGGGAGCATCCGTGACCTGCGTGCCGGTCGAGTACACGCTGACCCAGGACGACATCGACGCGGGGATCGTACGCAACACGGCATCGGTCACAGCCGATGCCCCGGTCGGGACGGTGTCGGACACGGCATCCGCCTCCGCCGACATCGATCAGACCGCCGGCCTCGACCTGCAGAAGAACGTCGGTCTGGTGCAGGACGCGAACGGCGACGGGTTCATCGGTGCCGGTGACACGGTGCAGTACACGTTCACGACGAGCAACACGGGCAACACGACCCTGAGCGACGTGGAGATCACCGACCCGCTGCTCGGAGCCGGGGTGCTGTGCACGATCGACGCGCTCGGCGTCGGTGCCTCCAGCGACTGCGGGCCGTTCACCTACACGCTCACGCAGACGGACATCGAGAACGGCAGCCGCCCGAACACGGCCACCGCGACAGGTACCGGGCCGCTGGGTGCCGTGAGCGATGACGCCTCCGCCGAGGTGCTGTTCGCCGGTACTCCCGGCATCTCCCTGACGAAGACGCCTGGCGAGCCGGTCGACGCGAACGACGACGGGATGATCGGGGCCGGCGACACGATCGCCTACTCGTTCCGGATCAGCAACACCGGCACGACCGTCCTGACCGACATCGTCCTCGACGACCCGCTGCTCGGCGGCGTCGTGGACTGCCCCGCTCTCGACGGTCTCGCCCTCGCGCCGACCGACGACGTCGACTGCGGACCCGTCGAGTACGTGCTCACGCAGGCTGACGTCGACGCCGGCATCGTGCGCAACACCGCGACGGTGACCGGTCAGTCGGTCGCCGGCAGCGCCGAGGGCACGGATGACGCGGACGTGACCGTGGTCGGCACCGATGCGCTCACGCTGCTGAAGTCGGCTGCGGCCGTCGTCGACGCGAACGGCAACGGACGGACGGATGCCGGCGACACCATCGCCTACACGTTCACCGTCACCAACACGGGAACGACGACGCTCTCCGCCGTCTCGGTGTCGGACCCGCGCCTGAGCGGCGCGGTCGTCTGCGACACGACCGACCTCGCCCCTGGTGAGTCGGCGCTGTGCGACGGGCCGGCTGCGGTGCTGACCCAGGCCGAGATCGACGCAGGGCAGATCGTCAACACCGCCACGGCCACGGGCACGGGAACCGGCACGGGCGTCACTGAGGAGCCTCCGACTGATGAGGACACCGTGATCACGCCTCTCGAGGCGCAGCCGGCGATCGCGCTCGCGAAGACCGGTGGCGAGTACGCCGACGTGAACGGCAACGGCAAGGTGGATGCCGGCGACACGGTGCAGTTCCGCTTCACCGTGACGAACACCGGAGCACGCACGCTGACGGCCATCGCGATCGACGACCCGAAGCTCGGAGGGGTGCTCTCGTGCGACGTGCCCGACCTCGCGCCCGGCGACACCGCGGCCTGCGGCCCGATCGGCTACACGCTGACGACGGCCGATGTCGCGAGCGGCCAGGTCGTGAACGTCGCGACCGTGAGCGGTGCCGCAGGCACGATCGTCGTCACGGCGGCCGCCACCACGACGGTCGATCTCGACGTCCTCGCGACGACCGGTGGTGTCATCACCGGTCTGGGCTGGGCGCTCGCACTGCTCGCGATCGGTGCGCTCGTGCTCCTGATCTCGCGCGTGCGACGCCGGGAGAGCGCAGACCTGTCGAGCTGAGAGTCGGTGTGAGGCGCCCGGCACGGATCCCGTGCCGGGCGCTTCGCTGCTCATCCGGCATCCTCGTGAGGGCTCGTGCGCTGTTCGCGTGCTCTGTTCACCTCCCGGTCACCATCGCGGGGTACCGTGAGTCCTGATAGCGCCTAGGGTTCCGGGGTTCGTCCCGTCTGGTCCGAGCGGCGCCACAGTGCCCCTCCGCAGGGGTGCCGTCATCTGACAGGACAAAAGCCCGGAGGACCCTGTTCGTCGCGCCTCGCGATGGACGGAAGGGTCTCACGTGTCCGCTCTCGCCTTCGCCCTCGTCTTCGCCGCCGCGGTCACCCATGCCGCCTGGAACGTCATCGCGCACGGGGTGAGCAAGGCCGGTATGCCGTTCCTGTGGTGGGGCGCCGTCGGCGGCGCGGTCGTGTGGATCGGGGTCATCCCATTCACCGGCGGGCTCGGCACCGATGACCTGCGCGGCTTCCTGTTGGGCGTGGGGGTGTCGGCCGTGCTGCATGTGATCTACATGGCGGTCCTGCAGCGCGGGTACCGCGAGGGCAACCTGTCCACCGTCTACGCGACCGCGAGGGGCACAGGGCCGTTCCTGTCGGTCATCGTCGCCGTGTTGCTGCTGGGGGAGCGCCCGTCCGCCCTCGCGCTCGTCGGCGTCGCTGCGATCATCCTCGGAGTGGTCGCGATCGGGCTCGTCGACCGTGGACGCTCGTCCCGCTCGCGGCGAGCCATCGACCCTGGACTCCTGTTCGGTCTTCTCACCGGCGTCGCGATCGCGGTCTACACGATCTGGGATGCCAACGCCGTGCGCACCTGGAACCTGTCGCCCGTCGCGTTCATGGTCGGCACGATGCTGCTCGAGATCCCGTTCTACTCGATCGGTGTCCGCGGGCGGTGGGCGGCCGTTCGCACGCTCGGCCGCACGCAGTGGCGGCGGATCGTGGCGTTCAGCATTCTGTCGCCGCTGTCCTACATCCTCGTCCTCACCGCCATCCAGATCGCGCCCGTCGCCCTCGTCGCCCCGCTGCGCGAGGTCAGTGTCGTGCTGGTCAGCCTCTTCGGCGTCTTCGCGCTGAAGGAGAGCAGGCCGGGGTGGCGGATCGCCGCATCCGCCGTCGTCGCCGCCGGAATCGTGCTGCTCGCGCTGTAGGGACTCGGATCGCCTGGGGCCGGACGCAGGCGGAGCGCGTCAGGTGAATCGGGTGATTGGATGGATGCTGTGTCAGTCGGGTGGAGTCTTCGAGCCAGCGGTCCGTCGGATGCTCCGTGGATGGCGGAGCTGCGAGCGATCGTCATGCGCCCCGATCTGGAGCGCCTCGGCCGGTACGACCCTGCGCGCGTGCGGCAGCGGTTCCTTGATGCGTTCGCTCCGGAGCACACGCGCGTGATCGTCGTGGACGGGGAGGATGTCGGTCTCATCGCGGTCCGGGGCGAACCCGACGCCGTGTGGATCGAGCACTTCTACCTCGCGCCGGGTTCGCAGGGGTGCGGGCTGGGCTCTGCGGTGCTCGCTGCGGTTCTGGTGGAGCGTGGTGCCGATCGGCAGCCGTTCCGCCTCAACGTGCTGCAGGGGAGTCCGGCACGTCGGCTGTATGAGAGGAACGGCTTCGTGCTCGAGCGCGAGGATGCGGTCGACGTGTTCCTGAAGGCGGAGTCGGTGCGGGGCTGAGCGGTCGGCCCTGCCCGCTTTCTCCCGTCCTGCTCACTTTCTCCCGTCCTGCCCGCTTTTTCCCGTCCTGCTCACCGGTCCCGCTCCTGCCGGACCTGCCCATCGGGGTCACCGAACCCGCCCGCGGGTCTTGCGCGGTTTCATCCTCCTGTCGTGCCGACGCTCTCACTCCCGTTCCCATCCATGTCTCTTCGGACCGCTCGGAGCGGTAAGGCCTGCGCGGTCTCGACGCGTGCGCGGTCTCGTTTCGTCCCGACGCTCCCCTCGACTGTCTTGCCGAATCACTCGGAGCCGTGACGACTGCGCGGGTCTCGACGCGTGCGCGGTCTCGTTTCGTCCCGACGCTCCCATCGACTGTCATACAGAATGCTCGGAGCCGTGACGCCTGCCCGGGTCTCGACGCGTGCGCGGTCTCGTTTCGTTCCGACGCTCCCATCGACTGTCATGCAGAATGCTCGGAGCCGTGACGCCTGCCCGGGTCTCGACGCGTGCGCGGTCTCGTTTCGTTCCGACGCTCC